>JAUNCG010000113.1 GCA_030526715.1 Eubacteriales bacterium
GGACCGGCATACAAGGGAATTCCCCTGTCGGTAGCCACGACCATGGCCATCAGCGAGCTGTACGGAAAGGATATCCGTTACTGCTCCAATCGCAAAGAAGTGAAGGATCACGGCGATACCGGTATTCTCCTTGGAAGCAAGCTGAAGGACGGTGACCGTGTGGTGATCATCGAGGATGTGACGACCTCCGGCAAATCCATCGAGGAGACCTTCCCGATCCTGAAGGAGCAGGCGGATGTGGAGATCAAGGGGCTGATGGTGTCTCTGAACCGCATGGAGCGCGGTAAGGGCGACAGGAGCGCATTGGATGAGATTCAGGAAAAATACGGTTTTCCGGCGAATGCGATCGTGACTATGGAGGAGGTCGTAGAGTGTCTGCACAATCAGGAATGCTTGGGACAGATCGTAATTGACGATACCCTGAAGGCGGCAATCGATGCTTATTATGAGCAGTATGGTGTGAAAGGAGTCTAAAATGAACGAGCAGGAGAAGATGTATCACAGTATCAGCAGAATCGGTGCGGGCAATATTGCGCTGGGTGTTCTTGTGCTGGTGACAGGTGTGGTGACCGGTGTGCTTGCAATTGTGAACGGAGCAAGACTTTTGGCATCCAGAAAAAATATTTTGTTATGAAGAAAAAGACAAAACAAAAGATACAGTGGTTCAGCATATGTTTGTTTGCCGTGTATCTCGTGTTCATGATCTACTTTCTGTTTTTTGCAGAGGGCTTCGGGAGAGTGAACACGGAGCGCGGCTATACATATAATCTTGTATTATTTCGTGAGATTCGCAGATTTTGGAATCATCGGGAATTGCTGGGGATGAAGGCTGTGATCGTGAATATTGCGGGAAATGTTATCTGCTTTATTCCGTTTGGCGCGATCCTGCCGGTGCTGTGCCGCAAGGCGCGTAAGCTTTTCGCGATCGTACTGCTCAGCTTTGAGTTCAGCCTGTTGGTGGAATGTGCCCAGCTGTTACTGAAGGTGGGCAGCTTTGACGTGGATGATTTGTTTTTGAATACCCTCGGAGGCTTGATCGGTTTTCTGCTATTTCTTGTCTGCGATATGTTGAGGAGAAAAAAGTATGGCTAAAAAGATGATGTATTCCTTTGCGGAGAAAAAAAATTCCGTAAATGGAATAATTTCGACGATTATGGGAACGGTATCTCTGGTACTGTTGCTGGTAATCGTCTATATTTCTTATTATGAGCGTGGAGAAGCGGGCATCTATGCAGGAACGTTCGGTATCTCTGGATTTCTGTTCGCTCTGTGTGGCTTCGGAGTGGGGATTCTCAGCTTTTCTGAGAAAAATATCAAATATCGTTATCCGAAGATCGGATCAATACTTTCCGGAGTGATGTTGGTGATCTGGCTTGGACTCTATCTGATCGGAGTCTGACAGTCGGAAAGAGTGATCTGCATCATCAGAAGAAGAGGCAGTTAAATAGCGAATTTTGGGGATTTAGCCCCCGACTGAGATGAAAAATGATGAATTAGAAAGGAAATACTATATGCAGCATGTAGATGAATTGATGCAGGAGAGGATGACGCTCGCAATGGAACGTCTGGCGCTGGTAGAACAGGAGCATGAAGTGCCGGAACCATTTAGAGCGTATTTTTGTGAGATGGCAGCATTTGTCCGTAGGATGTATGATCTGTCCGAACAGATTTCAAAAGGGGAACTGGGAGAGCTCACATTAGAGCAGTGGAAAAAGCTGAATTACAGTCTGTACGAGGACATTCTTCCGGAGCATTACGAGGAAAGCTATGGCAATCCGAAGTATGCGGTGGAGAAGCTGGGAGAAGTACATGGACGGATTCTTTCCTTTTTATATGCGGAATTGCGGGGAATGATCGTCTACGCGTTTGAACAGCGTTCGGAAGATATGTTGATTCTTAGTGAGCTTTTGATCGAGATCTATAATTGCTTTGAGCGGCAGGAGCTTCCGACTTATCGGGAGATCCAGCAGATCATTTACTGGTATGTGAGTGATTACAGCGACCATTTTGTGACCTACCGGATCCGCGAGGCGGTAGACCCTGCGCTGGACTTTGCAACGAAGCTGATCATGGAGGAGGATCTGACGGATATCCGTTATCTTTACAAATTCGGAGAATATATTTCTTCGGGGGTCGTGCAGACAGCAGAATTTTTGAATCGTCTTCCGCAGGAGCAGATAGATAAGCTCGCGAGCGTATATACAGAAGGCTATCGGATCGGTTTTGTACTCGGCAATAAGGATCTTTCCAAAAAGAAGACGGTCAATATCCGGTATATCCTTGGCTTTGAGCGTGTGGTACGCAAGGCGATCGAGAATTTTCATGCTATGGGATTGCAGCCGGTGATCTATCGTTGCGCCTCTCACAGCGTTAATAAGAATCAGCATATCCGTGGAGGTTATTACGGAGCTATCCCGAATAAACAATTTGATTATGACCACAAGGGCGACAATGCCATTTATCTGGATCGGGCATTTTTGGAGCGCAAGCTCGGAGTCATGCGTACAGCGTATGAGGAATACAAGGAGCTTGCCAATACCCACGCGGGTCCTGCGGTAATTGAGATCTTCGGTGAGACTCCCTTTGTGCCGCAGGCGAAGGAGGAAGCGTACCGTCTGTCGGAGAAACAGCAAAAGCTGGCCGTAGAGCTGTCAAATGAAGCAGGTCAGATCACGAATCGATATATCAAGGGAGAGGAACGCAGCTTTACCATCATCGCATTTCCGGTTCCGGAGATCGGTGAGCAATTTGAGGAGATCTTTGAGGAGACGGTGAAGATCAATACGCTGGATTATACACTCTACCAAAGAATTCAGCAGGTGCTGATCGATGCTCTGGATCAGGGAGAGCAGGTGCATATTCTGGGAAGCGGAGAGAACCGCACGGATCTGTATGTACAGCTGACCTCCATGAAGGATCCTGATAAGGAGACCCTGTTTGAAAACTGTGTAGCTGATGTGAATATCCCGGTGGGAGAAGTATTCACCTCCCCACGTCTGAAGGGGACACACGGAGTGCTTCATGTCAGCGAGGTATATCTCGAGGAGCTGAAATTCAAACAGCTTGCTCTGACCTTTGAGGACGGAATGATCAAAGACTATACCTGTGAGAATTTCGATACAGAAGAAAAAAATCGCGCCTATATCCGGGAAAATGTATTGTTCCATCATGATACGCTTCCTATGGGTGAATTTGCCATCGGCACAAACACCACAGCATATCAGATGGCGAGAAAATATGATATCGGTGCAAAGCTGCCGATTCTGATCGCGGAAAAAACCGGCCCGCATTTTGCGGTTGGAGATACCTGCTATAGCTGGGCGGAGGACACGGCTGTTTACAATCCGAACGGGAAAGAGATCATTGCGCGGGATAATGAAGTATCCATTCTCAGAAAAGAGGATGTTTCAAAGGCGTATCTCGGATGTCATACCGATATCACGATACCGTATGATGAACTGAAGGCGATCACGGTATTGACCCGGGACGGAAGGAAGATCGACCTCATTCGTGATGGACGCTTTGTACTTGCAGGTACGGAAGAACTCAATAAACCGCTGGAAGAAGGAAGGGAAACCCG
>JAUNCG010000040.1 GCA_030526715.1 Eubacteriales bacterium
TCGCGCATTTTTCTAATGCTTTTGAGATAATTTTTAAGAAAAATCTCAAAAAAGTGTTGACAAAATTGGACAGCTTGACTAAACTATAAGCGTGTAATTATTATTGCTGTATTAGGTGCAGGATTTATAGATTAACGATAGATCCTGAAGAGGGAATTGGGTGTGAATCCCAAGCGAACCGGTCACTGTGAACAGGGAGCGAGCTTCGATTTACCATTGCACAGCCCTATAGTGTGAGAAGGTGAAGTGAGCATTGATCTGTGAGTCAGGAAACCTGCCTGATATATGAGATGTGCTCCTGGGTTAAGCGCGACATCCGACCAAGCCGCAAGGTTTGTAATCCGTGTCTGCAAGGGTGAACAGATACATAATTATGGATGAATCTCAATGCAAGGAGAATACACAATACCTCCTTCATTCCGTAGAATATCCGAAGATATTCCGCAGTTCTTCGGTGACTGTTACGGCGTGAATCCCTCTGATAGCATTCCGCAGCTGTCAGGGGGAGTTTTTTTGTAGTATGAAAACTACCTGACCTAGTCGGGCAGCGTGATTATTGGAAAAGCTATTTGATATCGTTGATCGACGTGATTATTTGGAAATCTACTTGACATAATCGGACGACTAAAAATATAATTTCACATGATGAAAGAAATTTATCAAAGGAAATCAAAGTGAAATCTTTTTTTATAATGAGTTTCGGGAGGACATTATGAGTATTTTGGGACATTTACAGCCACAGGGTGTATTTCGATTTTTTGAAGAGATCTGCGGGATTCCTCACGGATCCCATAATCTGGATCAGATCAGTGATTATCTTGTGAATTTCGCGAAGGAGCGGGGACTGAGGTATCGTCAGGATGAGGCGAAGAACGTCATTATTTGGAAGGACGGTACGCACGGCTATGAGAATTCTGATCCGGTCATTCTGCAGGGACATATGGATATGGTAGCTGTGAAGGAAGCGGACTGTGCGAAGGATATGACCGTGGAGGGATTGGATCTTGCGATAGACGGAGACCTGCTTCTGGCGAAGCGGACATCTCTGGGCGGTGATGACGGTATCGCCGTAGCGTATGCTCTGGCAGTGCTGGATGATGATACGCTGGAGCATCCGCCTCTTGAAGTGATCATTACGACGAACGAGGAGGTTGGTCTTCTCGGCGCAGCAGCAATTGACGTATCGGATTTGAAGGGACGTCTGTTCCTGAATATGGATTCTGAAGACGAGGGCGTTTTCACCATAAGCTGTGCGGGAGGTCTGCGGGCAGACTGCAGCTTCGGATTTGAGAGAGAAGTGAAGAAGGCAGCCGTGCTGGAGCTTCGTCTGGACGGATTTAAGGGCGGTCATTCCGGAGCGGAGATCCATCTTGGGCGCGCCAATGCCATTGTGGCGCTTGGACGGATCCTTCTGGCTGAGAGAGAGAATCCGGAGGTTTCCCTTGTATCTGTAAGCGGAGGAGAGGCGGATAATGCGATCGCCGTATTTGCGGATGCCGCTTTGGCAGTTGCTTCTGATAAGGTAGAGCAGGTGATCGATACACTGAAGCGTTCCTTTGATGAGATCGTGCAGGAGTACAGCTCAGTGGATCCTGACATCAGGCTTACCATGAAGGAGCGTGGCGAAAAGGATGTGGAGGTACTTACCGGGAATGCCGCATCGCAGGTGATGGCGTTTCTTGGGCTGATGCCAAACGGCGTGCAGCGTATGAGTCCGGAGGTGGAAGGACTTGTGCAGACTTCCCTGAATCCGGGGATTCTGGCAACGCAGGAGAAGGAGATCTGTGTATCCTTTTCTGTACGCAGCTCCTGCGAGACGGAGAAGCATGCGCTGCTGAACAGACTGCGTGTTCTGACATCTCTGAATGGCGGCTGCGTGGATACCTACGGGGACTATCCGGGCTGGGAATATAAGGCTGATTCCAGATTGCGTGAGGTCATGGTAGAGGTATATAAGCAGCAGTACGGGGAAGAGCCGGTAGTAGAGGGCATCCATGCCGGACTGGAGTGCGGACTGTTTGCGCAGAAGCTTGCGGGACTGGACGCGGTATCCTTCGGTCCGCAGATGCAGAATATCCATACCACGAGAGAACGGCTGAGCATCTCATCTACACAGAGAACGTGGGAGCTGCTCTGCAGTACCCTGAAGGCGTTGAAGTAATTCCTTGGCTTTCGGGCTGAACATATATCATATTAGATTAAGAAGGCTTCAAAAATATCCGGTCGGATATTTTTGGGGCTTTTTTTGTTATATGAGTGCAAAAGAATGTATATATTATCTCGAGAATTAGTTAGGTATAACAAAATAAGATTGTTAAAAAAGTATCTATTGTTGTCAAAATAAATGATATAGGGTAAAATAAGGTAAATATATTGTGAAAAATATATAAAATGAAGGAGGGTAAGAAATGCTGGATCAATCATTTTATCAGAAGGCGGATGAGATCATCGCTTTCTACGGTAAAAAGGCATCTTCTCTGATTCCAATTATGCAGGATATTCAAGGTGTATACCGTTACCTGCCCGGAGAGCTGCTGACTTATGTTGCGGAACAGATTGGTATCACAGAAGCAAAAGCCTACAGCGTGGCGACATTTTACGAGAATTTTTCCTTTGAGGCAAAGGGAAAATATATCATTAAGGTGTGTGACGGAACAGCCTGTCACGTGCGCAAGTCCGCACCGATTCTGGAGGCGTTCCAGAAGGAGCTGGGTCTTAGTGCAAAGAAGCATACGACCGATGACATGTTGTTCACGGTGGAGACCGTATCCTGTCTGGGTGCATGCGGACTTGCACCGACAGTCATGGTAAATGATGACGTACATCCGAAGATGACTCCGGAGAAGGTTCTGGAGCTGATTCACGAATTGAGAGGTGACAACGATGATTGAGAATAGAGAAGAATTATTGAAGATCTCGGAAGCCGCAAAACAGGAGCTGACCTCTTATGATTGCAGAATTCTTGTCTGTTCAGGCACCGGATGTATTGCGACCGGATCTCATAAGATTTACGATGAATTTGTAAAGATCGCGAAGGATGAGCCGGGCATCAAGCTGGAGTTTGCGCCTCATGACGAGGGTGAGCACGTAGGTATTAAGAAGACTGGATGTCAGGGCGTCTGTGAGCTCGGACCTCTGGTTCGTATTCAGAAGGGCGATAAGGTCATCCAGTATACGAAGGTACAGCTGGAGGATTGTAAGGAGATCTTTGACCGCAGCGTGAAGGGTGACGACATTCTGGAGCGTCTGCTTTATAAGCAGAAGGATACAGCTTATGTCAGCCCGGATGAGATTCCGTTTATCGCGAAGCAGACCAGAATCGTTCTGGAGAACTGCGGCAAATTTGATGCGGAATCTTTTGACGAGTATCTGGCAAGCGGCGGCTTTACCGCATTCCAGAAGGCACTGTTTGAGATGAAGCCGGAAGACGTTGTGGATGTGGTTGACCAGTCCGGTCTGCGTGGACGCGGCGGCGGTGGTTTCCCTACCGGAAGGAAATGGAAGCAGGTAGCCCGTCAGGCTGAGAAGGATCGCTATGTAGTATGTAACGGTGACGAGGGTGATCCGGGTGCGTTCATGGATGGTTCCGTCATGGAGGGTGATCCGTATAAGCTGATTGAGGGTATGATGATCGCCGGTTATGCGGTAGGATCCGCAAACGGTTACATATACGTTCGTGCAGAGTATCCGAACTCTGTAGCAAGACTGAAACACGCGATCGCTGAGCTGGAGAAGCGCCATATGCTCGGTGACAATATTCTCGGAACAGATTTCAGCTTCCATATGCACATCAATCGCGGTGCCGGCGCATTCGTATGCGGTGAGGGCTCTGCGTTGACGGCATCGATCGAGGGTAACCGCGGTATGCCGCGTGTAAAGCCACCTCGTACCGTCGAGAAGGGTCTGTGGGCGAAGCCGACCGTTCTGAATAATGTAGAGACCTATGCGAATGTACCGAAGATCGTTCTGCAGGGTGCAGACTGGTATCGCAGTATCGGTACAGAGGGAACTCCGGGAACGAAGACGTTCTCCCTGACCGGTTCTATCCAGAATACAGGTCTGATCGAGGTACCGATGGGAACGACGCTGCGTGAGATCATCTTTGATATCGGCGGCGGACTGAAGGATGGCGGAACCTTTAAGGCAGTGCAGATCGGCGGACCGTCCGGCGGATGTCTGACGGAGCAGCATCTGGATGTTCCTCTTGATTTCGAATCTATCAAGAAATACGGCGCTATCGTTGGCAGCGGCGGTCTGGTAGTTATGGATGACAATACCTGTATGGTTGAGGTTGCACGTTTCTTCATGAGCTTTACGCAGAGAGAGTCCTGTGGTAAGTGTGTACCTTGCCGTGAGGGTACGAAGCGTATGCTGGAGATTCTGGAGAAGATCGTGGCAGGCAAGGGCGAGATGGAAGATCTTGACCGCCTGCAGGAGCTGGCAGAGATGGTAAAGAGCATGGCTCTGTGCGGACTCGGCAAGAGCGCTCCGCTTCCGGTACTCAGTACGCTGAGAACCTTCCGTGACGAGTATGAGGAGCATATCCGTGATCATAAGTGTAAAGCGAAGGTTTGCTCCGCTATGCGCAGATTTGTTATCAATCCGGAGTTCTGTAAGGGCTGCGGAAAGTGTGCGAAGAACTGTCCGGTTGGCGCTATCACAGGCGTTCGCAAGGAATGTTACCATATTGACCCGAATATCTGTATCAAGTGTGAAGCATGTAAGGATAACTGCGCATTTGATGCCGTATATATAGAAGCGTAAGGAGGGACGATCATGGGAACAATTACAATAGATGGTAGAAAAGTAGAATTTACCAATGAGCGCAATGTCCTTACCATTATCAGAAAAGCAGGTATTGATATTCCGACATTGTGTTATCATTCCGAGCTGTCCACGTTCGGCGCATGTCGTCTGTGTACGGTAGAGGATGACAGGGGCAAGATGTTTGCATCCTGCTCTGAGGAGCCCAGAGATGGTATGGTGATCTTTACCAATACCGGCAAGCTCCGCAAATATCGCAAGCTGATCATTGAGCTTCTGCTTGCAGCGCATTGCAGAGACTGTACCACCTGTGAGAAGAGCGGTAACTGTAATCTGCAGACGCTGGCACATCGTTTCGGCGTGATGCATGTGCGTTTTGATAATTACAAAGAGATGCGTCCCTTGGACTTTAGTTCGCCGTCCATCGTGCGCGATCCGAATAAATGTATCCTCTGCGGCAACTGCGTTCGCGTGTGTGAAGAGCTGCAGAGTGTAGGCGCTCTCGGATTTGCAGAGCGTGGCTCCGATGCAATGGTGATGCCGGCCTTTGACCGTGAGATCAGTACGACAGACTGTGTCAACTGCGGACAGTGCCGCGTATTCTGTCCGACAGGCGCGATCTCCATCCGTCACAATAAGACAGAGGTCTGGGAAGCACTCGCAGATCCTGATACCAGAGTGGTATGTCAGGTAGCACCGGCAGTGCGTGTGGCGGTAGGCGATGCCTTTGGTCTGGCAAAGGGCAAGAGTGTGATGGGTAAGATCGTCAGTGTACTCCATCGTATGGGCTTTGATGAAGTCTATGATACGACGTTCAGTGCGGATCTTACGATTATGGAAGAGACTGCAGAGTTTCTCGACAGAGTAGCGAATGGCGGCAAGCTTCCGCTCCTGACCTCCTGCTGTCCGGCATGGGTGAAGTTCGTAGGTGATCAGTTCCCGGAGTATTCTGAGAATGTATCCACCTGCCGTTCCCCGCAGGGTATGCTGTCTGCAGTGGTTAAGGAATACTTCCGCGATCCGGCGAACGGAGAGGGCAAGAAGACGGTGATGGTATCGATCATGCCGTGTACCGCGAAGAAGATGGAGGCAAATCGTCCGAACAGTTATACGAAGGGCGAGAAGGATACAGACTATGTACTCACCACCAATGAGCTGATCGATATGATCCGTACTACCGGTATTGATTTTGCAGAACTGGAGCCGGAGTCTTCTGATATCCCGTTCGGATTTGGTTCCGGTGGTGGTGTAATCTTTGGCGTTACCGGTGGTGTAACAGAGGCGGTTATCCGCAGACTGGTATCCGGACACGATAAGGCGACGCTAGAGAAGATCGCAGAGTGTGGCGTGCGAGAGGATGAGTTTATCCGTGAATTTACGATTCCGTACAACGGCATTGATGTGAATATCTGTGTAGCCAGCGGACTGGCCAATGCCAGAAAGGTGATGGATCAGGTGAGAAGCGGTGAGAAGAATTATCATCTGATCGAGATCATGGCATGCCGTCGCGGCTGTGTCATGGGCGGTGGTCAGCCGAGACTGGCAGGAGACCGCACCAAGGCAGCGCGTACCGCAGGTATCTATAAGGCAGATAATGTATCTGTGATCAAGAAGTCCGATGAGAACCCGATGGTGATTTCCCTCTACGAAGGAATGCTCAAGGGTAAGGAGCATGAGCTGCTGCATAATCATGAGTTCTGCTCAAGATAGACTGTGGCATCTCGTTGATCGATAGAATGATATAATGATAGCTCTCCTTCAGGGAACAGATGTCTGAGACAGACCTGTTCCCCCGAGGGAGAGCTTTTACATGTCATGCTTACATAGAAAAAGGAGAATGTTAGTATATGAACAACAAGAAAAAGGCGATGATATATGCAATACTGGCAGCCGCCTTTTATGCGATCAATATCCCTGTATCCAAGCTGCTGATGTATGAGGCACCACCGATGATGCTGGCGGGATTTTTATATCTGGGTGCGGGGCTCGGAATGGGCTTGCTGTTGACATTGAAAAAAGCGGGCGGGCGCTTGGAGAAGGAACGCTGGCTGGAACGCAGCGATATGCTCTACACCATAGCAATGGTGGTGCTGGATATCGCGGCTCCGATTTTCCTGATGTTCGGTATCAAATACACCACATCCGCGACGGTTTCCTTGCTGAACAATTTTGAGATCGTCGCCACTTCGGTGATTGCATTTGCCATCTTTCGGGAGAAGATATCAAAGCGCCTGTGTCTCGCCATTGCTTTCGTGATGCTTTCCGGCATTCTTTTGGGCTTTGAGGGTACCGCGGGATGGATGATCAATAAGGGAGCGCTGTTTGTGCTTGCAGCCTGTATCTGTTGGGGGATGGAAAACAATTGTACGAGAAATATCAGTGACAAGAGCTCCGAACAGATCGTGCTGATCAAGGGGATCTTCTCCGGTATCGGCGGAATCTGTATCGCGATATTGGCAGGCGAGGGGCTTCCGGAGCCATTGCTGCTCTTGAGGATCATGCTGTTGGGATTTGTCTCCTACGGGCTGAGCATCAATTTTTACATTTTGGCGCAGCATACGCTCGGGGCTGCCAAGACAAGCGCCTTTTATGCGGTGGCGCCGTTTCTGGGAGTGGGTTTTAGCTTTTTGCTGGTAGGAGAGCGGCCGGGGCTGCAGTTTTATCTGGCGCTGTTGCTGATGGCGGTCAGCACAGGTGTTATGATCCGGGATACGCTCGGCAATGAGAAGCTGTATGAGGGCTATACTCATACCCATGCGCATCATCACGGAAAACTGGTGCATACCCATGCGCACCATCATTTTGTATATAATCCCATGCACATCCATAATCACAGTCATTAGAATGAAAATGCGCTTGACTTTTGGTATACTGCGCTATTACACTGAAAATGTTTGTGAAATATGCACGGACAAGGAAAAGAAAAAGAGAGGAGATTCTTATGACTAAGAACAAAAAGAGATGGTGGACGCTTGCACTGACCTTCGTACTGGCGTTTGCAATTGCACCGACTGCGGGAGCCATGCACATTATGGAGGGATATCTTCCGCCAGTATTCTGTGTTGCGTGGGGTGTGATCTGTCTTCCGTTCCTGTTTCTCGGATTTAAGTCTCTAAATAAGAGTGTAAAGGAGAACCGCAAGTCCATGACGCTAATCGCTATGGCGGGTGCATTTGTATTTGTGCTGTCTTCCCTGAAGATTCCGTCTGTAACCGGAAGCTGCTCACACATGACCGGTACCGGTCTTGGAGCGATTCTGTTCGGACCGTCCGCAGTCAGCGTACTCGGTCTGATCGTACTGGTATTTCAGGCAATTCTGCTGGCTCACGGCGGACTGACTACACTTGGAGCAAACTGCTTCTCCATGGCGATCGCAGGACCGATCCTTTCATGGCTGATCTATATGGGCTTGTCCAAGACAAATGTGAACCGCAAGGTGACCATTTTCCTTGCAGCAGCACTTGGCGATCTGTTCACCTACTGTGTAACCAGTGTTCAGCTTGCAATGGCTTATCCGTCCGCAGAGGGTGGCTTCATGGCGTCTGTTGTGAAGTTTTTAGGTATTTTTGCTCCGACACAGCTTCCGCTGGCCGTCATTGAGGGTATCCTTACCGTTGTGATCATGATCGCTTTGGAAAGCTTTGCGCAGAGTGAGCTGAAAGCAATTCATTATGCAACAGAGGGGGGAAAATAATGACGTCTAAGAATAAAAAAACAATAGCTATTTTACTTATTCTTGTAGCGATTATGGTAGTTGGACCGTTTCTGGCGCTGCGTGGCGCGGAGTTTGGCGGATCTGATGACGCCGGAAGCGTGATGGTGGAGGAAATCAAGGGAGAAGCATACGAGCCGTGGTTTGAGCCGGTGCTGGAGACCGCTATCGGCGGAGAGCTTCCGGGAGAGATCGAGAGCTTGATTTTCTGTCTGCAGACAGGTATCGGCGTAGGCGTTCTTGCCTTTTTCATGGGATGTCTTTACGAGCGCAAGAAGCTCGGCAAGGATAACGAATAATCTGAGTTGACGAAAAATAAAACTGATATTCTCCATTCCGGGAGCGGAAGAGAGGATATCAGTTTTTTATTATACTTTTACGGAATATTTTACACAGTGTTCAAATTCCACCAGATCCTTCGGATAGGATGCGTCCGCGGGAAGCATCTTAGCTTGAACCAGAGCTTCGTATACATCCAGCATGGTGGGACGCAGGAGATTGGCCTGCTTCAGCACCTCTTTGTTCTGAAAAATCTCCAGCGGTGTTCCGTCCGCGATGATCTTTCCGCCGCAGAACACCAACACACGGTCAGCCCAGCGATAGGTGAAATCCACATCATGAGTAGAGATCAGAAGCGTCTTGCCTTCGTCAGTCAGTCGGCTGAGTACATCCTCTAGCATGGCGGCATTGAGAGGATCCAGAGCTGCGGTTGGCTCATCAAAGATAATGATCTCAGATTTCATGGCAATGATGTCGGCAATCGCGACACGCTTCTTCTCGCCGCCGCTCAAATAGTGGGGCGGACGATCCTTAAAGTCTGAAATGTTCATATATTCCATAGCCATCAGAGTACGCTCCCGGACCTCTTCTCTGGGAAGCTTCAGGTTCATCGGACCGAAGGATACCTCTGCCATGACGGAGGAGGCGATGATCTGATTATCCGCATCCTGAAATACGATGCCGATGTTTTTTCTAAGCTCCTTCAGGGATTTCTTGGTAATCTTTGTTCCGCGATACAGGATCTCGCCCTCATCCGGAGTCAACACCCCGTTGATATTTAAAAAGAACGTGGATTTCCCAGCGCCGTTTGCTCCAATGACGGCGATACGCTCACCGGCATAAATCGTCAGGTCAATGCCCTTTAAAGCATTCTTATTATTGTCATATGCAAAATGCAGGTCGTTTACTTCTAAGATTTTTTCTTTCATGGATCTTCTCCTCGATGATATTTCGCAGGTGATGTGCCGGCGGATTTAATGGGGTATGTATGATTTCTCTATCGCGTAGCATACCAGAGGATCAGCAGTGCGATAAAGAATAAAGCTGCCAGACAAAGGTACAGTGGTTTTGTATGCTTTTCCTCCTCCCAGAACGCGAGCGTACCGTCATAGCAACGCGCCTCCATGGCATCGTAGGATCGGTTGGCTTTTTTTAAAGCCACGATAAAAAGATTGGCCGCGATCAATCCAAAGGAAGTATAGGAAGATCTCATATCCCGAAAGCCCAAACGGGACTCTGCGGAGATCCGCATATTGCGCTGTACCTCCAGCAAAATAAAAATATATCGGTAAATCATCTGCATCATCTCCGTGAGCAGCGTAGGGATCGGCAGCTTTGCCGTAAGGGAAAACAGCTCATGAGCCGGAGTAGACAGCGTCATCAGGAATGTACAGCTGACGGCGCCAAATACACGGAGCATCAAAAAGACGGCACGTTTTATCCCTGCGCGTGTTAGATAGAGATATCCCCAGTGCAGAAACAGATGATAATCGCCAGCGGGTTTGGATGAAAAATCAATGACGATCGTAGCACAGCCGATAAAGACAAACGCGGCAGGGATCGTCAGAACCGAGAGGTAATCGTGTACAGATAATCCGCCTCCGATCGTGGTGATCAGCGCACAAGACAGGATCAGGGTGACGGACACCCATGGATTGTCCAGTATCAGACAGAGCAGCAATGCGAGCATAGAAACACCGGCCTTGAATCCCGGACTCAGAAAACGGATTTTGGAATTGACAGCATAAAAATCAATGGCGGATCCACCGGTATCATGCTTATGGTGAAATCCGTGATGCTTATGCGAATGACTCATGTTTGAATTTCCTCCCAAATAAAAATATGGATCTTGCAAAATTTTAGCATTGCAGGATAGTAAAGTCAATTGTCTTACAAACAAATGTCTTTACAAACCCTAGGGGGTATGGTATAGTGGGCTCATATCACAGACTATGCGGATGATAAATTCACATTAGTCTGAAAAATAAACGAAAAGGAGCGTAACTATTATGAGTAATTCACATTTTCCAAAGTATATTATCGGATTTGCAGTAGGTATGGTGGCAGCACCCGTGTTAAAGAGCGGCATCGCAAGGAAGGCGTTTACCTATCTGACCGCAGGCGGATTTATCGCGAAGGACGGCATTATGGAGGCTGTTGAGAATATCCAGACCTGTGCGATGGATATCTCTGAGGATGCAAAGGTCATCACTGAGAAATATTATGAGAAGCAGGATAAGAAATATGACGAGGAAGTAAGCGAAGAAGAGAATATCGTTGAAGAGGAGGAAGCATAACAGAGCGCAAGCACTCTGATGCTGATTCAAAGATATGAAATATACAATAGAACATGAAAGCAGGAATCGTTTTCATCTGCGCTTTAAAAAACGTCGCCTGACGCCGGAGGAAGCAGATCTTGTATATTATGCACTGGCGGGACGTGACGAGGTCGAGACGGTGCAGGTATATGCCAGAACTGCGCAGGTGGTGGTACGCTACCGCAGCGACCGCTCCCGGCTGCTTGGCTTTATTCGGGAAATGCGGCTGGATGATCCGAAGCTGATGGATCTTGTGCCGGAGGTATCGGTCCGCGCTACGAACGACCAGTTCAAGGAGGAGATCATCTCGAAGTTTCTGGCAAGAGGCTTCAAGCGCTTTTTCCTTCCGGTTCCGATCAGGACGATCTGGACCTGTTATGATGCCGCGCCATTTATCTATCATGGCGTGAGGGATCTGCTGAAGCGTAATTTCAGCGCGGAGATCGTGCATGCATCTGCCATTACGGCCTCTATTTTGACAGGAGACTTTGCGACGGCGAGCTCCATCACCTTCCTGACGGAGGTGGGAGAGATTCTGGAGGAGTGGACCTACAAGAAGTCCGTGGATGATCTCGCGCAGTCTCTCGCACTGAATGTATCTAAGGTATGGAAGCAGGAGGACGGTGAGCTGCGACAGGTAGGTATCCAGCAGATCCGGGAGGGTGATCTGATTCAGGTATCCCTTGGCAGCATGATTCCGCTGGACGGCAAGGTCGTGGACGGCGAGGCGATGGTAAATCAGGCAACCATGACCGGCGAGTCCGTACCGGTAAGAAAGCATCAGTACAGCTCTGTATTTGCGGGTACGGTGATAGAAGAGGGAGAACTGCTGATCGAGGTGCGCAATGTCTCCGGTCAGACCAGATACGATAAGATCGTGAAGATGATCGAGGAATCCGAGAGTATGAAGTCCATCGTTCAGAGCCGTGCGGAGCAGGTAGTCAGCAAGCTGATACCGTACACGTTCGGAACCGCGGTTCTGACCTTCCTGCTGACCCGAAATGTGACGAAGGCGGCCTCTGTTCTGATGGTAGACTTCTCCTGTGCGATCGAGGTAGCTATGCCGATTTCCGTACTGTCCGCGATGCGTGAGGCCGGAAAGCACAGGATCACCGTTAAGGGCGGCAGATATCTTGAGGAAATCGCGGCGGCTGATACCGTCGTATTTGATAAAACAGGTACGCTGACCAAAGCGACGCCGGTCGTGGTAGATGTGATCCCCATGGGCGGCAGAGACAGAGACGAGATGCTGCGTCTTGCGGCATGTCTGGAGGAGCATTTCCCGCACTCTCTGGCGAATGCGGTAGTTCGCGCTGCCAGAGAAGAGGAGCTCGATCACGAGGGAGAAGAGCTGCATTCCAAGGCGGAATATATCGTAGCGCATGGTATCGTCTCCACAGTGGAGGAGAAGCGTTGCGTGATCGGAAGCTATCATTTTATTTTTGATGATGAGCTGATCGAGGTGAATCCGGAGGATCAGTTGATCGTGGATCAGCTGCCTCATGAGCATACGCATCTGTATATGGCGATTGACGGTAGATTGGCGGCGATCATTGATATTGCGGATCCGATCAAGGAGAATACACAGGAGGTGATCGAGAGACTGCGCGCATCAGGTATTGAGCACATCGTGATGATGACCGGTGACAGTGAGCAGACGGCTCGCACCATTGCCGCCAAGGCAGGTATCAGCGAGTTCTATGCGGAGGTGCTTCCGGAGGACAAGGCAGGCTACGTGAATATGGAGAAGGAGGCCGGTAGAAAGGTCATCATGATCGGTGACGGCATCAACGATTCCCCGGCGCTGTCTACCGCAGACGTGGGAATTGCCATGAAGGAGGGCGCCGAGATCGCGCAGGAGATTGCGGACGTGACCTTGTCCGGTTCTGATCTGGATCAGCTGGTGAACCTGAAGGATATGAGTGATTCGCTGATGAAGCGGATGAAGAGCACTGCTGATCTGGGCATCGGATTTAATGCAGCTATTCTTCTGGCGGGTATGTTCGGTCTGGTGGTTCCCGGTACGGCGGCATTTTTACATAATGCCTCTACCATCGGTCTGTGTCTGAGAAATATGCAGGATCTGCTTCCGGAACAGGAGAGGAGAAGTCTATGAAACAGTGTATGGATTCAGAGAATCTTCACAGAAGATTGAAAAAGATCATCGGTCAGATACAGGCAATTGATCGCATGATCGAGGAGGACGTTCCCTGTGAGGATATTCTTTCCCAGATTAATGCGGCCAAATCCGCACTGCATGGTTGCGGTAAGGTGGTTCTGGAGGGACACATCAAGCACTGCGTACGGGACGGGATCGAGCATGGCGATCCGGATAAGACGATTGAGAATTTTACAAAGGCTGTGGAACGGTTCGCGAATATGAAATAAGTTTACAATACGGTAAAGAAATAACAGGAATAAAGAAAGACGATTTTGCATGTATTCAATGAAGTATATGCGAAATCGTCTTTTTATTGATTTTTTACGAAGAGCTTTGACTAAGAGGAGACATATTAGATAGAAGATACCGGACAGGTAACGTCCATGATCTGCTCAATCGTTTGATGGAGCATCTGCGCAAGCGGCGTATCCGCTGCCTTATAGTACATCTCTTTTCCCTCGCGGCGGCTGGTGATCAGGCCGGTGGTCTTCAGCATACGGAGATGATGAGAGACTGCGGGACTGCTCATCTCCACGATAGAGGAAATATTGATGACACACTCCTCGCAATGACAGAGCAGCCAGAAAATACGGATACGGCTGGCGTCTCCAAGCAGCTTGAATATAGAAGCAGAGGTCTGAAACTGTTCACTTTCCGGAAGCTGCTCCAGATTATATTCAATCGACTGGTGATGATCGTGGGGTAAATGATTTGTATTCATTATGATAAAGTACTCCTTAAATGTTGTTTTGATGAATTTGCATCTATCATACAATAAAACGATTGCTTAATCAATAAAATAAATATGAAAAAACGGTAAATATCGGTTGACAAAAACCGTGATGTCATGTATATTTGATTTATCAAATAAACAATCGTTTAATTGTTTAAATAAGAATATATTAAAGGAGAAATGATATGAAGAAGTCTTACAAAATCGAAGTTGACTGCGCAAACTGTGCAAATAAGATGGAAGTTGCAGCTCAGAATACAGCTGGTGTTAAGAGCGCATCCGTGAATTTTATGACATTGAAGATGAACGTTGAGTTTGAAGAGGGACAGGATCCGAAGCAGGTTATGCCGGAGGTTTTGAAGAACTGCAAGAAGGTCGAAGACGATTGCGAGATTTTCTTCTAAGGAAACACTGATGAAAGCGTTTCACTGAGAGACATATGAAATTATAAGAATGCGTGAACACTTTCGAAAGGTTCACGCATTTCTGACACATGGGACAGGAGGCATAGTGGCTGAATGCAGGTATCTGTGTGTTATCTGAATGGATAAAAGGGAAGGAGAGATATGCATGAATAAAAAACAGAAGAAGATGCTGGTCCGTATTCTGATTGCGTCGGCGCTGCTGATCGCATTGTATTTTGCGCCGTTTACAGGCTGGCTTCGTTTTATCTTATATCTGGTACCGTATTTTATCATTGGTTATGATATATTGATCAAGGCGTTTAAGGGGATTAAGAATCGTCAGATCTTTGATGAGAGCTTTTTGATGGCGGTTGCGACGATCGGTGCGATCGCATTGGCGCTGTATGACCGTAGTGGCGATTATACAGAAGCCATCGCGGTTATGCTGTTTTATCAGATCGGTGAGTGGTTCCAGAGCTACGCTGTAGGCAAGAGCCGCCGCAATATCAGTGAGCTGATGGATATTCGGCCGGACTATGCGAATGTAGATAGAGACGGTCAGCTGGAGAAGGTAGATCCGGACGAGGTAGAGATCGGTTCCATTATCGTCGTACAGCCGGGTGAGAAGGTGCCGTTGGACGGCGTGATCGTAGAGGGAACCTCTTCTTTAAATACCAGCGCTCTGACCGGTGAAAGTATCCCGCGTGACGCCAATGTGGGAGATGAGATCATCAGCGGCTGCATCAATCTGACTGGTGTCCTGAAGATCCGTACAACGAAGGAGTTCTGGGATTCCACCGTTTCCAAGATTCTGGATCTGGTGGAGAATGCTAGCTCCAGAAAGTCTAAATCCGAGAACTTTATTACAAAGTTTGCACGTGTCTACACTCCGGCAGTCTGCTATGCAGCACTGGCGCTGGCCATCCTTCCGCCGATCGTGAGAATGACCGCTATGGGAGTTCCGGCAGAGTGGGGCACATGGATTTACCGTGCGCTGACCTTCCTTGTAATCAGTTGTCCGTGTGCGCTTGTGATCAGTATTCCGTTGAGCTTCTTTGCGGGTATCGGCGGTGCGAGCAACGCCGGTGTGCTGGTAAAGGGATCGAATTATCTGGAAGCACTGGCACAGACAAAGCTCGTGGTGTTTGATAAGACGGGGACACTGACCAAGGGCGTCTTCGAGGTGAGCGGTATTCATCACAATGCGATCGAGAATGAGAAGCTGCTGGAGTATGCGGCATTGGCGGAGAGCGCTTCCTCGCATCCGATCAGCAAGAGCTTGCAGAGAGCCTATGGTAAGGCGATTGACCGTTCCCGTGTCTCGGATATTCAGGAGATCAGCGGCAATGGTATCACGGCCATGGTGGATGATACGAGCGTTGCCATCGGCAACGATAAGCTGATGAAATCCATGGGAGTTCAGCATATCGACTGTCATCATGTGGGAACCATCATACACATTGCGCTCAACGGCGCATATGCCGGACACATTGTGATCTCCGACATCGTCAAAGAGAACTCCAAAGAGGCAATTCGCAGCCTGAAACGCTCCGGCATCCATAAGACGATCATGCTGACCGGAGACGCGAAGAAGGTGGCGGAACAGGTGGCAGGGGAGCTCGGTGTTGATGAAGTATATTCGGAGCTCCTTCCGGGCGATAAGGTCGAGAAGGTAGAAGCGCTGTTAAAACAGAAGTCAGAAAATGAAATGCTGGCCTTTGTGGGAGATGGTATCAATGATGCTCCGGTACTGCGTCGTGCCGATATCGGTATCGCAATGGGAGCCATGGGTTCTGACGCAGCCATCGAAGCTGCAGATGTGGTACTGATGGATGATGATCCGGCACAGATTGCAAAAGCAATCCGGATTTCCAGAAAATGCCTGCGTATCGTATATGAAAATATCGTGTTTGCAATCGGTATCAAACTGCTGTGTCTGCTACTGGGGGCGCTCGGAATCGCAAACATGTGGCTCGCGATCTTTGCC
This sequence comes from Eubacteriales bacterium, assembly GCA_030526715.1. Taxonomy (GTDB): domain Bacteria; phylum Bacillota; class Clostridia; order Lachnospirales; family Lachnospiraceae; genus Marvinbryantia. The sequence continues at coordinate 16,359 of JAUNCG010000040.1, forward strand.
GATGTAGGAGTTATGATCATTGCGGTGCTGAATGCGATTCGCGCACTGTTTGTGAAGAAACTGTAAGAAGAGATATTAAAAAACCACTGCTTTGCGAAAATAAAGGCAAAGCGGTGGTTTTTCTGCATTTGTTAGTAATATGCATGATCCACATTGATGACTGAAAAATATTTTTTATCCGGCATCGCAGCAATGATTTTCCGCAGCATAGTGACGATTTCATCATCTGTGTACTTGGTATTGTAAGGGATTACCACATCAAAGATAAGATTGGTATGGGTCTCTCCCTCTACCATGCGGAAGTCATGAATCGTAATATCCGGCAAAATGGCCTTCACGAGCTCGCATACGGTGTGGTACATCTTGGTGGTCTCCGCATCATCCGTGATAACGGGATCCATATGTATCGTAGCAATGCAGTGAAGCTGATCCTCCAGCTCACGTTCAATGTTATCTATTTCATCATGGATTTTCAGAAGATCGGCCTTGGCGGACACCTCTGCATGCAGGGAAATCATGCATCTTCCGGGACCATAATCATGAACCAGCAGATCATGTATTCCGCGTACAGCGGGAGAAGCAAGTACCAGATGCTCGATTTCATCCACAAATTCCTTTTTGGGCGGCTGTCCCAGAAGCAGCGTAACGGTCTCGCGCAGCGTAGAAAAGCCGGTGTAGAAGATGAAGATGCTGACCAGTATACCGAGCCATCCATCCAGCAGTATCCCTGTAAATGTGCTGATCACAGTGGCGATCAGCACGATGGAGGTGGCGATCATATCACTCAGACTGTCGTTGGCAGTGGCTCTCATGGAGGCGCTGTCGATTTTTTTGCCCGTTTGACGATTATAAAGAAACATATAGAATTTCACCAGCACGGAGACGATCAGGATGCCGAAGATCAGTGGGCTGCTGCTGATTTTTTCGGGATGCAGGATCTTATCTACAGACGTTCTGCCAAGCTCCAGTCCCATGAACAGGATGGCAATAGAGACGAACATGGCGGACAGATATTCCATACGCCCGTGCCCGTAGGGATGCTCCTTATCCGGCTTCTGTCCGGACATCTGAAATCCGATCAGGGTGATCACCGAGGATCCCGCATCGGACAGATTATTGAAAGCGTCCGCAGTGATGGCAATGGAACCGCTCAGAATTCCGGAGATCCATTTTCCCAGAAATAACAGAATATTTAACGCAATACCGACGATACCGCAAAGTGTTCCGTAAGCCTTCCGCACCGCGGGATTCTGATAGTCTGAAGCATTTTTAATAAATAAGCCGGATAGCAGCGCGATCATTTTCAAAAACCTCCTGTTGGTTCAAAAATATATGATGAAAAAAATCCGAATATGCTATGTTCTTTTAGCATATACTGGCAAGGTATCACCTCACATACAGGCTTGTCAAGACGAACCTTTGTTGCAGGTACAGCACCGTTGGCACAGATAACAGATCACGACTTCATAAATATTTATATGGATTTGCCTTTTATGCAGATTTACGATATACTATGCAGGTGAATCTGTGTGAATGCATATGACCGCAGATTTTATTATGTGGTAAGGGAAAGAGAAGAATGAACATAATGAAGCAGTTGATAAAAGAATTGATCATAATGACAGGAGCGACGGCGATCATAGCGGCAGCGGTATTCTTTTTTCTGATACCGAGTCATGCCAGTATCTCCAGTGTATCCGGACTTTCCATGATTCTTGCAAACTTTATTCCGTTGAAGATCTCGGCGATCACTATGATTTTAAATATTTTACTTCTGATTCTGGGATTTTTTTTGTGCGGAAAGGAGTTTGGCTACAAGACGGTATATACATCGATTCTGCTGCCGGCGCTTCTGGCTCTGCTGGAGATCATGTTCCCAGAGTTTGACTCGTTGACCGGAAGTGATGTTCTCGATGCGGCAGGATATATTTTTCTCGTATCCATAGGCTTGGCGATCCTTTTTAATCGAAATGCCTCTTCGGGAGGAATCGATATCGTAGCGAAGATCATGAGTCGCTATCTTCACATGGATCTTGGCAACGCTATGGCTCTTGCAGGGATGGTGGTGGCGCTTTCCTGCGCGTTGGTATACAGCAGCAGGACGGTTGTGATCTCTGTAATGGGTACCTATTTAAATGGGCTGGTGCTGGATCGTTTTATTTTGGGACAGAGTTTGAAAAAACGTGTCTGTATCGTCTCGAATCAATTTGAGGAGGTACGTCATTTCATCATTGATACCCTGCACAGCGGAGCCACGGTATATGAAGCTGTGGGGGCATATCATATGACACCCCAGCGGGAGATCATCACGGTGGTGGATCGCACAGAATATCAGAAGCTCATGAGCTGGATCGAGAAAAATGATCCGGACGCTTTTATTACAGTCTATAATGTTTCCGATATGAGATATAAGCCAAAGGTATACTAAATCGGAAGTCGTCCGATAAAGGACGTATATCGTGGAGAAAACAGGGAGGTCATCATGTACAGCAATGCATTTTGTAAGGTATATAATGAATTTGGCTGGAATTATTTCCCGGAAGCCTTCGGGGCGGAGCTGGTGGAATGGATCCGAGAGACCGGCGCCGAGATCCGGACGAGCTTGGATCTGGCCTGTGGTACAGGAGTGCTGTGCGAGATCCTTCATGCGCACGGGATAGATGCTCATGGTATGGATTTTTCTGAGGGAATGATCACGATTGCCAGAGAACGCAATCCGAAGATCGACTATGAGGTGGCGGATATGATTACTTATCGGCCAAACCGCCGGTTTGATCTTGTGACCTGTACGGGGGATGCGTTGAATCATATTTTAGATATTGAGAATGTGGAGCAGATCTTTCGGAATATCTACGGATATCTTGCCGAAGGAGGCTATTTTATTTTCGATATATTAAATGAACATGAGGTGACACCGGGAGAGCCCATAGATCTTGATTTCAGTGATGACGTGAAATCACAGTTTCAGATCACGAAGGAGGAAGATGGGCTGATTCGTCTGAAAACCACGGTTTATGAGCATGGCGAGAAGAAGTTTGAAGAAGTGATCACGGAAAAAGTGCATGATATTGACCGAATCTGCGGGATGCTGGAGGCGTGCGGATTTCATGTGATAAAAAAAGCACATCGTATTTTGGATCATAAGGATACGGAAGCGGTCACGTGGTATGTGATCGTACGAAAATAGAACTCTACTCTTTGCCGGTTATAAAATAAG
>JAUNCG010000114.1 GCA_030526715.1 Eubacteriales bacterium
CTGCATCGGTGTCAGCACTTGTATATCCTGCAGAGGATCTACGTGATAATACGCCGGCAGGTTCTTGGTGCAAAACTTGACCAGAGCTTCCACGACTTCCTCATTGCTCTCTCGTCCGGCAAAAAAGAAATCTGATTCCTTACCGCCTCGAAGATCCAGTGCCTCACCTTTATTGATGCGATGAGCATTCATAATGATCCGGCTTCCCTGTGCCTGTCGGAAAATCTGCACCAGCCGTACCACCGGGATGCGCTCAGAGGCGATGATATCCTTCAGCACATTTCCTGCTCCGACACTTGGAAGCTGATCGGTATCACCTACCATGATCAGCGTCATGTCATCTGGAATCGCTTTCAGGAGGTTATACATCAGCATGATATCGATCATGGAACACTCATCGAGGATCAGCACATCTGCATCCAAAGGATTCTCTTCGTTCTTCTGGTATCCGTCCGCCGGTTTAAACTCTAACAGTCGATGAATGGTCTTCGCTTCCATGCCGGTCGCCTCAGACATACGCTTTGCCGCTCTTCCGGTCGGTGCTGCGAGAAGAATTCTGCTTCCGGTCTTTTGATACGCAGATATGATACCCAGTGTGGTCGTTGTCTTACCGGTACCGGGACCTCCGGTCAATACCATCACCTTAGAAGAAATTGCTTCCCGAATGGCCTGCAGCTGTACAGGATCATAGGCAATCGCAGACTCCTGATTAACCTCGGATACGATCTTTTCCACATTGATCTCCATGCTCCGCGGAGATATGCACAGTTTCAGCAGTCGCTTTGCGCAGCCGGTCTCCGAAAAATAAAACGGCGGCAGATAGATTGCTTCCTCATCCCGTATTACATCGGATGTCCGCAGCATCTCATCCAGAGTGATCTCAAGTTCCGGTGAGTCCACTTCTAACAGCTTGACTGCAGTCTCGATCAGCTGCGCTCTGACCGCATAGCAGTGTCCGTTTTCTGACAGCTTATTTAAGGTATAAAGAAGCCCACTTCGAAGCCGGATAAAACTATCTTTATCAATGCCAAGCTTGGATGCAATGGTATCTGCTGTTTTAAATCCAATCCCCCAGATATCATCTGCAAGACGATAGGGATTCTCCTGCACGGTCTTGATGCTTTCATTACCATAAGTACGATAGATCTTTGCAGCATGAGCGGTACTGACCTCATGATCCTGCAAGAAGAGCATGATATTCTTGATCTCTTTCTGATCCTGCCAGCTCTTCTTTACCCGCTCAACACGCTTCTGCCCGATCCCAGCCACCTCCAGCAGCCGATCCGGCTCGGTCTCAATCACCTCCAGTGTATCTGCACCAAACTGCGCCACAATACGTTTTGCAAACTTCGGGCCGACACCCTTGATCAGCCCACTGCCAAGGTACTTTTCAATGCCATAGGTGGTCGCCGGAAGCGTCTCTTCCCACTTCACTGCATTAAGCTGCCTTCCGTATTTGCTGTCCACTTTCCACTGTCCCTGAATACTAAGGACTGAACCCACATGGACGTCCGGCATACTCCCGACAACAGTTACCAAATCATTGTAGCCCTTCGCTTTGCATTTAATGATCGTATAACCATTCTCAGCATTCTGATATGTAATTCGCTCTACTACGCATCTCAGGAAGTCCATATGCTCTAATCACCGCCTACTGTATCTATATATTCATTAAGCCATTACTTTTTTAGCAAAATCTGCGATCATTACCTCATTATCGGACGAAGGCTTTGACTTAGGATCTACCAGTACCAACTGTGCTTCTCCATCTCGCCCCAGATAGGTTTCCAGCTTTTTGATCGCTTTATCAGCGCCACCGCCACTATAACAGACGAAAATACCTGTAATTTTATCTTTCACGGAAGGATTCTCATCAATGAATGTCCGAATCGGCGGTGTAAACGAGGATGCCCATACCGGTGTCCCAATAATAATGCGTTCATACTGATTTACATCGAAATCGTAGGAAACAAGCTCCGGTCTTTCCCCCATCACTGCACTTTTTCCACCCCATAAAAATTTTTTTAATCCTTTGTCAGGGTATTTTTTCTTTGGCTCAATCCGAATAAGATCTGCTCCTGTTAGTGCAGCGATTTTCTCTGCCGCATATTGCGTATTCATGGACTGAGAATAATATACAATTGCTATTTTCAAATTTAACACACCTCCAACTTTGCCAACTGCCCATCCTCATTTAGCCTCACTGCATTTCCGATTTGAATGTCTTCCTGTACAAGTGCTCATCTGAAAACTTTCTAACCAACGTTTCACCATTTTCATCTAACAGTGTAACAACCGCCTGAACAGGCATATCATCGGCTCTTTCTTCACATCCAAAATCGAGATCTTCTTCAATCTTCTCTACTGTATATCTCATGAGCTGCATCCTCTTTCTTTTTCAGCAGATCCAAGGTCTTCTGATCCTTTTCCCCACAGAAATATTTATCCAGCACCTGCTGAAAAATAGGATATTCCGGTGCCATCTCTGCAAACAACGTCATGCAAGACTTCAATTTCAGATTGTCCGGAAAGCCCATCACGGATAAAGCATCTGTTGTCTTCAATTCCAACAACGCCCCACTAATCTCCAGCAAATGCTCTCGAAGAATATTGTTTTCCATATAGGCAATGACTTCATTTCGATCAGCGATAGAATAATAAACTGCTATCTCACTTCTGCCTAAGCCTAAGATTTGCGGAAAGATATACCACATCCAATGGCTTTGCTTTTGTCCGCTTCGTATCTCTTCCAGAGCTGTTTCATAATCCAGATCCTGTGCTTTCAGAAAACGCTCTAAGTTATAAGCCACTGTTCCACACTCCTCTCCACGATCAATACATGTGTTCTTCCACCGTGCCGTCATCCTTGATCTCCATAAAGCATTCAGAAAATTCGTCACTGTCCATTATCTTCAAGACTCGATCCATTCCAACTGCCAATTCTTTCTGTTCATATTCCTCTCGCGAGATCCAATAAACCCTGCCTTCTTCGGAGCTTTTCAGTTCTCCTTCAAACTGATCTGCCCGATACAGATAACCGACATTATGACAGCCGTCCCGATACCAGTGATAAATCCCTTTCAAAAGAGGATTCTTGATCCGAAGTCCGGTCTCCTCAAAAACTTCTCGTACCACAGCGTGATGAAACATTTCTCCCGGTTCTACATGACCGCCTGGAAACGTGGTGCCGGTATACGTGTTATTCACCTTATCCAGCGCAAGCACCTCATTACCTCTGCAGACCATGCACATATTCATGAAAATCACAGTGTCCGGCGGATGCTTGCGAAGAGAATCTTCTTTTTTGATACGCTCACAGAGTTTCACACACTTACCTTGATATCTTGAAGCAATTTCTCCATAAGGAATCCATATATCCGCCTCTTCGATTCTGTTATAGACTGCCTCAATTACAGCTTCTTTGTTATTTGCGACCGGAAAATCTCCTGTACGCTCATAAAAACTTCTGGTCTCCTCATACATCCACTGAGCAATTTTTTCTTTTTGTTTTTGTTTCAGCTGATTGTAACTCTTA
>JAUNCG010000041.1 GCA_030526715.1 Eubacteriales bacterium
TTTGCTATATAGAAAAATATTTGATAATTACAATAAATAATGATATACTACAATCTAATAATGTTAAGGTAGAAAACCTTAAGAACCATCTGAGATAGGCATATAGCCTGAGGAGGAATTATGAAAAAGAAAATAGAAGAATATGTCAGAAGTATACCGGATTTTCCGGAACCGGGAATCATCTTTCGTGATGTGACAAGCATTCTGCAGGATGCAGACGGACTACAGCTTGCGGTGGATGAGATGCAGTCGAGGATTAACAAGGATGAGGTGGATGTTATCGTCGGTACGGAATCCAGAGGATTTATCTTCGGAGCTCCGATCGCTTACAATCTGCATAAGCCGTTTGTGCTGATCCGTAAGAAAGGGAAGCTTCCCTGTGAGACGGTTTCCTGCAAATATGATCTGGAGTATGGCTCGGCAGAGATCGAGATGCATAAGGATGCCATTAAGCCGGGACAGAGAGTTGTGATCATCGATGATCTTCTGGCTACGGGCGGAACGGTAGAGGCATGCAATAAGCTGGTACAGCAGCTTGGCGGTGTGGTTGTAAAGAATGTATTTTTGATGGAACTGGCCGGTCTGAAGGGGCGTGAGAAGCTGGCAGACTATGATGTGGAATCTGTCATTTGTTACGAAGGGAAATAATATAGGTGCTGTGAAGACTGCGCAGTTACTGATTTCGATTTTACGGGGAAAAGATGAACGAGATTGAGAAGACGGTAGCAACAGAAAAAGTGAAGACAGCAGAAGACAGGGATAAGCTGGCGGCGATTCACCGGGTAGAGGCTCGCGTCAAGAGTATGGAGGATTTTACGGATCCCCAGAAGCTCTATGAGGAGCTGATGGCGAGCGTAAAGAGATATCATCCGTCCGCTGATCTGTCGATGATCGAGAAGGCCTACAGGATCGCGTATGATGCTCATAAGGATCAAAAGAGAAAATCCGGAGAGCCTTACATCATCCATCCGCTCTGTGTGGCGATCATCCTTGCAGATCTGGAAATGGACAAGGAGACGATCGTAGCGGGACTTTTGCATGATGTGGTGGAGGACACCATCATGACACCGGAGCAGATCCGGCGGGAGTTCAGCGATGAGGTGGAGCTTCTGGTGGACGGAGTCACGAAGCTTGGACAATTGAACTATTCTGCGGATAAGGTAGAGGTTCAGGCAGAGAATCTGCGTAAGATGTTTCTTGCCATGGCGAAGGATATTCGCGTTATTATGATCAAGCTGGCAGACAGACTCCATAATATGCGAACTCTGAAGTACATGAAGCCGGAGAAGCAGAAGGAGAAGGCCAGAGAGACCATGGATATCTATGCTCCCATAGCCCAGAGGCTTGGTATTTCCAAGATTAAGGTGGAGCTGGACGATCTTTCCCTGAAATATCTGCAGCCGGATGTCTACTATGATCTGGCGGAGAAGATCGCTCTGCGCAAGACGGAGAGAGAGAAGTTTGTTCAAGGAATCGTGGATGAGGTGAAGGCTCATATTGAAGACGCCGGGATCAAGGCTCAGGTGGACGGACGTGTGAAGCACTTCTTCAGCATTTATAAGAAGATGGTCAATCAGGATAAGACCATTGATCAGATCTATGATCTGTTTGCGGTCCGCATTATTGTGGATACTGTAAAGGACTGCTATGCGGCGCTCGGTGTGATTCACGAGATGTATACGCCGATACCGGGGCGCTTCAAGGACTATATTGCCATGCCGAAGCCCAATATGTATCAGTCGCTGCATACGACGTTGATCGGTCCGAACGGCACGCCTTTTGAGATCCAGATACGTACCTTTGAGATGCATCGAACGGCAGAGTACGGTATTGCGGCGCACTGGAAGTATAAGGAGCAGTCCAACGGAGTCAAGGGCAGCGGCAATCAGGAAGAGGCGAAGATGACTTGGCTGCGCCAGATTCTGGAGTGGCAGCGGGACATGTCGGATAACCGGGAATTCATGAATCTGCTGAAGAGTGATCTGGATCTGTTTGCGGAGAACGTATACTGCTTTACTCCTCAGGGAGACGTCAAGAATCTCCCGGCAGGATCGAATCCCATTGACTTTGCGTACAGCGTACACAGCGCAGTGGGGAATAAGATGGTGGGAGCCAGAGTGAACGGCAAGCTGGTGAACATCGATTATGTGATCCAGAATGGCGATCGCATAGAGATCATTACTTCCCAGAATTCCAAGGGTCCGAGTCGTGACTGGCTGAAGATCGTTAAGAGTACGCAGGCGAAGAATAAGATCAATCAGTGGTTCAAGCAGGAATTAAAAGAAGACAACATCACCAGAGGGCGGGAGCTGTTTGCAGCATACTGTAAGGCAAAGACCATCACCATGAGTGACATCATGAAGCCGGAGTATCAGCAGATCGTTATGACGAAGTATGGATTCCGGGATTGGGATTCTGTTTTGGCGGCCATCGGACACGGCGGGCTGAAGGAAGGACAGGTCATTAACCGTCTGGTAGAAGAATATAAGAAAGAAAACCAGAAGAATCTGACGGACGCACAGGTTCTGGAGAGCATCGAAAATGCCGCGTCGCAGGGAGCGTCCAGAGAAAAAGCGCGACGCACAAAGAATAAGAGCGGGATCGTGGTCAAAGGTATCGATGATGTGGCGGTGCGATTTGCTAAATGTTGCAGTCCGGTACCGGGAGACGAGATCGTGGGATTTGTCACCAGAGGACGTGGTGTGACGGTACACCGCACAGACTGCGTGAACATGATCCATCTGCCGTTGGAAGACAGGGTGCGTCTGATCGATGCAGAGTGGCAGGCGGGAGCTACAGAGGTTTCCGGAAGATTTTTGGCGGAGATCAAGATTTTCGGAAATAACCGCACAGGACTGCTGGTAGATATCACGAAGATATTTACAGAACGCAAGATCGATATGATCGGCGTCAATTCCCGTACGAGCAAGCAGGGGACGGCAACGATTGCGCTGACCTTTGAGATAGAGAGCCGCGCAGAGCTGGATTCTCTGATCGCGAAGCTGCGTCAGGTGGAGAGCGTGTTGGATATTGAGCGAACCACCGGCTAACAGTGAAGGGAGACAGCATGGGAAAATTAAAGTTTACATCAAAAGTATTGGGATCGGTAATGACGAATGTGTATCTTGGAGAAAATTCCGAGACTGGAGAAGCGTTTCTGATAGATCCGGCGGATCGTGCGGATGTGATCGAGGCGTGGATTGCCGAGCAGGGTGTGAAGCTTACAGCGATTCTGCTGACACATGGTCATTTTGATCATATCGGCGCGGTGAACGAGCTGAAAAAGAAATATCAGGCAAAGGTCTATGCCATGGAGGAAGAGCGGGTGATTCTGGAGGATCCCGCGCTGAACCTTTCCGGCGGGTGGGGAGCCTCCTCCGTATCCGTAAAGACGGATGTTTTGCTGAAGGATGGACAGAAGCTTGTTATCGCAGGTATGCCGGTGACAGCCTATCATACGCCCGGCCATACAAAGGGCGGAGCCTGCTATTATTTTTCGGAGGACGGCGTGCTGTTTTCCGGAGATACGATTTTCTGCGAGAGTGTCGGTCGTGCGGATCTGCCAACAGCCAGTGCAAGAGCGCTGGTGAAATCGGTGCAGCGTATGATCGAGCTTCTTCCGGAGGAAACGCGGGTATTTCCGGGACATGATATGGAGACCACTATTGCTCATGAGAAGATGTATAATCCATATATTTAATGGGGAAAAAGATGTTTGCAGTACAGTTAAATAAACAGGATTTTGAATATGATATCCATTCTCTGATAAGAGCTTTCTATCCGGGGATGGATGTTGCTGTGTGCATGGGAGAATCGGAAGATCATGCCAAAGAGACCGTGCCGGAGCATACCCTGCAGGTTGATTATGAAGAAGACAGCACGACTCTGACGCTGTTGGATGCGCAGGGGAAGACGCTGGCGAAGGAACAGAGGGCGTTCCCGCAAGAGACAGACCGTAAGGAACGAAAGAATGTGCTCAAAAGCATGCTCTATGAGATGCTCCGGGCATATACAGGGCAGGAGCTGCCATGGGGGAATCTGACGGGGATCCGTCCGGTGAAGATACCCATGGCGCTTCTGGAAGCGGGATGGACAAATCCGCAGATTGCAGAATACATGCGCAAGACCTACTACACCAGCAATGAGAAGACGGCGCTTGCTATCATGATTGCAAATCGTGAGCGTCACATTTTAAAAGATATTGATTATGAGAACGGTTATAGCCTGTATGTGGGGATACCGTTTTGTCCGAGCATCTGCCTGTATTGTTCCTTCAGCTCCAGCCCTATCGGAGTATGGAAATCCCGGGTAGATGATTATCTGGATGCACTGTGCAGGGAGATAGAATGCAGCGCGAAGCTCTACGAGGGACGGCAGCTGCAGACGATCTATATCGGGGGAGGTACTCCCACGACATTGGAACCGGAACAGCTGGATCGTCTGCTGCATAAGATCGAGGCATGCTTTGATTGCAGCCATGTTCTGGAATTTACCGTGGAGGCGGGACGACCGGACAGTATCACCCGGGAGAAGCTTCAGGTATTGCGGGATCATGATATCAGCAGGATATCCATCAACCCCCAGACGATGAATCAGCGAACGCTGGATATCATCGGAAGGCGGCACACGGTAGAGCAGACCAAGGAAGCATTTTTACTGGCGCGTGAGCTTGGGTTTGATAATATCAATATGGATCTGATCATTGGACTTCCGGGAGAAGAGTATGCGGATGTAGAGCATACCATGCGAGAGGTGACGGCTTTGGATCCTGATAGTATCACGGTGCATTCGCTGGCGGTGAAGCGGGCCGCCCGTCTGAATATGTTCCGGGATCAGTACCGGGAGATGACCTTTACCAACAATCAGCAGATCATGGAGATGGCGGCGCAGCTGTCTTATCAGACCGGACATGCGCCATATTATCTGTATCGTCAGAAAAATATGGCGGGTAATTTTGAAAATGTCGGATATGCGAAGCCGGAGGCGGCAGGGATATATAACATTCTGATCATGGAAGAAAAACAGAGCATTCTGGCTCTGGGGGCAGGAGCCGTGACAAAGGATGTGCGTGGGGATCTGATCACCCGCAGCGAGAACGTTAAGGATATCAAACATTATATTGAGCGCTTGGATGAGATGATACAGCGCAAAGAGGAACTGGTGACTGGCAGAGTACGAGGTCAGTCCCGGGATAGCGTGGAATAGGTTGCTATGGGAAAAAATGGAGCTGGAGAAAAACTTCATATTATTGAGATCGATCTGATAAAAGAGCTTACGCATGGAATATGCGTCAGCAATCTGGCCTATCGTCTGGCAAAAAAAATGGAGCTTTCAGAGGCGGTCTGTTATCAGCTTGCAGTGGCCGGAATGCTGCATGACATCGGCAAGATCGAGATGGCAAAGACCATTAATACGAAGCCGGAGCATGAGCGAATGTGTGTTGAGGAGCTGCGGTTTGTGAGGACGCACGCAGGACTTGGCTATATGATCCTGCGGGAGCAGGGATATTCGGAGGAGCTTCTGCAGTGGATACTTCACCATCACGAGAACTATGACGGCAGCGGTTACCCGTCCAATAAGGCGGGAGAAGACATTCCGCTGGGGGCGCGGATCCTGCGGATCTGCGATGTATTTGCGGCGCTGACGAGCAATCGGCCATATCGGAAAGCATTTGACGTGGAGAATGCGGTAGAGCTGATGATTGCGGAAGTCAAGAATTTTGATATGAAGATTTTTCTGAAATTTTTGGAGGTTATTCATTCAGAGGACATTGAGAATCTTCTGGATAAACAGGAATTATAGAGGAGGCATGAAATGAGTTTAAAAAAGAAGCCGGTAACCGGCATGAAGGATATCTCTCCGAGAGAGATGGAGATCCGTGACTATGTCATCGGACTGATCAAGGAGACTTACGGAAAGTTCGGTTTTTCATCCATTGAGACTCCCTGTGTGGAGCATATCGAGAATCTCTCCAGCAAGCAGGGCGGAGAGAATGAGAAGCTGATCTTTAAGATCTTAAAGCGCGGCGAGAAGCTGAAGCTCGAGAGCGCGCAGACGGAGCTGGATCTGGTGGATGGAGGTCTTCGCTATGATTTGACGGTTCCGCTTTCCAGATATTATTCTAATAATGCCAACGATCTGCCGTCTCCCTTTAAGGCGCTGCAGATGGGAAATGTATGGCGTGCGGATCGTCCTCAGCGTGGAAGATATCGTCAGTTTATGCAGTGTGATATCGATATTCTCGGCGAACCGACGATTCTGGCGGAGATCGAGCTGATTCTGGCCACCTCTACTCTGGTAGGAAAGCTGGATTTCGAGAATTTCACGATTCGCATCAATGACAGAAGGATCCTGAAGGCGATGGCGGCATACAGCGGATTTTCCGCAGAGAGCTTTGATACCGTATTTATCATTCTCGATAAGATGGATAAGATCGGAGCAGAGGGCGTGGCAGAGGAGCTGATAAAGGAGGGCTTCGCGCAGGAGTCTGTACAGAAGTACCTGCAGCTCTTTGCACATGTGACCGATGATCTGCAGGGTGTGCGTTACCTAAAAGAGACGCTCGAGGGATATCTAGATGAGAAGATTGCAGAGGATCTGGAGACCATCATCCGCAGTGTGGAACAGGTGAAATCAGCGAAGTTTAAGCTGGTATTCGATCCGACGCTGGTGCGCGGTATGTCTTATTATACCGGACCGATCTTTGAGATCAGCATCGACGGATTCGGCGGAAGCGTCGGCGGAGGCGGTCGCTATGATGAGATGATCGGCAGATTTACCGGCAATCAGACGCCGGCATGTGGATTTTCCATCGGCTTTGAACGTATCGTTATGCTGCTTCTGGAGAAGGACTATCAGGTTCCGAAGCAGGGCGGAAAGGTAGCGTTCCTGATGGAGAAGGGAATGCCGACAGAGAAGATGCTGGAGATCTTTGCGGAGGCGGAAAAACGCAGGCAGCAGGGTGACAGCGTCAGCATCAATATGATGAAGAAAAATAAAAAGTTCCAGAAGGAGCAGTTGACAAACGAGGGATACACAGACATTGTGGAGTTCTTCGCGCGATAGGAGGAGGAAAAATGGCAGAGTCAATGCAGGGACTGCACAGGTCCCACAGATGTACAGAGGTAACAAAGGAGATGATCGGCAGTCAGGTAACCCTGATGGGCTGGGTGCAGAAGCAGAGAAATAAGGGCGGTATCGTATTCGTGGATCTTCGCGATCGTTCCGGTATTATGCAGCTGATCTTTGAGAACGGCAGTATTGATGAGAACGGTTTTGAACGTGCAGGCAAGCTGCGCAGCGAATTTGTGATTGCGGTAACCGGTATCGTAGAGAAGCGTTCCGGAGCTGTGAATGAGAATCTAAAGACCGGTGAGCTGGAGGTGCGGGTAAATTCCCTGCGCATCCTTTCAGAAGCAGAGACACCGCCGTTCCCGATTGAGGAGAATGCCAAGACCAGAGAGGATCTGCGTCTGAAGTATCGTTATCTGGATCTGAGACGTCCGGACATCCAGCGCAATCTGATTCTGCGTTCCCGTGTGACCACACTGGTTCGTCAGTTTATGGCGAATGAGGGATTTCTGGAGATAGAGACTCCGACCCTGTGCAAGAGTACACCGGAGGGTGCGAGAGACTATCTTGTGCCGAGCCGTGTTCATCCCGGCAGCTTTTATGCATTGCCGCAGTCACCGCAGATCTATAAGCAGCTCCTGATGTGTTCAGGGTACGACCGTTACATTCAGATCGCCCGCTGCTATCGTGATGAGGATCTGAGAGCAGACCGCCAGCCGGAGTTCACACAGATCGATATGGAGCTTTCCTTTGTAGATGTAGATGATGTGATTGATGTGAATGAGAGACTTCTGGCATATCTGTTTAAAGAGGTGCTGGATGTGGAGGTACAGCTTCCGATCCAGAGAATGACATGGCAGGAGGCTATGAATCGTTTCGGTTCCGATAAGCCGGATCTTCGTTTCGGCATGGAGCTGACAGATGTATCCGAGGTCGTGAAGGATTGTGACTTTGTCGTATTCAAGAATGCTCTGGAGGCAGGCGGAAGCGTCCGCGGTATCAATGCCAAGGGGCAGGGCGCTATGCCGCGCAAGAAGATCGACAAGCTGGTGGAGTTTGTCAAGGGCTATGGCGCTAAAGGACTGGCGTATATTGCTATTTCGGAGGACGGCACCGTGAAGTCTTCTTTTGCGAAGTTTATGACCGAGGAAGGCATGAAGGCATTGATCGAGGCTATGCACGGAGAAAACGGAGATCTGCTTTTGTTTGCGGCAGATAAGACCAAGCTGGTATGGGATGTGCTGGGAGCGCTTCGTCTGGAGCTGGCTGAACAGATGGGACTGTTAGATAAGAATGAGTATCGTTTCGTATGGATCACGGAGTTCCCGCTTCTTGAGTGGTCTGAGGAGGAAGAACGATTCACGGCGATGCATCATCCGTTTACCATGCCGATGGAGGAGGATCTGCAGTATATTGACTCTGATCCGGGACGTGTGAGAGCGAAGGCGTATGACATTGTACTCAACGGTAATGAGATCGGCGGAGGAAGTGTGCGTATCCACCAGAATGACATTCAGGAGAAGATGTTTGAGGCGCTTGGATTTACAAAGGAACGCGCTTATGAGCAGTTTGGCTTCCTGCTGGATGCTTTCAAATACGGAGTACCGCCTCATGCCGGACTGGCCTATGGTCTGGATCGTCTCGTGATGCTGATGGCGAAAATGGATAGCATCCGTGATGTGATCGCTTTCCCGAAAGTGAAGGATGCATCGGATCTGATGACCAACGCACCGGAGCGTGTAGAAGAAAAACAGCTGGAGGAACTCGGAATCTATGTGGCGGAAGACACCGTAGAGGCAGAGAAATAGATAATAAAGGAATGATAAAAGAGGCATAAAAATGATCGAGTAGGCGAAATTTCCTGATTGGGAATTTCGCCTACTCGATTAATTATGTTCCCTGAGTATGTCAAGTGCGGAATTGAGTCCCCCGAACAGAGCGTCCGTAAAGGCGTCGTCCAGAATGACCTCCCATGTATGGCCGTTGTTGACGAGGGGAATGTACAGCGTATGTACAGCACTTGCTGCCTGTGTCTTTAGGACAGATAACAGAATATCGGTAGTTTTTTGCGTCAGCTCCTCATCTGAGCTACGGATGGATTCGGTGGTCTGCGCATAATCCAGAAGCTCGCTGCGGTATTCCTCCATGATAGCAGGAAGATCCAGACTTGTAATACGAAGCTGTGCGGCGGCATTGTTTCCATCCTGTGTAACCGATACGATCTCATAATCAAAGAGCTCCTCCAGCCGTGTCAGTATAAGCAGATCCAGTTCGTCGGATTGATCGCTGCCGGTGGAAAAGATGTCCTGAATGTTGAGATAATTTTGCCACTGAGCAGCCGAAAAGTCACGGAAAGGTAAGAGCGTCGTGTCCAATACCTCCTCCGGTGTGAGCAGATATGGATTCTGCAGACAGGATACGAGTCCTCCGGTCAGCTCATCCTCCAGCTGGGCGCTCTCCTGAATGATCCATTCCTCCTCTTTTTTTACCAGATGCACGGTAGCCTCTGTAGTCTTGCGCTCATAAGTATTATCTTCAAGATATTTCTTCATCAGAGCAAAGGAGGAGGCCAGTCCCTGTTGTTGCTCAAGAGGTGTACCATAATCAAAAGAACTGCGGATCATACCCTTACAGAGATCCTTGGCGAGCTGCTTGGCGTCCAGATTCGTGATGCTCAGTTCCACCACTGCAGTCTCTCCGGTCTCTCCGAGAGAGGAGGAACGGATACGGTATTTAAAATCCTTGAAAAATAATTTCACAGCGTCTGTAGTCTCGGGGCCGATATCCGCGCCATTACTTCCGGAGATGCGGATATCTTCATAGGAAACAAAAGCCTTGATGGTCTCTTCGTCCAGATCGCGAATCAGCCTGAGCTCACGTTCTACCGCCTTTTCCGGTCCGGCATATCCGCATCCGGTCATACTGAGTATGACAAGGAGCAGGAGAAGAAAACGTCTGCATAGATGCTTCATATATAATCTCCTTAAAGTCAGCATTATTTGTCCATCTTATATGAAAACAATATAAATGTCAAATTTTCCGGAACATGAAGAGAAAGAAATGCTTTGAGCTTCCACAGTGTTTTTGAAAAAAATGTGAATTTCCAAGATAATAGTGCATTTACGAAATGAATGTGATAAGATACGGTGGTATGAAAGTGTCTTGATATAAGGATAAGAGGTGTGTATAAATAATGAAAAAAAAGAAATTGGCAATTACATTGCTGGTACTTGTACTGGCGGCAGGGGCGGGGACCTCTGTATGGTATTTCAGATTTCGCGGAAAGGCGGGGAGGATTTCCGAGGATGAGAATGCGGTATTTGTGGATAACGTCGGTGTAATTACCGGTCTTTCTCAGGACAACGGTCGAATTACCAGATTTGCCGGGGTAATAGAGCCCCAGAAGACAGATAAGGTACAGCTGGCCAGCGGAATGAAGGTCAAGGAGACCTATGTGTCTGTCGGACAGGAGGTCAGTGTAGGTACGAAGCTCTTTAGCTATGATACGGATGAGGCGCAGGACAATGTGACACAGCTGGAGATCGATATTGAGAATGATGAGATTTCCATAGAATCTTCCAAATCACAGATCGAGACATTGAAGAAGGGACGGGATAAGGTATCCGAGAATGAAAAGCTGTCCTACACGACGCAGATCATGACCATTGAGAATTCCATCAAGCGATATGAATATGAGATCAAGAGTAAGCAGGCAGAGATGGAGAATCTGAAAAAGCAGATCGAGAATGCGGTGGTATCCAGCAAGGTAGAGGGTGTTATTAAGAGCATCAATTCTAACGGAGATTCCGGTGATAATGATTATACAAGCTCGTCATCCTCTGAGGATTCTTCAGCATACATTACCATCATGCAGCTGGGACAGTACCGGGTAAAGGGAATTGTTAACGAGCAGAATGTCAGGGATGTCTATGCGGGAGAGAATGTTCTGATCCGTTCCAGAGTGGATAGCAGTCTGATCTGGAAGGGGACGGTGAGCACGATCGATAAGGAAAATGCCTCCAACAATCAGAATAATTCCTATTATATGGGCGGAGGCGACTCTATGACGAGCTCCAGCTCCTATCCGTTTTATGTAGAATTGGAAGCTTCCGATGATCTGATGCTGGGTCAGCACGTATACATCGAGGAGGATCGCGGTCAGGGCGAAGAAAAAGAGGGGATGTGGCTGGATGATTACTACTTTATCGCGGACGAAGAGGGTGAGACTACACCTTATGTATGGGCGGCAGACGCTAACGATCGTCTGGAAAAGCGGGAGGTAACCCTTGGCAGCTACAATGATGAGACCTATCAGTATGAGATCCTAGGTGGTCTGACTGTAGATGATTATATTGCATATCCGGAGGAGGATTATGTAGAAGGTATGACGGTTACGAGAAATGTGGATCAGACGGGCGGCGGTGACGACTACGATATGGGGGATGACGGGGAATTCAGCGGCGACTACGATATGGGAGATGACGGGGAATTCAGCGGCAACTTTGAAATGGGAGATGACGAGGGATTTAGCGGCGACTTTGAAATGGGAGATAATGAAGGATTCGAGGACGATTGGGGAGATGATTCTGAGGATGGCATCGATACCTCCGATGATTGGGAAAGCGACGACGGGGAGGAGCTCAGTATGCCGGGCGATGATGAGTGAGGGGTAAGATAACATGATTTTGGAGTTGAATAATATCTATAAGGATTATATCACGGGAAAGGTGGTCGTACCGGTATTGAAGAACGTCACCCTACATGTGGAGGAGGGAGAATATGTGGCGATCATGGGGCCCTCGGGATCCGGTAAGTCTACGCTGATGAACATTATCGGGTGTCTGGATGAACCTACGAGCGGAAGCTTTCTCCTGAATGGCAAAAATGTGGTAGGTCTGGCGGATAATGATATCGCGGATGAACGACTGAACAACATCGGATTTGTTTTTCAGACGTTTCAGTTGCTTCCGAAGCAGACGGCTCTGGATAACGTAGCGCTTCCGCTGGTATACGCGGGAGTTTCCAAAAGAGAGCGTAAAGAGCGGGCGGCGATGGCGCTGGAGCGTGTGGGACTGGGCGAACGTATGAATTTCCTGCCGACACAGCTGTCAGGAGGACAAAAACAGAGAGTGGCCATTGCACGTGCCATGGTAAATCATCCCAAGATTTTGCTGGCGGATGAGCCTACGGGAGCGCTGGATTCGAAGTCGAGCGTTCAGGTACTGGATCTGTTTCGTAAATTAAATGATGACGGTGTGACGATCGTTATGATCACGCACGATTCGGATGTTGCGAAGCATGCGAAGCGCACGGTGTACATTTTTGACGGGGAGCTTTCCGAGGAAAAGAGGTAGGAGGTCTGAAATGAAAAAGAAAAGGAACTGGAAAGGTATCGTGATTGCTGCCGTCCTGATCCTGACGATAATCGGCGGCGGAGGCTACGGAATACGTCGCATGCTTCAAAAACGCGGTGGCAGTGTGGAGGTCATTCCGGTATCGAGACTGAACAATGCAAACTGGATCGTTGATATGGATTATGACGGAGACAGTACAGGAGTGATTACGTCCGATGTGAATCAGGAGGTCAGCGTATCGGATGATCAGGTGATCGAGGATGTCTATGTATCTCAGGGCGATAAGGTAAAGATCGGCGACAAACTGGTGAAATACGATACAACATTGCTGGAGCTGGATCAGGAGCTGCAGGAGCTGACCGTGCAGAGTATCGGTCTGGAGCTGAAGTCCGCAGAAGCAGATCTGGAAAAGCTGAAGAATACGACTCCGGTAGCCAGATCTCAGCGCAGTGCTGCTGAGGATGATGAGCTGGAAATTCAGTCGGGTCTGCCGGAGCAGACCAGAGACTGGGAGCTGGACGATGACGATGATGATCTGGATGTCGCCATGGCTGCAAGAGACGATCATATATTGCTTGCGGCGCCGGAGCCGGAAGCTTCTACTCAGGAGAATACGGAAGCACAGACGGCGGGGAGTGAAGCGGCTGCGCAGGAGAACCCTGCGGATACAGAGCTCGAGGAGTCTTTGACAGAATCTGAGATCACGCAGGAGCAGGCAGGCGGATCGGATACAGAAGCTGTGGAAGAATTCATTCTGGACAATGAGGATCAGACGGAAAAAGATGCCGATACCAAGAACCGGGAGCAGGAACTGTCCGGGGGCAGGGATGAAGAGAAGCAGAAGCCGAAGCTCAATGAACGTCTGACGCATTTTCTGCAGAATATTCGGATCAAAAAAGTAGATCCGGATGGGGAGAAGGCGCTTCTTGCAGATACGCAGGGAGATAAAAAGGAGCCGGTCAAAGCAGCCGTGGACGGAGATATTGAAGTGATCCCGCATTTTAAGGAGGATGCGGAGCATCATTTTGAAAAACTTAATACATATATGCTCCTGATCAGAGGAATTGAGCTGGAGGAGGATATTTCTGGAAAAATCTACGGGACCGCTGTCATAGACGGCAGCGATTACCCGGAGATCGGTGGATTTACGTTGACACAGAACAACGAGACGAGGGCAAAACATGTGGTGACCCTGACGCTGGCATTTCATGACGGTCTGGATAAACAGCATGAAATACGGAGTGAATTAGAAGATATGTATCTGGAAATTCCGGTAAAGCTCTCACAGCTGGCAATGGACAATTTGACATTCCGAACCTCTGAGAAGGAGGCGGAGGATGTAGAGATCCTTCTGGAAAAAAGCGGCGTGGCGACAGAGGATACCGTGCCGGAGCCGGTGGCGGATGCTTCACAGGATCCGCAAAAAACAGGAAGCGATGATACGAGCGGTAAACAGGAGCCGTCTGATTCTCAGGAGAATAAAACCGGTCAGTCAGAGGAAGAACGGCTGACCGAAGAGGAAACGGAAGTACAGAGTGAGACAACGTCCGAGACTTTGGAAAATCCGGTATCGGAGATCGGTATTACCGTGAAATGGAATCATGGCACCAACGATCGCTTGAGATGGCCGACGGAGATGATGCTGTATCTGCATGAGACAGGAAACTCCGAGACTGCGCCGGTGGGGATTCGTGTGACGGCGCAGAAGGCATTTATGGCAGAGCATGAGAACCGCGCGGAGATGGAGAAGGAGTCTGAGACCAGCACAGAAGCGGAGAGCGGGACAGAGTCTCGGTCTGATACAGAGGCGTCGGCATCGGCGGACAGTGGCATCGCCAGGGAGCAGGAGCCGGAGACAGAGGCGGAAGCGGCAGTACCGGACGGCGAGATTCTGGATCCGCAGGATACGTATCCGTCCACAGAGACATGGACATTGGATCACATAAAGTGGACGGCACAGCTGGCGCCGGCTCAATATATACCGACGACGATCGTTCAGAATTATGTGCCGACATTTGCATGGAACGGAACGATACTGGAGATTTCAATGAATTATCTGGAGCCGGTAGAGTCGCCCTTGACGAGACTGGATCCGCTCTCAGAGCTGACCTTCTGGTCAGGGTATGATAAAAAGTATTATAAGGGCAGCGGAACAGAGGAGGATCCTTATGTATTCTTTGTGACAGATGGTGCGACCATTCGCAATACCTTTGTGAACTGGGCTCTGGGCTTTAATGAGGACGGAACGATTCGCCTCAGTGACCAAGGCTATCACGTGGTGCTTGAGATACGTGAATCCGATACTATTACGGGAGCATTTATCAAAAAAGTGGCGCTTGACGGAACGATCCGTATGGATCACGGATATGGTCCGGGAACCTATTGGGTATTCCGCAGCGATACAGGTATCGTGAAATATGAGGAGGAGATCCCGGATCCGGAGGGTGACGATGATGACGATA
The DNA here is from genome assembly GCA_030526715.1 of Eubacteriales bacterium. GTDB lineage: Bacteria > Bacillota > Clostridia > Lachnospirales > Lachnospiraceae > Marvinbryantia. The sequence continues at coordinate 14,888 of JAUNCG010000041.1, forward strand.
ACGGCGGTGGCGATATCGGCTGGGATGACGGGGAATCCTACACGGCTGAAGAGCTGGCTGAGGCTATCAAAGAAAAAGAACGCGAGATACGGGAGCTCAAGGTACAGGAAAAGGAGGCAAATCTGAAGCTGAAGAAGTATAATAAAAAGATGGATGACAGCACGGTAGTCAGCGCCGTGAACGGATATGTAAAGTCCATTGGAAGCGGAGATGATTCGGACGCATATATGGTAGTTTCCAGCGAGGAAGGACTCTACCTGAAGGGAACCGTCAGTGAGCTGGATCTGGATTCGGTACAGAAGGGGGAGACGATCAAATGTACCTCCTACGATACCGGGATGGAATTTGAGGCAACCATCACCAATATTGATTTCTTCCCCAGCGGAACAGGCGGAGAGGATATGTGGGGGAACAGCGGTAATACCAACAGCTCCAGCTATCCTATCATTGCCCATGTGGAGGATCAGGATTCTCTTGTAGATCAGGAATGGGTAAGCATCAAACTTCCCACGAAAAAAACAGATAAGAAGGGAATCTATCTGGCAAATGCATATATCCGAGCTGAGAACGGTCAGAGCTATGTCTATGTTCAGGGGGAAGATGGTGTTCTGCACAAGCAGTATGTACGCACGGGCAGCACGACTTACGGATATGTGGAGATCAGAGAGGGACTTTCCGAATCGGATTATATTGCGTTCCCATATGGTAAAAATGTCAAAGAAGGAGCAAGCGTGAAGGTTGCGTCCGAGGACAGTGATTATGGATTTTAGGAGGTAAAGACATTGCTGGAAAATATAAGACTTTCCTTTCAGGGAATCTGGTCACATAAGATGAGGTCTTTCCTGACAATGCTGGGTATCATTATCGGTATCGCCTCCATTATTGCCATTGTTTCCACCATACAGGGAACCAATGAGCAGTTGATGCAGAATGTCATCGGTTCCGGTACCAATGCGGTGAAGATATCTCTGGGGCAGAGCTCAGAGTATGATTTTTCTTTTGACTATGAGAGTGTGCCCTATGGCGTGCCGGTCATCGATGAGGAGACGAGGCAGCAGCTGGTAGATGTAGATGGCGTGGAGGATGCGACACTCTACACCATGAGAAGCTATGCGGATGGGATCTATTACATGAAAAAATCTCTGCAGAGCGCGCAGGTATATGGCATCGATACTCATTATTTTAATGTGAACGGCTATGTGGTTCGCACGGGGCGCGGCTTTCTTCAGGAGGATTATGATAAGAATCATAAGGTGGTGATTCTGGATCAGACGGCGGCAAGCACTCTGTTTCAGGAGGAGAACGCTGTTGGCAAGACTATAGAGATCAGAGGAGAACCCTTTGTAGTGGTAGGCGTTGCACAGCCCGGTTCCCAGTTTGAGCCGACCATCAACAGCATCGAAGAATATTATCTGTATATGGGAGATCAGGATTCCTCGGGCGTGGTGTTTATGCCGTCCGCGGCTTGGAGCATCATATATCAGTTTGATGAACCGCAAAACGTTGCCGTGAAGGCAGCCTCTATCGAGGCCATGACCAAGGTCGGTAAGCCCTGTGCGGAGATCCTCAACGGGCGACTGTCTACCGGTAATTCCGACCTCAAATATCGTGCAAAGAATACTCTGGATACGGTAGAGCAGCAGCAGAAGATCAATGAGTCCACAAATCAGCAGCTGATCTGGATCGCAAGTATTTCGCTGCTGGTAGGCGGTATTGGCGTTATGAATATCATGCTGGTATCCGTTACAGAGCGTACCAGCGAGATCGGACTGAAAAAAGCGATCGGTGCGCGCAAACGAGTTATCCTGATGCAATTTCTGACAGAGGCGGCAGTGCTGACCAGTCTGGGCGGGATCATTGGCGTGATTACAGGCATCATCATGGCGCAGGCCATATCAAAAATGGCGCAGGTACCGGTGGGTATCAGCGTGCCGGCTATCATAGGCTCCGTACTGTTTTCGATGGTTATCGGAGTGGTATTCGGATTTGTTCCGTCCATCAAGGCGTCGAATCTAAATCCGATTGATGCGCTGAGGCATGAGTAAGGAGTATACAGGAGAGCTTCACCGCCGCGATGGCAGTGGTGAAGCTCATTTTTTCGCGTATTTTCAGCATTTTCTCCTTGCACTGAAGCTTTCTGTATGCTAAAATGGGACGGTCACAGAGAAATCACGTATGCCTATATTCCGAATGGTGCCGTTTTGCGGTTTTCGAAAGAGGCAGGGTATACGGAAGAAAAACCAAAAGGAGACAAAAAAATGAGTGTTATTTCAATGAAGCAGTTACTTGAAGCAGGTGTTCATTTCGGACATCAGACCAGAAGATGGAACCCTAAGATGGCTCCGTACATCTACACAGAGCGTAATGGTATCTATATCATTGACCTTCAGAAGTCTGTAGGCATGGTAGACGACGCTTACAATGCAGTAGGTGATATCGTAGCTAACGGCGGCAACATCCTTTTCGTTGGTACAAAGAAGCAGGCTCAGGATGCAGTGAAGACTGAGGCAGAGAGATGCGGTATGTACTATGTTAACGAGAGATGGCTCGGTGGTATGCTGACCAACTTCAAGACGATCCAGAGCAGAATCGCTCGTCTGAAGAAGATCGAGGCTATGGAAGCTGACGGAACCTTCGATGTTCTGCCGAAGAAGGAAGTTATCGAGCTGAAGAAGGAGCAGGATAAGCTTCAGAAGAACCTTGGCGGTATCAAGGAGATGAAGAAGATTCCGGATGCTATCTTCGTAGTAGACCCGAAGAAGGAGAGAATCTGCGTTCAGGAAGCACATACACTGGGTATTCCGCTGATCGGTATCTGCGATACCAACTGTGATCCGGAGGAACTGGATTATGTTATTCCGGGTAACGATGATGCAATCAGAGCCGTTAAGCTGATCGTTTCCAAGATGGCAGACGCAGTTATCGAGGCTAATCAGGGCGCTGAGCAGGATTTCGCAGTAGAAGATTTTGCAGAAGAGGCAGCAGAGGCTGTAGAGACGGAGGAATAATCAAATGGCTATCACAGCAGGAATGGTAAAAGAGTTAAGAGAGATGACCGGCGCCGGCATGATGGATTGTAAGAAAGCTCTTACAGCTACCGAAGGCGATATGGACAAGGCAGTAGAGTTCCTGAGAGAAAAAGGACTTGCTACCGCACAGAAGAAGGCTGGCAGAATCGCAGCTGAGGGTCTTTGCAAGGTTCTTGTATCTGAGGATGAGAAGAAGGCCGTTGTTGTTGAGGTTAACGCTGAGACAGACTTCGTTGCAAAGAACGAGACTTTCCAGCAGTATGTAGCAGAGGTTGCAGCACAGGCTATGGCTACTGAGGCGGCTGATCTGGATGCTTTCATGGCAGAGCAGTGGCTTCCGGATACCAGCAAGACGGTTGCAGAGGCACTGGCTGGTAAGATCGCTATCATCGGCGAGAACATGAACATCCGTAGATTCCAGAAGGTTGTTGAGAACGAAGGCTTTGTAGCTTCTTACACACATATGGGTGGTAAGATCGGCGTTCTTGTAGACGTTGTAACAGACGTTGTGAACGACGAAGTGAAAGAGATGGCTAAGAACGTAGCAATGCAGATCGCTGCTCTGAAGCCGCAGTACACCAACCAGAGCGAGATCAGCGAAGAGTATATCGCACATGAGAAGGAGATCCTTCTTGCTCAGATCATGAACGATCCGAAGGAGTCCCAGAAGCCGGAGAAGGTTATTCAGGGTATGATCAACGGTCGTGTGAACAAAGAGATGAAGGAAATCTGCCTGATGGATCAGGTTTACGTTAAGGCTGAGGACGGAAAACAGAGCGTGAAGGCTTATGTTGATTCCGTAGCTAAGGCTGTCGGCGCAAACATCACCATCAAGGGCTTCGTTCGTTTCGAGACCGGCGAAGGTATCGAGAAGAAGCAGGAAGACTTTGCAGCAGAGGTTGCAAAGCAGATGAATGCTTAAGCGAAGTTTTCAAGTATAACTACACAAAATGTTTTCCAGGCTCCCAGAGCCTTGTAAACACCGTATATATCGGTGATTTATGAGGTTTTGGGAGCTTTTTTTGTTCTTAAAACACAGGTGCTTCAAAATGAAGGAATTACCGCTGAGAACCGCCTAAAACCGTCAGAAATCGTTTCAAAATGAGTAATACTCAAGCTTATATTTGAGTAGAAGAACACGACAGATATCTCCAGCGAAGTTTACTCAAATTATCAGTCCATTAAAAATTTTAGAGAAACGAAAGGAAGAAACAAAAATGAACAACACAGCGTTAAGAGCAGAAAAAAACAAAAAAGAACAGATCGTA
>JAUNCG010000006.1 GCA_030526715.1 Eubacteriales bacterium
TGGTACTTTGGGCGCTTGTACTCGTTTTTTATCTACAGTTTGCGGAAACTCAAGTTTCGCAAATGTCGCTTTACGTCGTAAAATGACCAAAAATCGCTTTTTTTTACACTTAACATCCCTCTGGGCTTATGTTATACTTACCACATGAAATATACGCACGTACGTAAAGGAGAATTTTATGAAGCATACTACATTGGTCATCATGGCGGCAGGGATCGGCAGCCGTTTCGGCGGAGGGATCAAGCAGCTAGAGCCTGTCGGACCAAATGGTGAGATCATCATGGATTATTCCATCAAAGACGCCATCTCTGTCGGTTTCGATAAGGTCGTATTTATCATTCGAAAGGATCTGGAAAAGGATTTCCGCGAGGTTATCGGTGAACGTATCGAGAAAATAGTCGATACTGCCTATGCTTTTCAGGAGCTGGATGATCTCCCTGATGGATACACGCTTCCCGAAGGACGTAAAAAGCCTTGGGGTACCGGTCAGGCTATCTTAAGCTGCAAGGATATTGTACACGAGCCGTTCATTGTTATCAATGCCGATGATTACTATGGAAAAGAAGCATTTTCCCACATTCATGACTATCTCGTAGCGGAGCATCCCGGGGACGATACCTTCCATTTCTGCATGGCAGGCTTTATCCTAAAAAATACATTGAGCGAGCATGGCGGAGTGACCCGTGGTCTCTGTGAGACAGATGACGCCGGTCGTCTTATTTCTATCTCGGAGACCAAAAATATCGTCAAGACACCTGAAGATGAACTCGGCGTCAGCGGTGCTGCGATCCGGACCGGGGATGGTTCCCTGAAGCCCATCTCTCCGGATAGTCATGTGTCCATGAACATGTGGGGATTCACACCCGATATTTTTCAGACGCTTGAAGCGGGCTTTCGCGATTTCCTGAATGCAGTTCCTGCGGGGGATCTGACTGCGGAATATCTTCTTCCCACCATCGTGGACGATCTTTTGCAAGACGGGAAGGCCGAGGTGAGCGTGTTGGAGACGCACGATAAGTGGTTCGGCGTCACCTATCGCGAGGATAAGGAGTTCGTCGTAAACTCCATCAAAGAACTGATTGAAAAAGGGCTGTACAATTAAGTACAGCCACTTCCTTCATAGCCTCCTATCGGAGGTTCTTTTTATATGATCCGCTATCTCAACCAGTTCTTTCGCACGCGCTTCAAAGGAATATTTTTCACAGATCAACGCACGCTGCTCCTTTGCCCCCTGAGCAAGCTCCTCATAGCTCTCTTCCACTTTTTTCACACACTGGCGGAATTCTTCCTGATTGCGATAATACAAAACGCCTTTTGAAAATATTTCGCTGATTTCTTCACAGTGATCCGTCACCACAGGAAGTCCGCAGGCCAATGCATCAAAGATACGATTATTTACAAATTGATACTCCAGCATATCTTCCCAGTGATCATTCAACGTCACCTTCGCCGCCCGATAATAGCGGGGCAGATCGTCATTTTGTATAAACGGCTCTCTGACCATATCCATATGCTCCGGCATGACCGTCTTCCAGTTTCCGCCCACCATGTAAAGGGGAAGCTTTTCTTCAATGGAATACTTCACAGCGCTGCGCATAACACCTCTGGAGTTTCCGACAAAAAGCCACTGATCCAGACACGGCGCGTCTTTTTCTCCTTCCGGACAAAACAGCTCTGTATCCGTACACTGCTGCATCGCCACCACCGGGATGTCGATTTCCTGTTTCAGCTTCTTTGCATAATGGCGGGAACCGATGCAGACCACATCATAGAGCTGATATTCCTCTTTTGTGACCATCTCAGGATGACTGATATTCCACATAATATAGACGCACTTCCCATTTCTGCGATCCGGACGGTAAAAATGCAGACCTCTGAGTACCAGCACCACATCCGCATCCGCCTCGCGATTCCAGTCCTCCCTAAGATCGATCTCCACATAGATTCCGAGACGTTCCAGATACTTTTTCAGCGACAGGGCATAAATATAGTCTCCCCATTTTGCTTTTCTCTCATGATCCGGCGCAGGGCATTTGATCAGCCACACCAGTCTCCCCTTCGCAAGGTATGCGGTCTCGAGCTTACGTTTTTCCCAGTCCTCTCTGCGCTCAAGCTCCCTTTTCACACAGGCTTCGATTTCCTTTGGCACCTGCTTCTGAAGCTCCTGATACAGCTTTTTATTCTGCTGTTCCAGATCCCGGTATCTTTTTTCCAGATCACGATACCCTGCCGGAAAAATTTCCCGCAATTTTTTTCGAATACTCATAATTCTGCCTCTGCTGTATTCAGCGCAGCCTCGATCACCTTATCCATATCGTAATATTTGTAATCTCCGAGACGACCGCCGAACACTACTTTCTTCTCCTGCTCTGCCAGCTTCTTATATTTGGAAAACAGCTCCGTATTCTTCGCATCATTCACCGGATAATAAGGCTCCATACCAAGCTGCCACTCCGTGGAGTATTCTCTGGAAATCACCGTCTTCGGCTGTTTACCAAATTCAAAATGTTTGTGCTCAATAATACGTGTATAGGGCACTTCCCGTTCTGTATAATTCACAACGGCGTTGCCCTGATAATTCTCGCAGTCCAGAACCTCCTCCTCAAAGCGTACCGTACGATACTGCAGCGACCCATAGCAGAAGTCAAAATATTCATCTACCATACCGGTAAATACGATTTTTTCTGCCTGAGCATTCCATTCTTCTCTGTGAGCAAAATAATCGGTATCCAGACGAACCTCTATGCCTTCCAGCATGTTCTCCACGATCCGGGTATATCCTCCTATGGGAATCCCCTGATAACGATCGTTAAAGTAATTATTATCATAGACAAAACGAAGCGGCAGACGGCGAATAATAAAGGCCGGCAGCTCTGTACAGGGACGTCCCCACTGTTTCTCCGTATATCCTTTGATCAGCTTCTCATAGACGTCACGTCCCACCAGAGACAACGCCTGTTCCTCCAGATTCCTCGGCTCTGTAATGTTCAGACTTGCGATCTGCGCGGCGATCTTCTCCTTCGCTTCTGCTGGTGTACGCACCCCCCACATCCGACTGAAGGTATTCATGTTAAAGGGCAGATTATAAAGCTCATCCTTATATACAGCTACCGGAGAGTTTATATAATTATTAAATTCCGCAAACTTATTGACATAATCCCAGATTCTTTTGTTTGATGTGTGGAAAATATGCGCGCCATAGCGGTGTACCTGAATCCCCTCCACATTTTCACAATAAATATTTCCGGCAATGTGGCTGCGTTTTTCCAGCACCAGACAACGTTTTCCACGCTTTTTTGCCTCATGGGCAAAGACCGCGCCGTACAGACCGGCGCCTACAATCAGATAATCGTACATCTTATTCTCCCCGGGTACTCCCTACTTTTTTTGAAATGAGATACTTTGGTCTTCCCTTTACTTCCTCATAGATTCTGGAAATATAGTAACCGATGATTCCAAGGCTGATCATGATCATACTGCCGATCAGCAGGATCAGAAGAATCACCGTCGTAAATCCTTCTACCGCATGTCCGGTAAAATAGCGAAACAAGGTCTGGATCCCGAGACAGAAGCCAAAAAACAGCATAAACACCCCGGCGATCGTCACTAGCTGCATGGGCGCCGAAGAAAATGCTACGATATCCGTCACCGCATATTTGATCAGCGACCATGTAGACCACTTCGATTCTCCTTCCTCACGCTCCCGAACATCAAACTCCACGGACGTTGTACGATAACCGATCCACGCAGACAACGCCCGGAAAAAGGCATTCCGCTCAGGAAGCTCCAGAAGCGCGTCCACTGCTTTTTTATCCATCAGTTTAAAATCCGATGCTCTCGACATGTCGATCTTTACCGCAGAAGAAATGATCCGGTAAAATAGCCCCGCACTCATACGATGCAGCGCGCTCTCCTCACCCCTGCTGCGTTTTACGCCTTCTATTACTTCATATCCCTGTTCCCACAGACGATACATCTCGATCAGAGTCTCCGGCGGATGCTGAAGATCACAATCCATCACGGCAGTGCATGCCCCCACCGCATTAGACAGACCTGCAAATATCGCAGATTCCTTTCCGAAATTACGCGAAAAATGAACGCCGACCACATGCGGATCCCGCTCCGATGCTCTCTCGATCTCCAACCATGTATGATCCTTTGATCCATCGTCCACAAAAATCAGTTCATACGGAATATTCTCCTCCCGAAGAATCCTGCCGATGCGCTCTGTTGCCTTGGAAATATTGCGTTCTTCATTATAGGAGGGTAGTACTATCGAAAGCAGCTTATCCATCATCTATTCATGACCTTCCTTTTCTTCTTTTTCCCGCTCATCAGATCCGGATCCTCTTCCATCATCTTTTCATATACCGCCGATACCTCATCAATATCTCCAAAGGAGATCACCCTTCCTTCACTCAGGATCAACGCTTTGTTGCAAAGGCGACGTACCTGCTCCAGATTATGGGATACGAAAAGTACGGTCACTTTCTTTTCAAACATGCTCATGATCTTCTCTTCACTCTTTTTGCGGAAACGCCCATCTCCCACAGATAATACCTCATCCAGAATCAGGATCTCCGGATCCACCACGGTCGCTATCGCAAATCCGAGCCGGCTCTTCATACCGGACGAATAGTTCTGTATCGGCACATCAATGAATTTCCTCAAGCCGGAAAATTCCACGATCTCCTCATATTTGGAATCGATAAACTCTTTGGAATATCCCAGCATGGCTCCATATAAATAAATATTCTCAGCTCCGGTGTACTGTCTCTCAAAGCCCGCGCCAAGCTCCAGCAACGGAACGATCTTGCCGCCTCTTGTCACCGTCCCCTCTGTCGGTTTGAACACGCCTGCGATCACCTTCAGAAGCGTACTCTTCCCTGCGCCGTTCATTCCCAGAATTCCAACACGATCTCCTTTATTCAGAGAAAAGGTTACGTCTTTCAACGCCCAGAACTCATCATATTTGAGCTGTCCCTTGATCAGCTTCAGTATATAATCCTTTAATGTATCGACACGCTCTTTGCTCAGATTAAACTTCATGCCGACATGGTTTACTTTCAAAATTTCCTTACTCATATGTTCTCCAACATTAAATATTTAAAATAAACTCATCCTGCTTCCTATAAAACAATACGACGCCAATGATCAGAGAAATGACCGAAAAAACCGCTGCGTATACCATATACTTCACATTCATCGGCTCTCCCATGATGGCTGCACGGAAATTGCGGATAATACCAAACAAAGGATTTACCTTCAAAATAATGCCGTTGCTTCCTTTCAGGATCTTCTCCGGAAAATAAAAAATCGCGCTGGCATACATGATCATCATGGACATAACGCCCCACAGATATTCCATATCCCTGAAGAATACACCGACTGTAGCCAGAATCATACCGACACCCAGCGTCAGCAAAAACAGTACGATCAGAGGAATGATCGCCTGCAGCAGGTACCATGTGGGGCGAATTCCCAGCACGCCCGCCACCAGTATCAGCACTACCAGAGAAAGCAGAAAAATAATATAGTTAAAAATCACACCCGCCAGAGGATACAAATATTTCGGAATATATACCTTTTTGATCATCGCCGCATTTCCACGGATCGCCCGCAGGGCAGCACCGGTTCCCAGATTAAAGAAGCTGTACATCAGGCGTCCGGACAGTACATAGACCGGAAACGTTTTGTCTCCCTTCCCCAGCAGTTCTCCGAAAATCAATGTCAACACGATCATTGTCATCAACGGTTCCAAAAGAGACCATACAATTCCAAGATAGGATCTGCGATATTTCAGCTTGATTCCTTTTTTTACCAGCTCATTCAGCAGAAACCGATATCTGAAAAATCCATGTAAATATTTTTTCATTCCTCTGTCTCCTGTCTTTTTTTACCTTTTAGTTTATTTTCGATCGCCCAGAGCTTCAACAGCATCTGATATCCGTTGGAGTTCACAATATCATGAATACGCTTATCTCTGCGGGCGATTACTTCATCCTTCTGGCGGATACGCTCCTGCAGGTACTTTTCCATGCGCTCTTTTTGCTGTTCCATCAACTCCGCATCACGAATCATGATATAATCGACCACCGAGCAACGATGGATTCTCTTCAGCAGCTCGTAGACGCGTTCTTTATAATAATAGCCTTCGCCCTGATCCGTAATCTCGAGCTTCTCCAGTCCGCCGTTTTTAAGATACTCGTAAATAGCCACAAAGCTTGCGCCATCCGTCTGACGATGCAGTGCAAACAGAATACTGTAAAGCGCACGGTTTGCAAAGCTCTGACGAACCTGCTCATCCTCAAAAGCTCCCAGCTTGTCCAGATCCTCATGTACTTTTAGAAAAGCGTCGATGGCAATCATCGGTGTTCTGGACAGAGTCCCCGTCAGACTGTCCGAATTATTCACCCGATAAGCCACCAATACTTCGTCCACTACCGTGATCTTCTCTGCGAGATAACGAGCCATCATATTAAAATAAACATCATTGGCTCGCTCCCGCGCCTCATATCTCAAGCCATGCTTTTGAATAAACGCTCTGCGATAGAGCTTATTCCACGGAACATTCGTCGCAAAATTAAAAATGTACTTCGGCCACGTTTTCACGGAAAAAGGAAGCTCCTGAGGCAGAAATTCCCGCACGAAATAGCTGTCCGCCGGAACATATTTCTGTGTCAGCGTATTGTACCGCTGCGCATTGCACACACACAGATCCGCATCATCCGCCACGATCCTTTCATACAGTCTTTCCAGTGCATTCTCATGAAAACGGTCATCCGCATCCCAGCAGATGATATACGCTCCCTTCGCCGCATCTATTCCACGATTTCGCGCCACGCCGGCATAGGATTGTTCCTGACTGATCAGGGAAATCCGCGCATCCTTCTCCATATATTCCCGAATGATGCTCTCCGATCCGTCTGTGGAGCCATCATTCACGCAAATGATCTCTATTTCACGAAGCGTCTGCGCGCAGACGTCATCCAGCGCTTCTCTCAGATATTTTTCTACATTGTGTACCGGCATGACGACGGATACTTTGATGTTCTCTTCCATATTATTTCCTCACAATACCTGCCATGTCCAAGATGCGTTCCGTGGCATGACCATCACAGGCGCTCATAAATTTCTTTTTAAACTCAACTACTCTCTGACGATCAAAGCGTTCCTCCAGATGCGCAATATAATCCAGTATCTCTTCCGTTGTCCGCAGCACCGGTCCGGGCGTCAGATCATCATAATCATAGTAGAAGCCCCGCCAGTCAAAGTAATCCTCCAGATCATAGGCAAAGAAGATCATGGGCTTCTCAAACAGTGAATATTCAAAGATTAGGGAAGAATAGTCAGAGATGCAGATATCACTCACCATCAACAGCTCGTCTATCTCCATCTGCTCCGTGAAGTCAACCGCAAACTCTGCGCATTCCTGCGGAATCTGCGGACGCTCTTTTACGAAGGGATGATGTTTGCAGATCAGCACATATTCCTCCTGCAGAGCATTTTTCATAGCTCTCATATCCAGCTCATCCGGAGACTTGGCATGCGCTACACGTCCCCGGAAAGTAGGCGCATACAGGATCACCTTTTTCCCTTTGCTCTGCGGCATGAGTCTGTGTAGCTTATCATAGGCCTTCCCGATCCGTTCCGGCTGATAGAATACATCTGTGCGGCTGATCCCCGCCGGCACAATAGCCTCCATACGATCCTCCATGTGAAAGGCTTCCGCATAGGCCCAGCCGACCTCCGGACTGCTGACCGTCACCATAGAAAAATTCTTATGAAGCGGATATTTCATCAGATCCTTTTTCGTGGCTCCGAAAATTTTCTCCGCCGTGCTGAATCCAAACTTCTTAAACGCTCCGCAGGCATGCCATACCTGAATCACCTTTGTCTGCGCGCGCATAGGCAGACAGCCGATCAGCGGACTGGAATCATTGATAAAGATATATTTTGCCGTTGCCAGCTCCCTCAAAGCATGCAGACAGTTCCTGCGAACCTCTTTTCTTTTCTGCAATCCCTCTCCCAGACTGCAGAACACCAGTCTGTAATCATATTCCGCTTCTAATTTATCGTATATTAATCTGAAATTATCTGTCAGATGAGGCATGCGTACTTCCAAAAACACTATTTTTTTCTCGTCAACCGGATGCAGAGCCAGTCTCCTGTAGGTCAGGGGATACAATAGCTTTCTCGTATAAAACTTATGCCATTTTCCAAGCATACGTCTTGCACGCCATGCAATTCCATGCCCCACTTTGTAAAAAATTCCCATAGACTTTCGTCCCTTTCTTCCTCTTTCTCTATTCCTTCCAGACCATTACGGTCTTTCCGATCAGCTTATGGATATCCGTTTCAAACGCATTCACAAGATCGGCAATCGTGTGTACCTCAAACTGACTGCCCACAATATTCTCCAGATAGGATACGATATCCGGATTCTCTTCATAAAGCTTTAAGAGTCCGACAAAATCTTCACGCCCGCTGCGACTGCTTCCATACAGATGCAGTCCTTTCTCCAATACCATTCTGGTATTGATCGGCACTTCATCCTCGCTTACTCCCAGCAGCGCGATCGTGCCTTCCGGCACGATATGATCAATGATCTGATTCACCGCCTTAGAGGACGCCATACCGCCCACACACTCAAATGCATGATCAATGGTCAGCTCCGAAGGGATCTCTGAAACAAGATATGTCTCATCCGCAAAAGAAAAGTCGTTTAGTTTGCTGTGATTTCGTCCAAATACGAGCACTCTGGAATCCGGCAGCAGCTTCTTCAGTAAAAGCGAGGTAATATATCCAAGATTACCGTCTCCCCAGACACCGATAACATCTCTGCGGGAATGCGCAAATCTCCGAAAACGGCTTACCGCATGGTAACTTACGGATACGATCTCTGTAAAAGCAGCCACAATGGGATTGATCCCCTCCGGAAGCAGAACCAGACGATCCGGAAGCAGAGACACATATTCCTGCATAAATCCATCCTTCGAGCTCGCACAGAACTTCGAGGAGCGCAGATAATTTTCTGCAATGATCTCATCCCTTTCCACAGGCGCGTTCGGGATCATCACTACATGATCTCCCTGTCGGAAGCTCCCCGTCGGATCCATTACTACAGTTCCGATCCCCTCATGGATCAGCGCCATAGGAAGCTTCTGCCTCAGGATCTCCTCCGGGCGCGTTCCCTGATAATATCTCTGATCCGCATGACAGATCGACAGATGCGTTGGTCGTACGATTACATGCTCCTGATCCAATTCAATATCCTTAAAAGCCACCTCAAATTGACGAGGCGCTTTAAGCTGATATACCGTATTTAACATAGAATATCTCCTCCGAGCAGCGACTCTGCCACGCGCAGATCATATGGATATGTAATCTTAATATTGAAGACCTCTCCATCTACAAGACGCACCTGCTCTCCCTTGAGCACAAGGATCTTACATGCATCCGTCAGGATCTGTTTTTCTTCGTCAGTCAGAGCTTCGTATACGCTGCGTAGCTTCTTCGCGCGAAAGCTCTGAGGCGTCTGTCCCTGATACATCTTCGCCCGATCCGGAATGTTCGTAATATTACAGTGATTCGTGCTCTCCACAATCGTATCCGTAGCCGGAATCACGGTATCACAAGCTCCAGCCTCTCTGGCATAGCGGATATTGTCCTCCAGAATCCGATGTGTCACGAAGGGACGTACAGAATCATGCGTCACAATAATGGTATCCTCATCTAATCCATATTGTTCCTCGATATGCCGGATGGAATTCATGATCGTCTCATTTCTGGTAGCGCCGCCCTCAATGACGTCTATATCCGACGCATTCGGAATATATTTTCGGATCACATCCTGCGTATATTTGATCCATGCCTTCGGTGACAGCACAATAATACGTTCAAAGCCCGGATGAACCACAAATTTTTCAATCGTATGAACAATGATCGGCTTTTTCCCGACCTCCATAAACTGCTTTGGTTTCTCCACGTTCCCCATACGGGTACCTACCCCGCCGGCCAGAACTACGCCATATACATTTGTTTTTTTCATTTCACACCCCCGTCTTTAATAATTCCAACAGTCGGTCTGTTGCATGCCCGTCACAGGCACTCATAAATCTATTTCTGAATTTCCTTACCATATTCACATCAAATTCAGATGAAATATGTTCAATATAATGTACGATTTCTTCTGTGGACTGAACCACCGGTCCCGGCGTCATTTCCTGATAATCATAATAAAAACCACGCCAGTCGTCATACTCCGAAATATCATATGCAAAAAAAATCATTGGTCTTTCAAATAGTGAATACTCAAATACCAATGAGGAGTAATCAGAGATACAGATATCGCTCACACAGAGAAGATCCTCGATTTCCATACGATCCGTAACATCCATGGCAAAATCGCCAGCGTCCTCGGGCACCTTCGGTCTGTTTTTTATTACCGGATGGTGCTTTATCAACAATATATATTCTTTAGACAGCGCTCTTTGCATTGCCCTGATATCCAGCTGATTTGGTGCCTTTGCATCACTTACATTGCCACGAAACGTCGGTGCATACAGTATGATCTTCCTGCCTTTTCTCATCGGCACTGTTTTTTCGCATCGATCCTGAGCCTGCTTTTGAAATTCCTTTTGAAAAAATATATCTGTACGGCTAACGCCGATCGGTACTACCTGCCCGCTTCCTTCCTGCAGACTCATGGCTTCCTCATACGCCCAGCATACCTCAGGACTGGAGACCGTGACATAATCCAGATTGCCATAATAAGGATAGGTCTCGTAGTTCTTTCTGGTCCCGCCAAAGATCCGTTCTGCGGTACTCATACCAAATTTCTTAAATGCGCCGCAGGCGTGCCAGAGCTGCACCACAGTGCTCTCTCTCCGTTTCGGAATACAGCTGATCAGCCTGCTGGCATCGCACAGAAAAATGTACTCCGCATCTGCAATGTCCTTCAGGCAGGCACATGCCAGCTTCAGAAATTCGGATTTTGAGACAAAGGACTCTCTCAGACAATGTACCGATAACGTCCATCCCTGTTCCCGCTCTAGTCTTTCATATAATACGGAAAGACTGTCTGATAATCCCGGCAGCTGTGATTCTATAAATACCGCTTTTTTCTTATTTACCGGCCTGCGGCTGAAGCGCTGATACTGCAGAGGAAACAGAATGCGCAAGGTACTAAAGCGATAAAGCTCCCTGATATATTCTCCTATTTTCTGCATTCTCTTTCTATCCTTTCCGCAAGAAGACGACAGGACTCACCGGTTTCCGTGCATCCCATCAGTCTGTGATGCTCCTGAATACGCTTCTCATTCTTTCCCGCATCAAATTCCTCCATTATGCGTTCCAGCTCCTCCTGATCCCTCGCCATGGGGAACGGCCATTGATGAATATCCACATAAAAGCCTGTATTTCGGAGGTATTCCTCGAGATCCGGAACATATAGATAGCAAGGTCTCTTTAAAAAAGAATAATCCCAGAAATTCGATGAATAATCTGTGATCATAATATCTGCCGCAGCCAGCAGCTGCTGCATATCCGGATAATCTGACGCCTCCGTAATCCGATCACCGGTAATATAGAACTTCATTTTCTGATCCTGATAACGGTGCATTCTTCTTAAAAAGACCCATTTACTGCCATCTCTCTCCAAATGCTTCAACAGTCTGTCCGCATCCAGTCGAATGTCTTTTTGACTATAGCGGTATGTCGGCGCGTAAAGCAGGATATGTGTATCCGCATCCAGCTTATAAAAGGAACGCACCGCTTGCTTTGCCTCCTCACATTCTCCTTTTACCAGAAAATCGTTTCTTGGCATACCGATCTCCGCAACCTCTTTTTCGTAGCAGAATGACCCGCGGATCAGTTCCTTGGTTGCCATATGGCAGCTTGATACAAAGAGATCGATGTTCTGTGCGCAAAACTCTGCTCTGTGTCTTGTGGCCCAGTTTGCCCCCGGCTTACTGTTCTCGATTCTCTTATATGCGCCTCCGCCATGCCATGTATTGATCACAAACTGCTTTTTCCGAAATGGGAACCACGGCGCATACGCCCCGCTTGATACAACTACTCTGGACGTAAGCAGCCAGTAGAAGGAGCTGACGGAAAAATGCTTCACAAAGCGGATCCCCTTCTGTTCCAGATCGCGATAGCGCTCCGGCGCCTTTACGACCCAAATGATTTCATATTCATCCGGGTGATTGTTCATTAGGTACTCGCAGAGATATTTCAGATTGCAGGAATACTCATAGAAGCTTCCTCCGGTCAAACCCGTAAATATAATTCGATTTCTTTTTATCCTGAAAACGCAGAACGGAAGCAGTAGAATCCGAAGTACATCTGAAAATACTGCTTTTCCATATTGTTTCATTTAATTCCTCCAAAGTGGGATCTGAAATATTTCCAGACACCATGAACCGCATAGCAGCAAAAATACCATATGGATCGGACTATGCCATATCCGGCATATCGATACACCGCAAATGTCATCACTGCCGACTTGAGCTTATTGCCGGATTTCCCCGTATTGCTCAGGCGGTACTTTAACAGCGGTTCATTCACCGCACAGGCTCTCTGATACCTTTTCAATATCTTCAGCCACAAGATATAATCCTCATGGCTATCCTCGTGCTCCATTTTATACTGCTTTACCACATCAGCCCGAATCAGTACGGAAGAGCAGTTGATGCTGTTCTGATGAAGAAGCTGTCGATACGTGATGATTTCCCTTACCGGGATCACTCTTCCGGTAAGCTCGCCATCCGGTGTAACCAGCTCACGCGCTGTACAGCAAAGGACGCAACCTGTCTGTCTCATACGGTTCAGCTGCTTTTTTAATTTCCCCGCTTCCCACCAGTCATCGGCATCAAGGAATGCAATGTACTCGCCTTTTGCAAGTTCTATTCCCCTGTTTCTGCTCGCCGCCGCCCCAAGATTCTTTTGATTTCTGACGTAGACAACAGATGGGTAGTCCTGACAGATCTGATCTAATCCGTCATCGGAGCAGTCATCAATGACAAGCAGCTCGATATTCAGCTCCTGATTCAGAGCAGATTCTATGGCCTTGCGAATTGTTTTCGCACAATGATATGCCGGCATTACCACCGATACCATCGGTTCCCTCATACTATTTTTTATCCTCATTTTCCTTGGTGGCCGCTGTCACCTGCCAGCTCTCCACGCCCTCTGTGTTCTCCTTCTGGAACAGGATCTTGAAGGTCAGCATCAGCAGCTTGATATCCTGCCAGAATGAATAGGTCTCGATGTACGTCAGATCCAGCTTCAGCTTGTCATACGGAGTTGTGTTGTACTTGCCATAGACCTGCGCGTATCCGGTCAATCCGGCCTTTACCTTCAGTCGATAATTGAATTCCGGAATCTCCTCCAGATACTGCTTTGCAATCTCCGGACGTTCAGGACGCGGTCCTACCAGAGACATCTCGCCCTTTAAAATGTTCAGGATCTGCGGCAGCTCGTCAAAATGGATGTTGCGCAGTACACGCCCGATCGGTGTAATACGGTCGTCCCCCTTCTGTGCAAGTCTTGCCCCATGATGCTCAGACTCGACCTTCATACTGCGAAACTTCAGTATCTTGAAGATTTGACCGTCCCTCGTCAGTCGTTCCTGCTCATAAAAAACAGGTCCCCCATCATATGCCTTGATCAGTAGCGCGATCAGAAGCATAAAAGGCAGCGCAATCAGAAGTCCCAGCAGAGAAAACACAACATCCATAGCCCGCTTCATAAACCTCTGATCTGCAGTCAGACCGCGATTGCGTGACAGCATCAGCGTAGTATCAAACAGATGAATGGAATCCGCATTGCGCAGCAGAATATCGGAGATTTTCGGAATACTGTAGCAGCGTGTGTTCGTCTCAAAACAATATTTCAGAAAAACATTACGCTCATGAGCGGGAATATCTCCTAAAATCACCGCAGGATATTCGTCGATCTTATGCTTGATCCGTTCCTCACCATAGGATAAATGCATCATCTCACAAATCTCATACTTATCCTCTCTCGTTGAGATCTTACGCACCAAATCCTTCGGATTATGTTCTCCATAAATCAGAAGCATCTTTCTGGGAGGATAGATACGGGCATAGATCCAACGCATAAATATTACCCAGATGACCACGATCACCAGATCCAGTCCCGTCATATAGCACAGTGGAAGAATATTTGTCGAAAACCTCCACCGTCCGATCAGACTCAGCTGAAGATAGGTGATCATATTTACACAAAATACCGACAGCACCTGAGAATACAGTACCTCAAACACCCGCAGATACCCTACCTTAAATCCGCCGTAAATACGATAGAAAAAATAAAGCATCAGCGTGTATTGACCGATCACTACCATATTACCCCTGCGCCAGAACTGCTTTCCGATGATCTCTTCCGCAGAATAATAGTGAAACCAGATATAGGCAAAGATCAACGTTTCCAGTGCAATGATCAACACGGATGAGCAAAACATGATCAGACGCTTATACTGTTCTCTTTGTTCCATAATTTTACCTCTGTTATACTGTAGTATCCCGATATCTTCCTATTATTATATTATCGGGTCATTTCTGTAAACCTTAATCATTCTACAACATTTTTCTACAAATGACAACTGGAAACAACCGGACAGTCTACGCGTTCTCTCTTACATCCTTATAGATCACATAGCTTCCGACCTGACCGATCACCGCAAACTCATAGCTTTGCATCTTCTCCCGCTGCCCCTCGGCGTCCCGAATCGCCACATAATTACACTCCAGCTTACGTAAGACCCTGCACAGCTTCTTATATCTTATCTTTATGTCGCTTTTGTTCAGTCGGTCATAAACGTAGCTTATCCATTTTGTTCTTACGATTTTTCGTCCATATAACTGCTCTATACTTCCATCACATTGACGCACATACCACGCAATATCCTCCGGAGCAGCCAGCTTGGCATATTCCCCTTTCTCACGATTCGCATTAACGATGTCCACCAGCACAGCTGCCGACTGTGGAATTTTTTCTGAATTATATGCTCTTTCAAAATGAGTATCCTGCAAATAGACATTCTTGCCCCCCAGAATAATTGCTCCTGCAAAAATGATCAGCAACGCAGTTTTTTTCCACCAGTCTCTTGACTCTGCCCATTTTCGTGTCATAGCGTAAGCGATCACTGCCGGCATCGGTAACAGCCAGAACATGCGCCAATAGGTATCGCCCACAAATTTGTGGATAGCCCATGCTGTCACAGGGCAAAAATAGATTACCGCAAAACCGCATACATATCCCAGAAACAGCCTACGGTGTTCTTTTTCCTGACGCTGAAATCCGATGTATAACAAGGCTCCCAGCAAAAGAAGCATATGCAGACTGGAGCCTACATATTTCAGATACATTTCGATCGCCATTTTTATCATATCCATGCCTGTACGCTTCCTCCCCTACCGTATCATCAGATAACAGACCCCCAATATCACACACGGAAGTCCACACAACATCATAAAGCAAACATTCTTCCACTTTTTTTCAAGCAGTGCAAACACTATTCCCATCACTGCCAGCATGACCGGAGTCAGTGCGACACCCATTGAGGAAACCATACAGCACGCTGTCACATTCAAAAACAGCAACAGCCAGTCCCCCTTCTCCGGCTTGGCACGCAGAACCTTATAACAATTCCGGAACAGAAATGGCAGCAATACGCCTGCTAAGACTGCTTTTCCCTGCCAGATCCTGATCAAAAGAAACGTTCCCTGCGTGTAGACGGAATAATAGGAGCTCATATGGATCAAAGAGATAAATGCCAAAAACATGCCGATCTGCTTACGCTCTCCACGAAACAAAAGCGCACCCAGCCGGTCATAGACAATATAGGCAAAGGAAACGAGAAAAAGGGGAAGTACCGTATGTGCTACTGTAGCCGGATTCAGCTGTATGCATTGGCTCAAAAATGCCAGCAGCATAGGAAACGGCGACAGACCATAGCGGCTTGGAACATATCCGAGCGCATAGCCTCCATAAGCGCTGTAGGTATACATGGCGTCCTTCTCCATTGCCGTAGAAGCGGCAGCCACATAAAAGGCATCATCCAGATCCGTAGACATAAAGATCAAATATACTGCAATCTGAAGAATGATCAGCGCCAGCGCCAGATACACCGTCCACGGCTGACTGACCGTCCCCCTTGCCCCCTGAAATATCATCTCCGGCAGATATTTTCGATTCAAATACAGCGATGCCACAGCTCCCACCGACATTACCATTGCAACGATCCAGACCATCAGATGGAAGGATTGCTGTGTCAGTATCATAGGTACACTGATCATCTCAAACACAGCAAACATCACGACATAACCATATGCCATACTTCCGAGAGTTCCTTCTTTTGCTCTATCCGAAAACAGATGAAAAAGCATACCTAATCCCACCGGAATCAGAATCAGCCACCAGAGAATCGCCAGACAGGATATTATTATATTCATTCGTCTTCACCTATTCCTTTACTGTTATGTTGTCTTTATTGTACAAGACCGTATCTTTTTTCGCAAGCACTATTGCAAAGTGCCTTTTGTGCTTTTCGCATATTTTTTCTTTTATTTTCTTCATTTTCATGGTATGCTTATCTAAATTTTCAATATAAAGGAGGTTCTTATGAAAAAACTCTCTTCGCGTTTTGCACTGTTCGCCTTCTTCCTCATGCTGTTCATCTGTTCCGGAACTGTTCTGGCTGAAGGATGGACCGTGGAAGGTGAAATAACCCGCTATTATGATGCGTCTCACAACGCCTATACCGGAGGCCCCGTAAAGATCGATGGAAAACAATATCTCTTTTCTTCTGACGGAGCTCTGATCAGGGATCAGGTGACCCGTAAGAATGGCAAGCTCTACCTGAGTCGTCCGGACGGAGCTCTGGTGACCGGATGGAAGAAAATAGCCGATACAAAGCTTGTCTACTTCGGAAGTAAAAACGGTTCTCTCAAGACCGGACTGCAAAAACGGAAAGGTGCTTATTACTATTTCAGTCCCAAAAACGGTCAGATGCTTTACCGGTGGGTGACTACGAATTCACAGCAGTATTATTTTCATCCAAAGACCGGCAAAGCTGTGACCGGATGGAAAAAAATTGACGGTGAACGCTATTATTTTGATAAAAATGGTGTGAAACAGACCGGATGGCTTATCACCGGCGGCAAAAAATATTATCTGGATCCTGAAAACGACGGAGCACGCACCTACGGTAAAGCTAAGCTCTTTGGAATCACCTGTGATTTCGGTACGAAAGGCTATCTTACGTTTACAAAGAAAAATATGCGTGTAGAGGTAAACCGTCAGAAAAATGTTGTCACGATCTATGAAAACAATCTTCCGATCAAGGCTATGACTTGTTCCACCGGTCTGCACAACGGAACGCCCGTCGGAACCTTTATCATGCAGGATAAGCTCTCTTGGTGGTATCTGAACGGACCATCGATCGGTCAGTACTGCAGTCATTTTCTTCCGGCCTACCTGTTCCATTCCGTTCCCATGTATAACAGCGGAAAGAATCCTTACAATGTCAGCGCTTCGGATTATAATAAGCTCGGACAGCAGGCCTCTGAGGGATGTGTACGTCTCTGTGTAGCCGATGCCAGATGGATGTATTATAATGTACCTATTGGTTCTACCGTTATGATTTCCGATAACGCAGCGACGCCTCTTGGCAAGCCTGTACCGCGAAAGATGAAAGCAGGAACAAAGGGCGCCGATCCCACAGATAATTTTTCCAATCCGGGCGGCTATTCGGTATCCATCAAGAAATAAGGACCGCATCGTTCCAAAGAAAACCCAAAGGGCGGGGAGTTCATTCTCCCAGCCCTTCTTCTATCAGCTTTCCTATGGATTCTATCGCTTCATTCTCGTCCTCGCCGTCACAGCTCAGAATAATCTCATCATTGCATTTGACACACGCGCTCAGCACATTCAAAACACTTTTTGCATTGGTCGTCGTATTCCCGAATGACAGCTTTATGGTTGATTGGTACTTAATCGCCTCTGTACAGAGCCTAGCCGCCGGTTTCAAGTGCAGCCCTGCCTTATTTTTTATGATATACGCTCTGCTCACCATGTCTATTCCTCCGTAAGCGCCTCCGCTTCCTCTTCTATCTCAACATCCTCCACATTCACAACGATTGTGGTGGTTCCCGTCTGTTCATAATGTTCAGGAAGCGTAATTTCCACCGGCAGCGTATAGCTTCCGTTGGAGACACACTCTGCAAGATCCAGAACCGCCTGTATATCAGAAGCCGAAATCTCATCCAGATCCTCTGTCGCAGAATGTACCGTCACAGAAATCTTGTCTGTCGGAGAAAAAATCAGTTTTTTATCTCTCGGGACATTCTGCATTGTGATATCGGAAATAGGAATATCGTATGTTCGGCTCCCCACCTCCTGCACCGTCACGGAAACCGTCACTGTAGAGGAAGTATCTGCTTCCAGACGTACGTTATCATACTCGGCAAGCGTATCGTTCAGATCCAGTGTGTATTCCTGACTTTCCGAAACTCCCTGAATTGAGATCGTATCATTCAGGACAAGCTCATTCTCCAGATTCTCCAGTGCAGAAGACGATGCTGCAAGATTCACACTCTTAGGCGTCAGACTAATATCGGTCACCCGATATCCTCTGGCCGGTTCTCCTCGCAATCGTACATTCAAAGGCACTTCCACCATCCTCCAGATCTGTGTGCTGACCTGTACCATGCCTTTTTGAAGAACGACGCCGTCGGTGTCCTTCAGCTCCAGATTCGCCATCTGTACATCCGTCAGTACCGCTCCATTCTTATCCTCAATGCGGACGGCATACTGTCCAATCTTGCTCGCGTTCGCACCAGTGATATCCACCGGCACCGTCACTTTTCCGATAATATGAATCAAGGATTCCGGTCCCGCGATGCGAATCGTATCGCCCGTCAGAATACTGGTGCTGCCCAGCTCATATCCTTTAGCTGCTTTGCCACCGGCGCTGACTACAATACCGAAGCTCTCCTCAATCTTATCCTCCATATTGATCTTCAAAGAAGAGGGAACCAAACGTATATTTTCCTGAGCAACCGTCAGATCTGTACATGTGATCGTCAGCGGAACTGCCCCTGTCACTTCATTATAATCTTCCATGTTTGCAGTAATATTAAAGCTTGAGGGATTCAGCTTATCTCTCACGGAACGACGCGCAGTCACATAGACATTTGCCTTGTTCACTCCGTCTACCACTGTAAATGTCTTATTTGCCTCAGTGATCGTATCCTGATTTATCATAGTGATCGGAATGTTACGATAGGGCTGTGTCCGTTCCGGATTATTGTTATCCATCACTAACAGCCATATCAGACATGCAACCAGAACGGAAATCAGCTTTAGTCCAAGATTTTGCGTCAATCTATGCTTCATTTCTATCCGTTCCTTTCTTCCCTACGGGAAAAATAAATCCCTTCCCCTTTCCACCGCCGATCCGTTTCTTCACATTGATGGATTTATTCTGCCATAGAACCAGCTGCTCATGCAGATGCTCCTCTGTGACATTTCTCGTCAGAGTCCCGCGCTTTGCAATGGATATTTTTCCTGTCTCCTCAGAAACAATAATAGTCAGAGAATCTGTCACTTCACTGATACCGACTCCTGCGCGATGTCTGGTGCCAAGCCCTTTATCCAGTGTCTGATTCTCCGAAAGCGGAAGATAACAGGTGGCCGACAGGATCTTATCCTCACGAATGATTACCGCGCCGTCATGCAGCGGTGTGTTATGCTCAAAAATATTGATCAAAAGCTGACTGGTCACCAGTGCATCCAGCGTGATCCCGGTCCTTTCGTATTCGGCAAGCGTCTCATTCTGTTCCAGAACCATCAAGGCACCCGTCTTAGCCTTCGCCATCTCCACAGTAGCTCGAACGATCTCATGCACCGTCTTATCCGAGCACCTCTGGATGACCTCACGGGCACCGCCGCTGAGCACAATTCCCGAAAAGAACTCCTTTTCTCCCAATCGCTCCAGCGCCTTACGCAGCTCAGGCTGAAAAATGATGATGGCTGCCGTGATCACAATATCCAATCCCCGCTCTATCAAAAAAATCATGGTATCCATCTCAAAGATATAGATCAGCACGACAAAAAAGCCAAGAAACATCATACCCTTCATGAGCGTCCATGCTCTGGTATTCTTCACCCAGACCAGCAGATTATAGACCAGAAAGGAAAGAATAATGATCTCAATGATATCTGTCGGGCCGATATGAATGTTCGGAATGCGCAGCCATGGCATATACTGACTGATCCATAATTTAACTTCTGTCACCGCGATCTCCTTTCTGCTCTGCGAACTCTGCGTCTTCTGCGAATCTTCCGTTTGGGTACCGCTTTTACATAATAATAATACTCATCATCCTCAAATCTAACATTTTCCGTTCCGCGATAATCCAGATTAAACAAAAGCATCTGCGCTGATGCCGCCACTAACATAGCACAAAAAATATCCAGAAGCAATCTCCACAGATCCTGCCGTAATCCCAATATCGTTGCCCCGCCGATTCGAATCAGCGCATACATCATGCAACCCAGCAATGCCGCAAAAATCCATGCATACCGGATAGCCAGTCTTCTCACTAACCATACGATCCACAACGTGACTGCCAGCACCACAGCCGTCAAAAGCATTTCCCTGTTCTGAAGCACCGCATTCATCAGCACCGTCATCTTCTGTACCATAGCTTCCGCCGCATCCACTGCGGTCGCCTGAAGAGTACCGCCGGCAAACTCTACAATATCCACCAGATAATAGATAAATGTACCAAATATAATCCCTACCGCCGTCAGCGGTCCACCGATCAAGCCGAACATCACCGGTACTGCCGCAGGAATCCCCATAGCCAGTCCAAGCGCCGTAAACACGATCGGAACCGAGGAGCTCGGCGCAATACTGAAATACAGCAGACAACCAATGATCAAAAGACCGCCTCCCGCCAGCGCTGCCTCCAGAGATATTCCGTAAAAATGTATTAAAATCATGGCCGTACTAATCATCACAATACTGTTGGATGGCAAAAATGCACATAATACCGACATACCCAACAGCAGTACCGGATGCCCCACAAATGCCATCTGCCCCAGCTTTATATTGATTGACCAGAATGTTACAAATGCCAGCGTGAACTTACAAAACAGACGTATCACCGTATCATATTTGCCGTAAAATCTGCCCAGATGATCTCTGATCGCAAGTAATAATCTCATATTGTCTCCTCCGTCACCACATCATTCTCTTCGCAGCGTCCTCTTCCTCGTAAAGTCGCTCCAGCTGCTGCAGCAGCTCCCGATATTCGTAGAGATCCTGTCTGGCTCTGGCATATCGAATCGTCTGAAGGATATACGTCACTACGAGAAATACCGCAAGCAGCGCTGCATACAGAAACAAAATGCGGGATACGAGAGCCATGACGTCAATTTTGGTAATATCCAGAATCAACGTCTCGACATTATAAAGCCCCCACCCCAACAGCATCAGAAGATAAGCTATCGTAATACGAAAGCCATTCTTGATCATATGTCTTCCTATGTAATCACTGCGAAAATATGTCTCTATCCCGTAAAGCTGATCCTTATGTTCTTTCTCAAAAATGGCCAGCCGCGTCATCAAATATATTCTCTGTTCGTTCAGCATTTCCTGCATCCTTTCAAGAATATCTTTCCGGACATTTCATTCCTTCGTTCATTTATGATATCATACTTGGCAACGCTTGCAAAGTAATTTGTTCCACTTTTCAGGCGATTCCATGTCCGGTGCAGAGTGTCAGAACATAGATTTCTTCTACTCCATAGCTGCGCAGAACATCACTTACCGCATCTACGGTGCTTCCGGTCGTATAGACATCATCCACCAGAAGTACTCTGCTCCAAGGCAATTGATCCGATTCCTCTAAAAAATCACGTTTCACGGAAAATGCAGCTCTCAGATTCCTTCGGCGTTCCTGTCTGCCGAGACTTTTCTGCTCTCCCGTTCTCCTCGTCTTGATCAGCGCCAAAGCAGTGGGAATTCCGGTCTCTTCGGATACTTTTTGTGCCAGAACCTCTGCCTGATTAAATCCGCGTTTCTTCCGGGCTAAGCGATGCATTGGAACAGCCAGCACCGCCTGCGGATTCCACCGCCCGATCTGTTCTCCCATTCTGTCCGTCAGCAGTTGTCCGAATACCTCCAGATATTCTCTTTTCCCACTGTATTTTATTCTGTGAATTGCTTCTCTCACAGCTCCCTCATACAAGAGCACGCCTCTTCCCTGTGTAAAGCTGTGTCGATGCATTAAACAATCTCCACAATATTCTTCCTGCTCCGACTCCAGTGGCTTTCCGCATCGAAAGCACCTCGGCTCCCGAACAAATCGAAGTCTATCCATACACAAATCACAGATTCCTGCCGAGATCTTCCCGCAGATCGGACATCTACGGGGATACAGCAGGTCTTCCAGTATCCTCAAGAATCCGCGTACAACGCTCCATATCAAAAAAATTTGTCATTCCTCCCATATTCTTTCTCATGTTAACATGCTGTTTACTTATCTGTATCTCTCCATCTCAGATAAATTCGCGGATCTGCGCCTTCAGATCCGAATAACGCTGTTGCTCATAGGTATTATCCACCATCTGATAAAACACCGGTGCAGAGCCTACAAGTGTTACACATTTTCGTGCTCTGGTCACAGCAGTATAAATCAGATTGCGGCTCATCAGCATCCGAGGTCCCGACAGTATCGGAATCACTACTGCCGGATACTCGCTCCCCTGAGATTTATGTATCGTGATCGCATAGGCGAGCTCCAGCTCTTCCAGCTCTTTAAAGGAGTATTCCACATACTTTTCATCGTCAAACACCACGGTCAGGGTCTCCGCAAACTGATTGATCTCCGCAACGATCCCCATATCGCCGTTAAAGATCCCGACGCCCTTCTCCACAGGAATTCCATAGGCTCCCCGGATTTCCCACTCTGCCTGATAATTGTTCTTTATCTGCAGCACCTTATCGCCTTCCCGGAACAGACCTCCGTTGATCTCCTTTTCCTTTTTATCCCGGGCGGGCGGATTCATATATTGCTGCAGCACTGTATTCAAGCGCTCCACTCCCAGCAGTCCCTTGCGCATCGGCGTCAGCACTTGAATATCATAGGGCTGTGCATTCACATAGCCCGGCAGTCTTTTCTGTATCAACGCCAGAATTTCACCAATGATCACATTGGCATCCTCTCTCTGCAGGAAAAAGAAATCCCGACTTTTATTATCCAGCGTGATGTGTTCTCCATGATTGATCTTATGAGCATTTACCACGATATCGCTCTCACTGGCCTGCCGGAAAATTCTTGTCAGTCGAACCACCGGGAAGCATTCCGACGCGATCACATCACGCAGTATGTTCCCCGGCCCCACGGAAGGAAGCTGATTTACATCTCCCACCATAATCAGTCGTGTTCCTACAGAAACCGCCGATAACAGTGCGTGCATCAGGAAGATATCCACCATGGACATCTCATCAATAATGATGACGTCCGCCTCTAAGGGATAATCCGCATTTCTCTCAAAATGCGTCGGCGCCGTATTGGCATCATCCGGCGCGCCTGAAATCTCCAGCATGCGATGAATTGTCTGCGCATCGCAGCCGGTTGCCTCCGTCATCCGCTTGGCCGCACGCCCCGTAGGCGCCGCCAGACGTATAGACAGTCCCTCTTCCTCAAAATAGCGGATCAACGTATTGATCGTTGTCGTCTTACCGGTTCCGGGACCACCTGTGATCACAAGTAGCCCGTGATCGACCGCCTCACGTATCGCCATTCTCTGCATTTCATCCAGCTCCGTGCCTGTTTTTTGCTCGATCACCTCCAGCTTTTTCTGAAGCTGCGCATCTCCCGTACTCACCGACACATTCAGATCATGCAGCATTCTCGCAATATTCAGCTCCAAGCGATAATTCTGCATGCCATATACACCATTGTACGGCTCACCATCCATGGCGATCTCTTTTATTTTCACCTTACTATCCATGGCAAGATCCATCAGATTACGTTCCATGGCTTCCACGGAAACACCCAGCAGCTGGTTTCCACGCTCATACAGCTCCTGCTGCGGTAAAAATACATGACCGTCCGCCATAGCCTGAGAAAGTACATACAGCAATCCGCTTCGCACGCGAAAATCCGAATCCGTATGAATACCGACCCGCGCTGCGATCTCGTCTGCGATTCGAAATCCTACGCCGCGAATATCGTCTGCCAGTCTGTAGGGATTCTCCTCTATGATCCGGTACAGCTCCGGTCCGTATTCTCCATAGATCTTCACGCTCAACGCCGTCGAAATTCCATAATTCTGTAAAAAGATCATAGCCTTGCGCAGATCCTTTTTTTCCTCTGTCTGCTGGGCGATCTCACGAGCCTTACGCTCACTGATTCCTTTGATCTCCGCAAGACGTTCCGGCTCCTCCTCGATGATCCGAAACGTATCCTTCTTGAACCTCCGCACAATTCTGGCGGCCAGCGCCATGCCAACCCCCTTAATGGCTCCAGAGCCAAGATAGCGTTCCATCGCCAGCTCATCCTCCGGGATCTTCATCTCATAGGTATCTACCCGGAACTGTTTCCCATAGGTACTGTGCTCCGTGTAGCTCCCGGAGGCCTCAATCAGCTCACCCTCATTTATATATGGCAAGGAGCCCACACATGTGAGCTCCTCACCATCACATATCATCACCATTACGGTATAACCGTTCTCCTCATTTCGATAAATGATATGATCAATATATCCCTCTACGTTTTCCATCTAATATCCTATTCTCTATAAAAATCGCTTCTGTCAGCCATCCAGTCGGTGATTTCCGGCGGTCATCTCTACATATAGTCCTGTTCCGACTGCCACTGCCGAGATGGGATTCTCCGCCGTCACCGTATTAATTCCTGTTTTTTCTTCGATCAGCTCTTCCAGACCATCCAGAAGGCTGCCGCCACCGGTCATTACGATACCCCGCTCCACGATGTCTGCCGCCAGCTCCGGAGGTGTACGCTCCAGCACACTGTGTACCGCTTCGACGATTTGAGCTGTGCAATCCTTCAATGCTTCTCTCACATCCTCAGATGTAATACGCACAGTCTTCGGAAGTCCCGTATTCAGATCACGTCCTTGTACCTCCATCACCTTCTGCTGCGGACGCTCAATGGCGCTTCCCACATGAATCTTGATATCCTCCGCCGCACGCTCTCCTATGATCAGATTGTGCTCAGCTCTCGCATAGTGGATGATCGCCTCATCAAAGCTGTCTCCGGCGATATTGATGGTGGTATCCACCACGATTCCATCCAGAGATAAGACTGCCACATCACAGGTTCCCGCTCCAATATCCACGATCATCTTCCCGCAGGGTCTCGAAATATCAATCTGCGCTCCGATGGCTGCCGCAATAGGCTCCGGCACGACCTGAACCTCTCTGGCTCCCGCCTGATATCCGGCATCCTCCACAGCCTTGCGCTCCACCTCGGTCACATTGCTCGGTACACAGATGCTGATACGCGGCTTCTTAAAAGACAGCCTCCCGGTCGCCTTCTGAATAAAATACTTCAGCATCTGTTCTGTCACGGCATAGTCAGAAATAATGCCGTTACGCAGTGGACGGATGGCAACGATATTGCCCGTTGTCCTTCCGAGCATCACACGCGCCTCATCTCCGATGGCCTTGATCTTGTTCGCATCACGATCAAATGCCACCACAGATGGCTCCTTCAGTACAACGCCCTTGCCCCTGACGTATATCAAAATGCTCGCTGTTCCGAGATCTATTCCTATATCTGTTACATTCATTCCGGTTTCATTCCCCTTTCATCTCACACATATCCATTCCGGATACGGTCTCACATAGTGTTACTCCCCAGTAATCCATCTGACACCTTGATGTTCAGTATAAAACAATGCATGAAAATTGAAAAGTATTTTTTGCTCTTACTTCAGATATTTCTTTACATAGGCGCCCGTGTAAGATATGGGGTTCTCGGCAACCTCCTCCGGAGTTCCGCAGGCGATCATGGTGCCGCCTCCGTCTCCTCCTTCCGGTCCCATATCAATCAGATAATCCGCCGTCTTGATGACATCCAGATTATGCTCTATCACAACAACCGTATTGCCCCCCTCTGCAAGACGCTGTAAAATCTCAATGAGCTTGTGTACGTCCGCAAAATGCAGTCCCGTCGTCGGCTCGTCCAGAATGTAGATCGTCTTGCCGGTGCTTCTGCGGCTCAGCTCTGTAGCCAGCTTCACACGCTGTGCCTCACCGCCCGAAAGCGTCGTGGACGGCTGTCCCAGACGAATATAGGACAGGCCCACATCATTGAGCGTCTCGATTTTTCGGCGGATAGACGGAACATGCTCAAAAAACTTCACCGCTTCCTCCACAGTCATATTCAGCACGTCATAAATACTCTTGCCTTTATATTTCACTTCCAGTGTCTCACGGTTGTACCGCTTTCCCTGACACACCTCACAGGGAACATAGACATCCGGCAGAAAATGCATCTCAATTTTGATAATACCGTCGCCGCTGCATGCCTCACATCGTCCTCCGCGCACATTGAAGCTGAATCTTCCTTTCTTGTATCCTCTCGACTTCGCATCCGCCGTAGCCGCAAACAGATCACGGATCTGGTCGAACACTCCCGTGTAGGTAGCCGGATTCGATCGCGGAGTTCTTCCGATCGGTGACTGATCAATATCAATCACCTTATCCAGCTGTTCCACGCCCTCGATGTGATCATGCTTTCCCGGAATCACTCTGGCGCGATTCAGCTTTCTGGCAAGGCTCTTATATAGAATCTCATTTATCAGAGAGCTTTTTCCGG
Organism: Eubacteriales bacterium; assembly: GCA_030526715.1. Lineage (GTDB taxonomy): Bacteria > Bacillota > Clostridia > Lachnospirales > Lachnospiraceae > Marvinbryantia. The sequence goes on from JAUNCG010000006.1 coordinate 26,889, forward strand.
AGCCCGAGACTCCGGTCACGCAGGTCATTACACCCAGCGGAATATCCACATCGATGTTCTTCAGATTGTTCTGCTGCGCGCCTACGATTTTTAGAAATCCTGTCGGTTTCTTGCGCTTGGCAGGTACCGGAATTTTCTTTCTTCCACTCAGATAGTCTCCGGTAACAGATCTCTTATTCTTCATGATCTGTTGAGCTGTACCTACCGCTACCACTTCACCGCCATGCTCTCCGGCTCCCGGACCGATATCCACGATATAATCTGCCGCCAGCATGGTATCTTCATCATGCTCTACGACGATCAGGGTGTTGCCAAGCTCCTTCAGATGATTCAATGCGCCAAGCAGCTTATCGTTATCTCTCTGATGAAGTCCGATACTCGGTTCATCCAGAATATATGCCACACCGACCAGTCCCGAGCCGATCTGCGTAGCCAGACGGATACGCTGTGCCTCCCCTCCGGAAAGGCTTCCGGTCGCACGGGCAAGCGTCAGATAATTCAGACCAACATCCACCAGAAACTGCACGCGGGAGCGGATCTCCTTCAGCAGCAGATGACCGATAAGCTCCTGCTGCTTCGTCAGCTTCAGATTCGCCAGATATACCTGCAGCTTGTCAATAGACATGGTGGTCAGCTCGTAGATGTTTTTATCTCCCACGGTCACTGCCAGCGCTTCCTTCTTCAGACGACGCCCCTGACAGGCTTTACAGGGTGTGATCATCATAAATTCCTCATACTCCTGCTTTGAGCTCTCGGAACCCGTCTCTCTGTAGCGTCGTTCTACATTCTTTATCAAGCCCTCAAATGCCACATCATAAACGCCCTCTCCGCGTTGTCCTTTATAATATACCTTGACAGATCGCCCTCCGGTTCCGTTGATAATGACATCCTGAACCTCCGCGGACAGCTGTTCAAAGGGGGTGGACAGGCTAAAATCATATTCTTTCGCCAGCGCTTCAAGGATCGCTCTTGTGAAGCTTCCCTTGTCCTTGCTGGACTGCCATCCCATGACCACGATCGCGCCTTCATCGATGCTGAGCGATTTGTCCGGAATCATCAGATCCGCATCAAACTCCATCTTATACCCCAGACCATAGCAATCCGGACAGGCTCCGAAAGGATTGTTAAACGAAAAGCTTCTCGGCTCGATCTCATCTATGCTGATTCCGCAGTCCGGACAGGAGAAGCTCTGGCTGAACCGGATCGGCTCTGCGTCCTGCACATCCACCAGAACCAGCCCCTCAGAGAGACTCATGACATTCTCCAGAGAATCTGTCAGTCTCTTCTCGATTCCTTCCTTGATCACAAGTCTGTCCACTACGATCTCTATATTGTGTTTGATGTTCTTCTCAAGCTTAATTTCCTCTGTCAGTTCGTACATATTGCCGTCAATGATCACGCGGACATATCCACTCTTCTTCGCCTGCTCCAGCAGCTTCACATGCTCACCCTTGCGCCCCCGCACAACAGGAGCCAGAAGCTGGATCCTTGTTCGTTCCGGCAGCTCCATCAGCTGATCCACCATCTCATCCACGGTCTGCTTGCGAATCTCCCTTCCGCATTTTGGACAGTGTGGAATACCGATACGGGCATAGAGCAGACGGAAATAATCATAAATCTCCGTCACAGTACCCACGGTCGATCGCGGATTGCGATTCGTAGATTTCTGATCGATGGAAATCGCAGGCGGAAGTCCTTCTATACTCTCCACATCCGGTTTCTCCATCTGGCCGAGAAACATTCTGGCATAGGAGGAAAGAGATTCCATATATCTTCTCTGTCCCTCCGCATAGATGGTATCAAAGGCCAGCGAGGACTTGCCGGAACCGCTCAGTCCTGTCAATACGACAAATTTATTTCTCGGTATATCCAAATCTATGTTCTTCAGGTTATTTTCATTCGCTCCGCGAATCCTGATATACTGCTTACTATCTTTTACTGCCATGTCTTTCTCCCGATTCCATTCAGACTTGTACTTCTGAAAAATCCTGTATCTTTTTATGTTTCTAACTCCTGCAGATGCTGCTTCAGCATGATCATCTGATCCCGCAGCTCTGCCGCTACTTCAAAATTCAGCTCCGCCGCCGCCTTCTTCATCTTCTTCTGCACCTCAGCGATCAGCTTCTCCAGCTCCTTCCTGCTCATAGACTCCGGATCCACCGCAAAGGTCTGTTCCTCCTTTGCTACCTCCTTCGAAATGCTGATCAGATCCCGCACAGCCTTCTTAATCGTCTGAGGCGTGATGCCATGCTCTTCGTTATAGGCCTCCTGAAGCTTACGTCTTCGATTTGTCTCGTCAATAGCGATCTTCATGGAATCCGTCATCACATCCGCATACATAATCACATGTCCGTCAGCATTACGGGCCGCACGTCCGATGGTCTGGATCAACGATACCGAGGAACGCAGGAACCCCTCCTTATCCGCATCCAGAATCGCTACCAGTGTGATCTCCGGAATATCCAGCCCCTCTCGCAGCAGATTGATCCCTACCAGTACGTCAAAGACATCCAGACGCATATCTCGGATGATCTCCGTCCGTTCCAGCGTATCCACATCAGAATGCAGATATCTCACTCTGATACCGATCTCTCTCATATAAGCCGTCAAATCCTCTGCCATGCGCTTTGTCAGCGTCGTGATCAGGATCTTATTCTTCTTTGCGATCTCCTTATTGACCTCACCGATCAGATCGTCGATCTGTCCTTCTACGGGACGTACCTCCACCTTGGGATCCAGCAGTCCGGTCGGGCGGATGATCTGCTCCGTGCGCAGAAGCTCATGCTCATCCTCGTATTCTCCCGGCGTCGCAGAGACAAACAAAATCTGATCAATCTTACTTTCAAACTCTCCAAAATTCAGCGGACGGTTATCCTTTGCCGAGGGCAGTCGAAACCCATAATCCACCAGCGTAGTTTTTCTGGACTGATCTCCCGCATACATTCCCCGGATCTGAGGGATCGTCTTGTGAGACTCATCAATGATCATAAGAAAATCATCCGGAAAATAGTCAATCAACGTATATGGAGCCTGTCCGGGAGCCAATCCCGCCAAATGTCTTGAATAGTTCTCAATACCGGAACAAAATCCGGTCTCCTTCATCATCTCCACATCAAAATTCGTCCGCTCCGCGATCCTCTGAGCCTCCAGCAGCTTGTCCTCACTCTTGAAATAGGCCACGCGCTCTGCCAGCTCCTCCTCGATCGCCTTCGTAGCCTGAAGTATCTTCTCCATAGGCACCACATAATGGGACGCCGGGAAAATGGCAATATGCTCCAATCTCGCTTTGACCTCTCCGGTAAGCACATCGATCTGGGTAATACGATCGATCTCATCTCCGAAAAACTCCACTCTCACCGCAGTGTCCGTCGCATCCGCCGGAAAAATCTCCAGCACATCCCCATGTACCCGAAAAGTACCTCTTTTAAAATCCATCTCGTTCCGGTCATACTGCATATCGATCAGACGCCTCGTCACCTCGTCACGATCACGCTCCATCCCCGGACGCAGAGATACTACCATATTCTCATAATCCACCGGAGAACCCAGACCATAAATGCAGGATACCGAAGCCACTATGATCACATCCTTGCGCTCTACCAGCGCTGTCGTAGCTGACAGCCGCAGCTTATCGATCTCGTCATTGATCGAAGAATCCTTCGCGATATAGGTGTCCGAGGAGGGTACATAAGCCTCCGGCTGATAATAATCATAATACGATACAAAATATTCTACCGCATTATTCGGAAAGAATTCTTTAAATTCTCCGTACAGCTGAGCTGCCAGAGTCTTATTATGTGCGATGATCAGTGTCGGCTTGTTCAGCTCCCTGATGACATTCGCCATGGTGAAGGTCTTTCCCGAACCCGTCACTCCAAGCAGGGTCTCACATTGATTTCCCTCCCGGAAGCCCTTCACCAGCTCCGCAATCGCATGAGGCTGATCTCCCGTCGGTGCATATTCTGATACTAATTCAAAATGATCCATAATCATGCTCCTCCAATGTATCAGCTATTATAGCAGAACAACGAAAAAAAGTACAGAGCAAAACCGAACTTTTGTTCTGTACTTTTTCACTTATTCTTCTGAATTTTTTTCGTAATGAGGCATCGGCTGCAGCTTATGCAGATTCATGCGATGGAGACGATCGATCTTCTCCTTTGCTTCTGAATTCCCGCATACCCCCGTATCCAGATAATGATCCAGCTCCGCGTAGGTAAATCCGAGCTTCTCCTCATCCGTCATACCGCTCAGTCCGTCGGACGGCGCTTTATGCACCAGCTGCTGTGGCAGCCCCAGAGCCTCTCCCAGCTGCAATACCTCATGTACGGTAAATGCAGCCATCGGACTAAAATCTCCCGCCGCATCACCAAACTTCGTGGAGTATCCCACATAATCCTCCGACCGGTTGCAGGTATTCACCACCAGACCACCGGCAGGCAGCGACTGCGCTACCGCATATAATACACTCATGCGAATGCGTGGCGGATAATTGATTCTGGCGGGCTTACTCAGAGACTTCTGTCCGCAGACAGTCTCAAATTCAGGCAGCTCGGAAAATGTCTCTGAAAAAGCCGATGTGATCTTGCCGATATTGACCTCCAGAGTGCGGATCCCCAGATGTCGGATCAATGCATGACTATCGTCAATATCCGGCTGTATACCGTCCGGCATGGTAATACCGACTACCCGGTCTTTTCCCAGCGCTTTTGCGCACAGCGCTGCGGCCACGCTGGAATCCTTTCCGCCGGAAATACCAAGTACCGCACAGGCATTCGGCATACTGCTTTCAAAATATTCTCTGATCCACTGAACTACATTTTCTACCGTCTTCTCCGGATTCTTTAACATACCTCTTCTCCTCTATTTTGCGGAAGAGCTCGCGTCTCCCCGCCTTTGAAATTAGATATAGGATACTGTCTCTTTCAGATCCTTTCTCGAATCATGATTCGGCAACGGGTGTCCGCCCTCCGCTGCGTATCCGAGATCCAGAAGCATCAGAACCTCTTCATTCTCCGGAAGACCCAGCTCTGCCGCTACCGCCTCCGGGTCAAAGAAGTTCAGCCAGCAGCTGTCTACACCGACTGCCTTTGCTGCAAGCATCATATGCGTTGCGACAATAGCAGCATCCTCTGCTCCGGAGTTTCTCTTCTCACCCGGATATACAAATACATTGTCCTTATCAAATGCCACAGCCAACACCGTCGGCGCATTATAACGGCACGGCGTCACCTTATCGATCTTCGCAAGACCTTCCGCAGATTCGATCACATAGATTCTCTGCTCCTGAAGATTCTTGGCTGTCGGCGCCAGACGCCCGGCCTCCAGAATCTGCTGCAGCTGTTCTCTTTCTACCGGTCTGCCATCATATTTTTTACAGGAATAACGCTCCTTAGCCAGCTTTAAAAAATCCATCATCATTCTCCTTTCCGTCTCCGTGATATTGTCAGGTTTCCCTTTGTTTTTCATTATGTCAGTTCTTTTTCATTCAGTCAATAGCAGCTTTATAAAAATACTATAAAGATGCGTCAGGCTTGGATGATCGCCTCCACCTGTTCTCTTCGCTCAAACAGCACACAGCCTCCCGCATGCTCCTCCATGAGAAGGTTCTCTGACTGAATTGCTTTGAACAGCGGGGAATTCATGGCATTTCTCAATCCGATCGTTTTCACATTCACATCAGAATACGGAGAAAACGGACACGGCTCCGCGCCGCCATGAGAATTAATATGGAAAAATCCTCTGCCCGCTGCCAGACAGCCGCCGGAGGTCTTTTCATCTCCCGGAAAAGAAATCAGCACCATATCCTCATGCTTCATGCGCAGCTCATACAGACGGCTCTTTATATATTCGCGTTCCTCGTCTCCCGGCGCCAGATGCTTTGCTTCTTCGGTAACCGGAACAAATTCTACATAAATGACTGCCTTGGCACCCTTATCATACATGCTGCGGACAAACTCGTCGGAAAGCACCTCCTTCATATTCTCCGTAGTCACCGTAACGGAAGCACCAAACAGCACGCCCGCTTCCTTCATTCTCTGCATAGAGGCATTCAATCTTTCATAAACACCCTGACCACGGCGCTGATCCGTACTTTCTTCACCGCCCTCAATACTGAGGATCGGAACCAGATTTCGGTTCTTATCAAACAGCTTCAGGTATGTGTCGTCCACCATCGTTCCGTTCGTGAAAATCGGGAACAGGATATCCTGACGCTGTGCCGCCTTCTCGATCACATCTCTGCGGATAAAGGGCTCCCCTCCTGCCAGCAGAATAAAGCCGATTCCCATGTCGGATGCCTCGTCAAAAATCTGCTTCCACTCTTCTGCCGTCAGCTGATCCACCGGTGTACAATCCTTACATGCATGGTTTGCTCTGGAATAACATCCCGCGCAATGAAGATTACAGCTACTGGTGATACTTGCGATCAAAAATGGAGGAACATGCTCTCCTGCCTCCTCGGCAGCTCTTCTTTTCTCAGATGCCTTCTTGCTTGCCAACGCGTATTTTCCCATAAAAATACTCTCACGCGGATTAGATAGAGATGCCTTTAGCGCGTTTTTCACAATCTTTTCCACTCCGCCGGACAGATATCTTTCAATGTTAAAATCCTGATTCATTATTATACCCTTCTTCCCATTTTATATCTTTTACGATTAAATTGTACTCAATCAATATTCCAACATTTATTATACCATGTTATTTTGATTTGGCAACTGTTTTTCATGATTTATTTCTTGATTTGACCTTGAGAAAAAGGTAAAATAAATCCATCAACTGACAAAGCTGTGCTTTGATCATCAGATTATTGGGGGATTTTATGATGTGTACATTTGAAAAAAAGTATTGTCTTGATACGGATGAGAATAAAGCTTTTTTGTCCGATATCTGCAAAAATCTGCTTGCCTTCGGACATCATTTTCCGTCGCCCGGCGGCGGAGCTTATTATCTCGGAGATGACGGTACTCCATGGAAGGAGCGCAATCGCGAGACATGGATTACCAGCCGTATGGTCCATGTCTACAGTATCGGCACATTTCTCGGGCATCCGGGCAGCGAAGAGCTGATGAGCGCCGGACTGAAGGGGCTGACCGGTGAGCTTCATGACACCAAAAACGGGGGATGGTATGCCGGGCTGACCTGTGACGATCAGATTCTCCCGAACAAGCAATGCTATGCGCACGCTTTTGTCATTCTTGCGGCATCCTCCGCAGTGCTTGCGGGATGCCCCGATGCCGACCAGCTCCTCGAGGAAGCATTGCAGCTTTATGATGAGCGTTTCTGGAATGAGGAAGAAGGCCTCTCCTGCGATACTTGGAACACAGAATTTACTGTACTTGACGACTATCGCGGTCTGAATGCCAATATGCATACCGTAGAGGCATTTCTTGCGGCATCTGATGTGACCGGAGACGAGAAATATCGCATTCGTGCCGGACGTATCATTGATCACGTAAAGGGATGGGCTTCGGCCAACAATTGGCGTATTCCGGAGCATTTTTCTAAGAACTGGATCGCAGACCTCGAATGCAATAAGGACAAGCCGGATGATCCTTTTAAGCCCTACGGCGCAACACCCGGACACGGTATTGAGTGGGCCAGACTGATCACCCAGTGGGCGCTCTCTACCTATAAGCAAAATACGGAGGTCGCCTCAGAGTATCTTCGTCTGGCAGAGGCTCTCTACCGGCGTGCTATTGCAGATGCATGGAATGCCGACGGCGCTCCCGGAATCTGTTATACAACCGACTGGAGCGGAACCCCCATCGTCCATGACCGGATGCACTGGACGCTCGCGGAAGCCATCAATACCTCTTCCGTTCTTTATCATGTCACCGGCAAGCAGAGCTATGCCGATGATTATGCTACGTTTATGCAGTATCTGGATGAAAACGTATTGGATCACGTAAACGGCTCATGGTTCCATCAGCTAAACCGTGAAAATCATGTGATCGGAACCGTATGGCCCGGAAAATCAGATATTTATCATGCGCTTCAGGCGACATTGATTCCATATCACAGAGCGGATCTCTCCATCGCTCCTGCGGTGAAAGAATCTGCTTCTCAAGCATCGGCAATCTAGCTGAATCAGACAAGTCCCTGCTCACCGCTTAATGCTTTATGCATTGAAAGCAGTGAACAGGGACTCACTTTTAAGTAAAACGGAGTACAACTATCCGCCTGACGTTACCTGCTATTATTTCCAGCTTTTAATTACAGAGATGATCTCCTCCTCATAGTCTCCGAAGAAATCCTCCTGTTTACCGCCGCTTCGTACATTGCTCTCCGCGCCGTACTCTTCTCCCTCACAGAACTCCCAGATGTGATAGCTGATTCCCCGATTCTCAAAATCAATACTTCCCACACCCTCTTCTTCTGTATAGGTATATTTCCAGTCTTTTTCTTTCAGAAATTCCTGTATTTTTTCCAGTCGCATGTTCTCCATTCCCATCTCCGTCTTACGGTTGTGTTTCCGTCTCAGTCTCCGCCTCTTCCAGCTTCTCCGGATTCGTGATACTCACCTTGTGATCGTACCATTTTCCCTTCTTGCCAAGCAGCGCAAGATCGAACTCTTCATCGATCGCTTTCACCGGAATGTCAAATCCATAGACCTCTTCCTCATATCCGTCCTTATACCTTACCTTGTCTGTCGTAGGCTCAAGAAGCTCTGCGCCATCCTTTTTTGCATCCTCCGCAAGCCCTACAAACAGATTGACGATCTTCTTTGAAGCCAGACTTACATGAAACGTCATCTCGCCGTCCTTTACCGTCAAAGTGCCTTTGCCCTCCTCAGCCTCATTCGCATGAAACATTCCGCTGTCTGTGTTGAAATCCGCACGGTATACACCATCCTCCGGAATCTCAGCAGCTTTAGGGTCTGCCACGGCAGTTCCTTCTGTCTCCGTCTTTTCCGCGGACACCGCTGCGGATCCAAGAAGCGCAGCTGACATGCTTAACGCAAAAAATAACGCTTTGATCGACTTTTTCTTCATCGTCTTTTCCTCCTCAATCAAATATGATATCCGTATGGCGCCGAACCTATGCAAATGCGATCCAGAGATAGATATACGCAGGAATCACGGCCGCCAGTGTAAACGGAATACCGATCTTCGTAAAGTCACCGGTGCTCACCTCATATCCCTCTCTGCGAAGAATACCGATTCCCGTAATATTCGCAGAAGCGCCGATGGGGGTACAGTTGCCTCCCAGCGTAGCTCCGGAGAGCAGTCCGAAATAAAGTACGGTCGGAGAGATTCCCAAAGTAGAAGCCAGTCCGGTCACTACAGGAAGCATCGTGGCCGTATACGGAATGTTATCAATAAATGCAGAAATCACCACAGAACCCCACACAAGAATCGTATAGAGTACAAATACATTGCCGCCGCCAAGCCTCGCCAGCTGTGCAGCCGCAGCATCGATCACTCCCATATTGTTGATACCGCCGATGATCAGGAACAGCCCTACCAGAATCCCAATGGTCTCAAAATCGATCGCCCACAGCGGTCCGGTCACGGACTCTAAGCTTCTGTTCTTTATCAGGTTATAAATCAACCCAACGATCATGAGGATCATACAGATCACTCCGTTCGTGATATCCGGCTTCTCCGGAATAAAGGAAGCGATAATCAGTAAAACTACCGTTCCCGTAAGCAGAATACTCGGCATGTAATCTGTCACTTCCGTGCGAACCGAAGCGGGTTCGATCCTTTCTTTCTCTTTTCTGAAAATCCATGCAAGAATCAGAGCCGCAAAGACTGCGCCTGCCTCAACTACGAAAAACATACCCGGTCTGCCGTTGTAAAAGAAGAAATCCATAAAGCTCATCTTGGCGTAGGAGCCCAGCATAATCGCTGTCGTATCTCCCACCAGCGTCGCTGCTCCCTGCAGATTAGAAGAAACTGCAATACCGATGATAAACGGTACCGGATTCGTCTTCAGCTTACGGCAAATAGCAAGCCCCACAGGAGCGACCATCAGAACCGTAGCCACATTATCCACAAATGCCGAGATCACTCCTGCGAACAGCGCCAATGCCACAGCCGCCATCTGCACACTGTGTACATGCTCCATCACGATATCTGCCAGACGAGCCGGCATATGACTGTCAATAAAAAGCTGCACCAGTCCCATCGTTCCGGCAATCATAAAAAGAACATTAAAATCGATCGCATCAAAGATCTGATTCAGCGGAAGCATTCCCGTCGCAATAAACACAGCTGCTGAACCCAGTGCGATGATGGGACGATATTTGCTGAACATAAGCATCAGCACATACGTCAATGCAAAAAGTATCAATGCATAAATCATCTATAACCCTCCTTAACTCAGATTTTTCAAGTATAACGCATTCCTCTGAAAAAAGAAAGGGATTTCCGACTCATTTTTCTACTGCGCAGGTCTCTGTGCTCCGCACTCCGGACAGAATCTGCCCTTATTCACAGAACCGCAGGCACATACCCAACTGTCCGCTGCAGGCTTCAATGCACCGCAGTTCTGGCAGAACTTACCTGTATTGCCGGTCTGTCCGCAGCTGCAGCTCCATACTCCGGCTGCCTGTGCCGCCGACTGCTGCCCCACAGTCTGCGCCTGCTGCTGTTGCTGCATCTGCTGTTGCTGCATCTGATAAAGATTCTGAGCATTCACACCGCCTGCCTGCGCCGCCATATTCATTCCCATAAATCCCATCATCGCACCATTCGGATTCTGTGCCGCTGACTGCATCGCCGCTGCCTGCGCACCTACAAGCTGCGCAGCTGCCATTCCCGGATCGCGGAAGGTCGCATTTCGCTGCAGCTCCTTGATCATCTTCTCATCTTCCTCACTGGCCTTGATGGAGGATACGCCAAAGGAAACGATCTCAATTCCTCTCAGCTCACGCCATTTCGCGGAAAGCACCTCGTTCAATGCGTCGGCCAGCTCCATGGTATGTCCCGGCAGAGAGCTGTAGCGGATCCCCATATCGGAAATCTTGGCAAAGGCCGGCTGAAGCGCTGTCAAAAGCTCTGTCTTTAACTGTACGTCCAGCTGATCTCTGGTGTATTCGTCCGTCACATTCCCGCACACATTTGTGTAAAACAGCAGCGGATTCATGATATGGTAACTGTACTCGCCAAAACAGCGAACCGAAATATCCAGATCCAGACCGATATTGCGATCTACCACACGGAAAGGAACCGGCGAAGCCGTACCATACTTATTTCCCATCAATTCCCTGATGTTAAAATAGTAAACTCTCTGATCCATCGGCGCCTCACCGCCAAAGGTGAAGCGTTTACCCACATTGGCAAATACTCTGCCAATGCCGCTATCCAGATCACCGGAGAAAATAGACGGTTCCTTGGAGTTATCGAAGGTATATTCTCCCGGCTCTGCGCAGACCTCCACCACCTTGCCCTGCTCCACGATCATCATACACTGACCGTCTGCCACTGCGATTACAGAACCATCGGTGATGATATTATCTCCACCCTTTTTATTAGCTGAACGTCCTGAAGTTTTTTTTCTTCCCTTAACCACCAGTACGTCCTCCGGAATAGCTTCACAATAAAAATATTCTTTCCACTGATCCGCAAGTACACCGCCCGCAGATCCTAAAGCTGCTTTTATTAATCCCATGATTACGACTCCTCTCCTTTTTTTTCATTTTATCCAAAAATACCTGAGAGTACAATACTAAAATTTACATCTTTTAGGAGGCTGCACTCCTGAAGCTCTGTTACTGTATATCGACAAAAAGCGCCCAGCATATCAAAATGCCGGGCGCTTCTATGTTCAGATATTTTATGACTTCGATGCCTTTGACAGACTCGGGATTACTCCTCGATATCTGCGTACATGAAGTACCAGTATCCGTATGCAGAATGCCATGAACCCTTGATGGTATCACGCTGCAACCAGAAGTCATTGTAATATGCTACCGGAATGCAAGCATAGTCTGCCATCATGACATCCTCTGCTGTATGAAGAGCCTCAGAACGCTCTGCAGCGTCTGTCGTAGTTCTGGAAAGATCCATAGCTGCGTCAAACTCCTCGTTAGAGTACTTACCATCGTTGTTGCCGTTGGTGGTGTAAAGCAGATCCAGCATGTTGGACGGATCGCTGTAGTCACCTACCCAGCCGTTACGTGCGATCTCGTACTCACCGTTACGACGCATCGGTGTGAAGCTGGACCACTCAACGATCTCAACATCAAGATCGATACCGATCTCAGCCCAAGCCTGCTGCAGATACTCTGCTACTGTCTTGTGATAACCGCTGTCGTTGGTTGTGTAGTGCAGAGTCGGGAGACCCTCGCCGTTCGGATAACCAGCCTCTTCGAGAGCTGCAAGTGCGCCATCGATATCAGCAGTCTCCGGCAGATAAGTCTCTCCACCGTTTGCATTGTCCATGAAGTCGCTTCCGTCGGTATCCTTCCAGCCCGGTCCCATGAAGTTGACAGCCGGAGAATAGGTTCCCTGCATCAGAGTGTTTGCCACATAGTCTCTGTCGATAGAAAGGCTCAGAGCCTTACGAACGAGCGGATTGTCAAACGGCTCTTTCTCAGTATTCAGAGAAATATAGTAGGTACCGATAATCGGGTCAACATAGAACTCCGGATTGCCGTCAAGGCTCGGGATCTCCTCCATCGGAACATCCTTGATGAAATCTACTTCACCGGTCTGATATGCGCTGTAAGATGCGTTTGCATCCTCGATCAGATTCCACTTAATGCTGTCAAGCTTAATAGCATCTGCGTTCCAGTAGTTCGGGTTCTTCTCTGTGATGATGTGAGAGCCCGGAACCCACTCAGTAATCATGAACGGTCCGTTAGAAACATAGGTAGACGGATCGATCGCCCATGCATCGCCGTTATCCTCTACGGTAGCTTCCTGTACCGGGCTGAGGGTTGCGAATGCAGCAAGGCTGTCGAAGAACGGGCAGTTCTCAGCCAGAGTTACTACAAAGGTCTGAGCATCCGGTGCTTCTACCTTCAGTGCATCGAGATCACCTTCTATAGCCTCATTGAAGCCTTCCACCATGCCAAGAACGGTCTCAGCATACGGAGCAGCCACCTCCGGATCGCATACACGCTTCCATGTGTATACAAAATCATTCGCGGTCAGGTCACTTCCGTCAGACCACTTCAGACCATCTCTCAGATGGAAGGTCCATACCAGACCATCTTCAGATGTCTCCCAGCTCTCTGCCTGACCCGGAGCAATCTTTCCTTCCTCGTCTACGGTCAGCAGACACTCGAACAGGTGCAGAAGCATATTGCCTCCGTCTACCGCACTGTTCAGTGCCGGATCCAGTGTCTCAGGGTTCGGTCCGATCTGTACGGACAGCTGCTTGCCCTCTTCTGCCGCTGCTGTCACGGAAATGCCGCTCACCATAGAAACGGTCATTGCTGCTGCCATCAGCAGGCTGATGATTTTTCTTTTCATCATTTTCCTCCTTGTGATGATGTTATTTATGCTTAACAGCCATATTGGCTATAGCACATCCTTTTAATTCAGCTCCTCAATTCTGTGGCAGGCCGCATAATGACCCTTGCTGATCTCACGCCACTTCGGAACCTCCTGTGCGCACTGCTCTGTAGCATACGGACATCTTGTACGGAATCTGCAGCCGGACGGCGGATTCAGCGGACTCGGTACATCTCCCTCCAGCACGATACGCTTATTCTCTCTTGCCGTCTTCGGATCTGCGATCGGGATCGCGGAGATCAGACTCTTCGTGTATGGATGCAGACTGTTGAAGATCAGCTCGTAGCTGTCCGCCAGCTCTACCAGCTTACCCAGATACATCACGCCGATTCTGTTGGAGATATGCTTTACCACCGACAGATCGTGAGCAATAAACAGATAGGTCAGACCTCGCTCTGCCTGCAGATCCTCAAACATGTTGACTACCTGCGCCTGAATCGATACGTCCAGTGCGGAGATCGGTTCATCACATACAATAAACTGCGGATTTACCGCAAGCGCTCTCGCAATACCTACACGCTGACGCTGTCCGCCGGAGAACTCATGCGGATAACGATTCGCATGCTCGGAGTTCAGTCCGACATTCTCCAGAAGCTTCTGAATCATATTATAACGCTCCTGCCGGTTGGATGCAAGATGATGGATGTCAATCGCTTCCCCCACAATATCTCCAACGGTCATACGCGGGTCAAGACTTGCATAGGGATCCTGAAATACGATCTGCATCTCTCTGCGATAGGATTTCATATCCACTGCCGTCTTCTTGCCAAGCTTCGGCACGCCGTTCTCCAGAATATCCTGTCCCTCATCATCCATCATCGGAACATCGCCGCTGTCAAACAGTACCTTATCATTGTAAATGATACGTCCCTTCGTCGGCTCATAAAGACGCAGAAGAGAACGTCCCGTGGTAGTCTTGCCGCATCCGGACTCACCTACAAGTCCAAGCGTCTCTCCCTTATTAATAAAGAATGAAACGTCGTCCACCGCCTGTACATATTTTTTGTTTTTTCCAAATCCACCTGCCGGGAAATACTGGTAGAGATGTTCTATCTTCAGCAATTTATTACTCACTGCTTCGCTCCTCCTTCCAGCTCGGCTCTCTGATTCATCCAACAGGACGCATAGTGTACCCCGTCAAAATCGGTGATCGGCGCTTTTTCTCTCAGACAGATCTTCATGCAGCTGTCACATCTGGACGCAAAGGGGCAGCCCTTCGGCGGATTCAGCAGATCGACCGGCGTTCCCTCAATGGGAATCAGACGCTCATGCTCTTTGCTGTCCATTCTCGGAATACTCCGGATCAGACCCTTCGTATACTCGTGCTTCGGGCGATAGAAAATATCATCTGTTGTTCCATATTCCACGATATTCCCTGCATACATGACTGCAATGTGATCACACATGCTGGCCACCACGCCAAGATCGTGCGTAATCATCATGATCGCCATACCAAGCTTGTCCTTCAGCTCCATCATCAGCTCAAGGATCTGTGCCTGAATCGTCACGTCCAGCGCCGTTGTCGGCTCATCCGCGATCAAAAGCTTCGGCTCACAGGCCAATGCGATCGCGATCATCACACGCTGTCTCATACCTCCGGACAGCTCATGCGGATACTGCCTTAATCTCTTCTCCGGCTCATTGATACCAACAAGCTGAAGTAATTCCACGGCTCTCGCCTGAATTTCACTCTTACTCTTATCTGTATGTAGCTTCAACACCTCACGGATCTGATTACCGATGGTATACACCGGATTCAGACTGGTCATCGGATCCTGAAAGATAATGGATACCTCCTTACCTCTCATCTTCTGGAACTCTTTCTCAGACATATCGTTGATATGATGACCGTTGAAATCAAGGGAGCCTCCCATCAGCTTGCCCGGATAAGCCGTCAGCCCCATCAGGCTGTAGGCGGTTACGGACTTACCGGAGCCGCTCTCTCCTACGATTCCGAGAACCTCACCCTGCTTAATATGAATGCTTACGTCATTTAACGCTTTTACCTCTCCCGCAGGTGTAAAGAAGGAAAGGCGCTCATGCTCTACATTTACAAGAAAATCACTCATTTAGCCCACTCCTTTCTTAATCCTTCATCTTCGGGTCAAAGGCATCGCGCAGTCCGTCACCGAGCAGGTTAAAGCTCAAAATAATCAGACTGATCAACAGCGCCGGAATAAACAACAGATGCGGATATGTATTCAGACCGTTGATCGCATCACTCGCCAGACTTCCCAGAGACGGCATCGGCACCGCTACACCAAGTCCAAGGAAGCTTAAGAAGCTTTCCGTAAAAATCGAGGACGGAATCTGCAGTGTTGTCGTTACGATCAGTGTACCGATACAGTTTGTCAGAAGATGCTTCTTGATAATTCTTCTGTTAGATGCACCCAGCGCTTTCGCCGCGGTCACATACTCACTCTCCTTCAGGGTCAGGATCTGGCTTCGCACCATTCGCGCCATTCCCCCCCAGTATAGAAGTGCAAATACAATAAAGATACTGATCAGGTTCGCGCCGAGAATCTGCACCCAGCCAAAGCCCGGCACTTTTCCCAGCTGATCGATCGGCGCCTTCAGTGCAAAGGAAATCAATACAATCAGCAAAATATCCGGGATCGTATAAATGATATCTACAATACGCATCATCAGGATATCTACCCAGCCGCCGAAAAATGCAGCGACAGAGCCGAAGATAGAACCGATCACAAGAATGATCACGGCTGCTACCAGACCGACGATCAGAGAAATACGGCTTCCCATCATGACACGGATCGCATAATCTCGTCCCATCTTATCCGTTCCCATGATGTGGGGGAATACATGCTCTCCCGCGTCTATTCTGGCCTGCTCATCCGCAGAATATGTAAATGGGGCCAGATTATTGCTGCCCTTGATCTGCTGCTCATAAGAGTAGGGGTAGAATATCGGCACAATAAATGCAAAAAACATAATAATGATGACGACCACCAGACTGACCATGGCGATCTTATTCTTTTTCAGACGGCGCAAACCATCTTTCCAGAAGCTTACGCTCTCGCGCATGACAACCAGCCCCTGTTTCTCATCCCCGGTTGCGGGAAGAAAATCATCCGGGTGGATCCTCGCCTGTAAGCTTAACGGATTTGGACTTTCTTTCATTTGTTCTCTCTCCTTATTTCAACTTAATACGCGGATCTACCAGCTTGTAAACGATATCCACGACCACATTCATCAATACCATAAGGGTTGCAAGAAAGATCGTCGTACCCATGATCACCGTGTAATCTCTGTTCGTAATAGAACTGATAAATTCTCTTCCCAGTCCCGGGATGTTAAAGATTTTCTCAACAATAAAGCTTCCTGTCACTGTGTAGGCAAGCAGCGGTCCCATATAGGTAACGACCGGAAGAATCGCATTTCTCAGAGCATGCTTAAAAAGTCTCACAAACTGATTTAAGCCCTTCGCTCTCGCTGTGCGCATATAATCCTGCCCCAGTACATCCAGCATGGAGGATCTCATCAGACGGGTAATATATGCCGTCGGATAAAACGCCAACGCGGTGATCGGCATGATGAAATGCTTCCATGTTCCCAAGCCCAGTGTCGGCAGCCATCCAAGACGCATGCCGAAGAAATACATCAGCAGGGTACAGATCACGAAGCTTGGCACCGCAATACCGCAGGTGGCCAGCACAATGATCACATTATCGACCACCTTTCCTCTGTGCAGCGCCGATACGCATCCCAGCGGAACCCCGATACAGAACGCGATCAAAACTGCCAGTCCTCCGATCCTTGCGGAAACCGGAAATTTACTTGTTATAATAGAAGCAACGGTACGGCCTCTCTGCTTCAGGCTGTCGCCAAAATCAAACTGTACTGCGCCTTTGATATACGTCACATACTGTTCTGACAGCGGTTTATCCAAACCATATTTTTCTTCTAATGCGGCAAGTGCCTTCGGACTTACGGCCTTCTCTGATAAAAATGGACCACCGGGGACCAGATTCATCAGAAAGAACGTCAGCGTGGCAACCAACCAGATGGTGATCAGCGCAATACCAAGGCGCTTCACTACATACTTTCCCATGTTTCTTTCTCCTTATCTATTCTTCAGGCTTCAATAATTCACACCATTCTGTCATTGTAGCCTCAACACACACATCTGTCAAGCTCTTCCGCACACCGCATACAATTTTATCTTCCGCACACCGCATACAATTTTACCAGCTCCAGCATCATATTTACGCTGTTTTCCAGCCCCTCCACCGTACAGTGCTCATGAAATCCATGGAAGCCATAGGCTCCTGCTCCGAGGTTCGGACACGGCAGACCCTCAAAGGACAGTCTGCATCCGTCCGTCCCGCCGCGAATCGGAAGATACTCCGGCGTCATTCCGGTATTCTCAATGGCCTTTTCAATATTTTTCAGCAGCTCTGGATACTGTTTGACGACTTCATACATATTATAGTAGGAATCCTTTATTTCCAGAGTGAGCACCTCTCTGCCGTATTTTTCATTTAGCTTCTCACAGAGCTCCCGCATCATCTGTTTACGCTTTTCCTGACTCTCCTTTTCAAAATCACGAAGTATATAGGATGCGCTTGCGTGCTCTACATCTCCGCTCATCTCCAGCAGATGATAAAAACCTTCTCTGTCCTCTGTCTTTTCCGGAATCTCCTCTTTGGGGAGCAGCTGCGTGAACTCTGCAAGGATCTTAACAGCATTGACCATGATATTTTTTGCGGAGCCCGGATGTGTCTCTACACCCTCTGCCTTCACCTTTGCGGATGCTGCATTGAAGCACTCTGCCTCGATACAGTTCTCCGCTCCGCCGTCTACCGTCACCGCAAACGTTGCGTCAAATTCCTTCAGGTCAAACTTATCTACTCCGGTTCCGATCTCCTCATCCGGTGTAAATGCGATACAGATTCTGCCATGCGGAATGTTCTCTTTTACAATTCGCTCACACATACTCATAATCACTGCCACTCCGGCCTTATCATCCGCACCGAGGATCGTGGTTCCATCTGTGACTACCAGTGTTCTTCCCTTCAAGGACGGAAGATGCGGATGCTCCTTCACACAGATCTTCACACCGCTCTCCAACACAACATCCTCACCGTCATAATGCTCGATCAGTCGCGGTTTGATTCCCTTCCCGTTCGGCACCGTATCTATATGCGCCATAAATCCGAAGGGTATCTGATCCTCGTATCCCGGGGTCGCCGGAATATGAGCATATACCGTACAGAATTCATTCGTATGCGCATCCTCGATTCCCAGCTCCTTCAGTTCCTCTACCAGCACACGTGCCAGCTCCCACTGCGTATCTGTAGATGGCGTCTGTGCATCATTTTTTTCATTTGATTCTGTCTCAATACTGATATATTTTAAAAATCTGTCAATGGTTTTCATTCTTCTCTCCTTCTCCGACACAATATCCGATCAGTAATAGGTTCTCCCCTTAACGCAACAATAGACCGCACACGTTTTGTACGCTCTATTGTCATCTGTTTTATAATTTAAATATAGTCTGTAATAATCCGCGTCCGAGAGAGGCACCGACATTGCCGCCTACCCGTTTCCCAAAGGAACCGCCTACAGACTTTCCCAGACTGTTTCCGACTTCTCTTCCAAGCGTTCCGGCTGCACTTCCCGCAACCTTCGAGATCGTGGACTTCATCGCCCTGCTCTTCGCCGCTTCGTCTCTTTCTCTCTGACGCTGTGCTGCTGCCTCTTCGCGTTCTTTCTGTCTCATGGCTGCAGCAGCTTCTCTCTCCTGCTGTCTCATAGCTGCCGCCTCTTCCTTCTCTCGAAGCTTCTGTGCCGCCGCTTCCTCTCTGGCTCTTATCTTCTCTTCCTCAGCCCTCACGGCTGCCTCGTCATCCGCAAGCCGCTTTCTTTGAAGGAACTCATACGCAGAATCCCGATCAAACATCTCTGCATATCTCGAATAAAGCAAATTGTTCTTATTCTCACGCTCTCTCACTTCATCCGATATCGCCCCCATCCGGCTCTGAGGCGGAAGCACATTTCCTCTCTCTACGATCGTCGGAACACCATTCTCATCCAGCACCGAAATCAGCGCTTCTCCGATACCAAGACTGGTCAGCGCCTCATACGTATCAAAGGCAGGATTTTCCCGGAAGGAAACGGCAGCTGCCTTCGCTGCTCTCTGCTCTGCCGGCGTATATGCATGAAGTGAATGCTGGATCTTATTGCCAAGCTGCGCCAATACTCCATCGGGAATGTCCTTCGGGCTCTGCGTGATAAAGTAGATACCTACTCCCTTAGAACGGATCAGCTTGACCACCTGCTCGATGCGCTCCAGCAAAACCTTCGACGCCGAATTGAACAGCAAATGAGCTTCATCAAAGAAAAATACCATCTTTGGCTTGTCTCTGTCGCCTGCCTCCGGAAGTGTCTCAAATAATTCCGAGATCATCCAGAGCAGGAAGGTCGCATACATCGTCGGAAAATGGATCAGCTTCTGGCAGTCCAGAATCTGTATCATTCCTCTTCCGGTATTATCTGTGCAAAGCCAGTCATTGATATTCAGCGCCGGTTCTCCGAAAAACTGATCCGCGCCTTCACTCTCCAGCGCGATCACCGCACGGATAATGGCTCCGAGGCTCTGCTTTGAAATATTGCCGTAGGTAAGGGAGAGCTCCTTTGCATGTTCTCCCACATACTGCAGCATAGAGCGAAGATCCTTCGTATCGATCAATAAAAGCCCTTCGTCATCTGCAATTTTAAAAATCACGGTCAAGATATCCGACTGGATCTCATTCAAATCCAGAATTCTTGCCAGCAGCAGCGGTCCCATCTCCGAGATAGTCGTTCGAAGCGGCAATCCCTTTTCCCCATATACATCCCAAAAATTCACGGGATATTTCTGAAACGTAAATCCGTACTCTGCAAGTCCCATGCTCTCCACCCGGGAAGCCACGTTTTCCTCTCGCGTTCCTTCCATGCACATACCTGCAAGATCCCCTTTGACGTCTGCAAGAAATACCGGAACTCCACAGTCGCTAAAGGACTCCGCCAGCACCTTCAGCGAAATCGTCTTACCACTTCCTGTAGCGCCTGCGATCATCCCATGGCGATTCGCCATTCTCGGATAAATAAAAATATCCCGGTCGTCTGATTTTCCAATGAGTATTTTGTTATCAGTAAACACTCTCTCACCCCCTGCTGTTTATTTTACAATTTCACCGTAGCATTCCGGTCTGCGGTCACGGAACAATCCCCATGACATCCGTT
Organism: Eubacteriales bacterium; assembly: GCA_030526715.1. Lineage (GTDB taxonomy): Bacteria > Bacillota > Clostridia > Lachnospirales > Lachnospiraceae > Marvinbryantia. Next base: position 47,600 of record JAUNCG010000006.1, read on the forward strand.
CCTCTCTCATAGTATCCAGATCAAATTCTTCTATCAGCACCGCATCCTCCTGCCGTCCCGCAGACTGCCGGATCTCTCCTGACGCATCTGTGATAAAGCTGGAACCGTAAAACAAAAGCTCTGAGCTCTGTCCACCATTCTCCTGCGAGGGTGTCACGGTCTCTTTTCCGTATCTGTTGGCAGCGATCACCGGCACGATGTTCGACGCGCTGTGTCCCTGCATGGCTCTTCTCCAATGTCCCATAGAATCACACCCGAGAATCGGCTCGGAACCGATGGCGGTCGGATAAAACAGCAATTCCGCTCCCTGCAGCGCCATACATCTGGCGGTCTCCGGGAACCACTGATCCCAGCAGATTCCTATTCCGATCACGCCAAAGCTGGTATCCCACACCTGAAATCCGGTATTCCCCGGTGTAAAATAGAACTTCTCCTGATAGTAATGATCATCCGGAATATGTGTCTTACGATAAATCCCAAGCAGCCTTCCGCAATCCAGAATTGCCACCGTATTATATAACACATTCTTATCCCGTTCATAAAAACTGATCGGCATCACAACGCCCAGTTCTTTGGATATCCCGGTGAATCTGCGGACTGCATCATTTTCCTGCACCGGCTTCGCATACGCATAATAATCATATCTGCGCTCCTGACAAAAATAATTACGCTCAAACAGCTCCGGAAGCAGGATGATATTGGCTCCTTCTGCAGCTGCTTTTCTTACAAGCCTCTCTGCCTTATCCAGATTCTCTTGAACGATCCTGCCGCACTGCATCTGCACCGCGGCTACTTTTACTTTTCTCACTCTTTTCTACCTCCTGTGGGTATCTGCTGCGTAATACAGTGGATATTCCCCCCTCCAAGCAGGATATCTCTCGCTAAGATCGGATAGATCCGGCGATCCGGGAATAATTCTCCCATGATTTGCACCGCAGTCTCATCCTTTACATCTCCGAACTGCGGCACCAGCACTCCGCCATTGGTAATATAAAAATTGACATAGCTCGCTGCCAGACGTTCTCCCGCTTCGCGCTGATCTTCCCCCTCTTCAAACTCGTAGCCCTGCAGATCCTCTTCCTGTACGGTGATCGGAACTGCCGGAATCGGCAGCTTATGCACCTTCAGTTTACGGCCTTTGGCATCTGTCACTTGCTTTAGCTGCTCCAGACATGCAAGACTTAGCGCATACTGCGGATCCTCTTTGTCGTCAGTCCATGCAAGCACTACTTCTCCCGGTCTGACAAATGCACACACGTTATCCACATGCTCGTTTGTTTCATCCTGATAAATACCTCTTGGCAGCCAGATCACTTTTTCCGCTCCGAGATATGTTCTGAGCTTCTCCTCAATCTGCTCCTTTGTCAACAGCGGATTACGTCCTTTGCTGAGCAGACAGGACGCCGTCGTCAGGATCGTACCCTCTCCGTCGCTGTGGATGGATCCTCCCTCTAGCACAAACGGATGAGCATTTTCCACCGGGTACCCTGTCTTCTTACAAAACTCCGACGCTACGCGATCGTCCTTCTCCCAGTGTACATAGAGTCCGTCCACCCTTCCGCCCCATGCATTAAACTCCCAGTCGATCCCCACGATCCGGTCATTCTCCTCAACAAAGGTCGGACCGACGTCTCTGGCCCATGCATCATCACTCTCAAGCTCGAGTACCTGTACTCCCACAGGAGCCATGCGCTTCGCCTCCTCCAGATGTGCTTCATCTGCCAGAAGCCAAACCTCTTCGCTCTCAAGAATAGCCTCCATGACGGTGCAAAACGCCTGTTTTGCTGCAACGCCGCCGTTTGGCCAGCTGCCCGGGCGTACCGGCCAGATCATAAGCGTCCCCCGATGCTCTTCAAACTCTCCCGGCATACGTCTCTTTTTTTCTGAAAAAATCATGATAACCGCTCCTTAAAATCCTCATATCCAAAAGATTTTATCAGTTCACACTCCCCATCAGATCTTCTCTGATAGATCGATGGAAGCCCGATTCCGTTAAATGTATTATTCTTGACCATAGAATAGATCGCCATATCTTCAAAAATCAGTCGGTCACCGATCGCAAGCCTTTTATCAAAGCTGAAATCTCCGATAATATCTCCTGCCAAGCAGGTGTAGCTGGAAAGACGATACGTGTACGCCTTCTCATCCGGCATTCCGCCGTCTCTGAGCGGCGGACGATACGGCATCTCCAGTACATCCGGCATATGGCATGCCGCAGAGGTATCCAGAATCGCTGTGGTAATTCCATGATTTTCCACAAAATCCAGTACCTCTGTCACAAGATATCCCGCATTTAATGCTACAGCCTCACCGGGTTCCAGATAGACCTGCACATGATACGTATCCCGTACATGACAGATACATTTTTCCAATAACGCAATATCGTAATCAGACCTTGTAATATGATGTCCACCGCCGAAATTGATCCATTTCATTCCATGCATCAGATCGCCGAACTTTTCCTCTACCGCCGCCAAGGTCGTTGCCAGATCGTCTGCGTTCTGCTCGCACAGCGTATGAAAATGAAGGCCGTCCACCCCCTTCAGATCCTCCGGCTGAAGCTGTTCTCTGAGTACTCCGAATCTGCTGCCCGGAGTACAGGGATCATAAATCGCATGATCTCCCTGCGTCGAACACTCCGGATTGATGCGAAGCCCGATCGAGGTGCCTTGGCACTGTCCCCGGTATTTTTTCAGCTGACTGACCGAATTAAACACAATGTGATCGCAGATATCCACGATCTCTTGAAACTGCTCCTCTTTGTACGCCGGTGAAAAAATATGATTCTCTCTTCCGAATTCTTCTTTTCCGAGTCTGGCTTCAAACAAACCGCTTGCCGTCGTGCCGCACAGATATTTTCGGATCAGAGGATAGGTGGCAAATGCAGAATATGCCTTCTGCGCCAACAGGATCTTACATCCCGTGCGTTCCATTACCTGTGCCAGCACTTTACAGTTATGCTCTAAACGCTCCAGATCAATCACATACCCGGGCGTCGGAATCTCATGCAGTCGCATTATGGCACCAGCTGCGGATTCTCATCCACGACCCACGGAAGTCCCCAGCGGTTCAGTGCCTCCATGTACGGATCCGGATCAAACTCTTCCACAGTAAATACACCCGGCTTATTCCAGAGTCCTTTTACAACCATCATGGAACCGATCATAGCCGGAACGCCTGTCGTATAAGAAATCGCCTGTGAGCCTACCTCCTTATAACACTCCTGATGGTCGCAGACATTGTAAATGTACAGTGTTTTTTCCTTTCCATCCTTGATTCCCGTAAAGATACATCCGATATTTGTCTTTCCCACTGTACGCGGACCAAGAGACGCCGGATCCGGAAGAAGCGCCTTCAGAAACTGGATCGGCACGATCTCTTTTCCTTCAAAATGGATCGGTGTAGTGGAAAGCATACCCACATTCTCCAGACATTTCATATGCGTCAGATAGCTCTGTCCGAAGGTCATAAAGAAACGGATACGCTTTACCCCCGGAATGTTCTTTGCAAGAGACTCGATCTCCTCATGATGCAGCAGATACATATCCTTCTCCCCTACCTCCGGGAAATCGTACTCACGTTTGATCGCCATCGGCTCAGTCTCTATCCATTTGCCGTTCTCCCAATAAGATCCCGGAGCGCTGACCTCACGCAGATTGATCTCCGGATTAAAATTCGTTGCAAACGGATATCCATGGTCACCGCCGTTGCAATCCAGAATATCGATCGTGTGGATCTCATCAAAGTAATGCTTCAGGGCATAGGCCGTAAATACACTGGTAACCCCCGGATCAAATCCGGTACCGCAAAGGGCAGTCAATCCGGCTTTTTCAAACTTCTCCTGATAAGCCCACTGCCATGAATAATCAAAATATGCAGAAAAACCAAGCTCCTTGCAGCGCTTCTCGTAGATCGCTCTCCACGTCGGATCATCGGTATCCTCCGGCTCATAGTTTGCCGTATCGATATAATGTACTCCTGCCGCAAGGCAGGCATCCATAATCGTAAGATCCTGATAAGGCAATGCCACATTCAGTACTGCCACCGGAGCGTATTCACGAATCAACGCGGTCAGCTCCTCCACATTGTCAGCATCCACCTGTGCCGTAGTGATCACGGTCTTTGTCGTCGGGCGAAGCTCCTCTGCCAAAGCCTCACATTTGGAAACTGTGCGGCTTGCGATCATAATCTCGTCAAACACCTCGCTGTTCTGACAGCATTTTGCAATCGCCACTCTGGCAACTCCGCCACACCCGATAATGAAAAGTCTAGCCATTGATTTTCTCCTCCTGTTCTAAGATGTCCTCCACATAGCGCGGCAGCATAAATGCGCCTGTATGAAGATTGGTTGTATAGTATTCCGTCTTTAACTTTCGTACATTCCATCGTTTGGGATTAAAATCGTTGATGGGATGATATTTCTTACTGGCAAATCCGAACATCCAGTAGCCGCTGTTGCAGGTCGGAATATGCGCTCCGTATACGCGACTGATGGGGAAACTGCGAAATACCTTTCGATGCATCGCCCGAAACGCGCTCTCATCCTCATCAAAGAAAGGACTGCCGTGCTGGTAAACCATCACTCCGTCTTCCCGCAGCGCCTTATAACAGCTTCCGTAAAATTCCTTCGTAAACAATCCCTCTGTATGACCAAACGGATCCGTGGCGTCGTTGATGATCAGATCATACTCATCCGTTCTTCCTCTGAGGAAACGCAGTCCATCCTGATAATAGCGCTGTACTCTCGGATCTTCAAAGCCCTTGGCCGCCTCCGGAAAATACTCTTGACAGATCTCCACGAATCTCTCGTCCGGCTCGATCACATCGATCTGCTTGATCTCCGGATAGGCTGTCAGCTCTCTCGCTACACCGCCGTCACCACCTCCGATGATCAGTACCTTCTTCACATTTGGATGCACTGCCATAGGCACATGCACCACCATTTCATTATAAATAAACTCATCCGCTTCTGAGAAAATAATATCTCCGTCCAGTGTCAGGAATCTGCCAAACGCCGGCGACTCAAACACATCGATCCGCTGGAAATCACTGACCACACTACAAAGCTGCTTGTCCACCCGAATGCTGACCTTCACATTTTTCGTCTGATGGTCAGAATACCAAATATCCGGAAAATCATTCATGGAAACCCGCCCCCTTCAATACTCTGATATACTTCACCATAGGGTCCGCAGCACCCTGTAGACTGCATCCCTTTTCCTTTGCATAGAGAATCTGTTCTATGATCTCATGGGTAATCTTCTCCCCCGGAGCCAGAATCGGAATCCCCGGCGGATAGCACATTACAAACTCACCACAGATATACCCTTCGGAGTCCTCAAACGGCATGCTCTCCTTCTCTGCATAAAATGCAGTTCGCGGACTGCATACCACCGTCGCATCCACCGCATCCACATAGGGAGTCGTCTTGGCATCGCCCTGATACAGACGCTTGATGTCCTCAAGCGCACCTACCAGACGCTCGATATCACGGATTCTGTCTCCAATGGAAAGATACGCCATCATATTGCCGATATCGCCAAACTCCGCCTGAATATCATACTCATCCCGAAGCAGATCATAGACCTCGATTCCGGTCAGTCCCATGGACTTCGTATAGATACAGAGCTTCGTCACGTCATAATCATAGACCGCTTCTCCGATCAACTCCTTGCCATATGCATAATATCCTCCGATCGCATTGATCTCGCTGCGGGCATATTCCGCCATCTGAACTACCTTGGCAAAGCTTTCCTTTCCATGAAGCGCAAGATTGCGTCGGCTCAGATCCAGACTGGCCAGCAGCAGATAGCTGGCAGAGGTCGTCTGCGTCAGATTAATGATCTGCCGCACATATCCGGTATCCATAGATTCCCCGGTGAGCAAAATCGAGCTCTGCGTCAGACTGCCTCCGGACTTATGCATGGAAATAGCCGCCATATCTGCTCCGGCTTTCATACCGCAGATCGGAAGATTCTCGCCAAAGTAAAGATGCGTACCGTGCGCCTCATCGCAGAGAACCTTCATACCATGCTCATGAGCAATGCGAACGATCGATACCAGATCCGAGCAGATTCCGTAATATGTCGGATTGTTCACAAGAACCGCCACCGCATCCGGATTCTCCTCAATGCACTTCTTTAGCTCTTCTATCTGAATATCCAGCGCAACGCCGATCACCGGATGGATCTGTGGATTAATATATACCGGAATCGCTCCGCATAAGATTAACGCATTGATCACGCTCTTATGCACATTTCTCGGCAGAATGATCTTATCTCCCGCTTTGCATACCGATAAAATCATGGTCTGCACGGCCATGGTCGTACCGTTCACTATAAAAAACGCGTGATTCGCACCGAAAGCTTCCGCGCAAAGCTCTTCCGCCTCTGCAATCACAGAAACCGGATTACATAGATTATCCAGCGGCTTCATAGAGTTCACATCCAGACCCACGCACTGCTCTCCAAGCAATGATGTCAGTCTTGGGTTGCCGCGTCCTCGTTTGTGTCCCGGAACATCAAAGGGTACTACTCTCAATCTTCTGAAATCTTCTAATGCCTCCACGATGGGAGCTCTGCGCTGCTTTTCAATATCCACCATGTGTCCTCCTTGATTATGCAGTTTCGTTTTTTCTCACCGCTCTCTTCGCCTGTTCCAGAGCCTCGATCACGCGGTCACACCACTCGTCAAACTCCGGATCCTCCACCTGACATTCCGGATGTGACAGGACATACTTCACGGTTCTCTTAATACCCTCATCGAATCGGATCGACGTCTTAAATTCCGGAACTGCTCTTTTCAGCTTGCTGTTATCAAATACCACAGAATTGGATTTGTCGCCGATCAGGCTACCCATAAAATCATAATCCCCCGCATCCGCCAAGAACTTTGAAGCAACATAATATGGCTTTAAGGTGACATCTAACGCATCCGCGATTTTACGGTAAATCTGATTCCATGTAAGCGTCTCGTCTCCGGTGATCTGGAATACCTCTCCGATCGCATGCGGATTGCCGAACAATCCGACAAATCCGACCGCAAAATCTCTGCTGTCCGTCATCGTCCACAGGGAAGTACCGTCACCGTGAATGATCACCGGCTTTCCCTCCAGCATTCGCTTGATCACCTGCCAGCTTCCGTTGTTGCCATGAACTCCCAGCGGAACTGACTTTTCACAGTAGGTATGGCTCGGCCTTACAATCGTAACCGGAAATCCTTCTTCACGATACAGCTTCATCAGATATTCTTCGCCTTCGATCTTATTGCGGGAGTACTCCCAGAAAGGATTGGCTAAGGTTGTGCCCTCGGTGATGATATAATCTGACGGCAGCTTGTGATATGCAGAAGCTGAGCTAATATAAATGAACTGCTTCGTTTTTCCTTTAAAAAGACGATAATCCCTTTCCAGCTGCGACTTTACAAATGCAATAAAATCACAGACTACATCAAACTTCATACCACTTATTTTCTCACGGACATCCTCTTCATTATTGATATCTGCCTGAATCAGATGCACTCCTTCCGGAAGTCTGTCTTTCTGATTTCCTCTGTTGATCAGATACAGCTCATATCCTTTCTCTATAGTCTTTTGAGATATGGCAGTGCTAATCGTTCCTGTCCCTCCGATGATTAATACCTTCATACCTTCTTCTCCTTTCTACCGCAAATATGATGCAACTATGCACTTTTAGGTTCCCACCTCACAGCTTTCGATCTTGCCCGCTGAAATCAAAAAATCTTTCTCTTCTTGAAAATGAATATAATGATGCCGATGACCACCAGACTGAGCACGATCACACCCGGATAACCGTTGGCTAGCTCCGGCATGTTGTTAAAGTTCATTCCGTACCATCCGGTGATCAATGTCAGCGGGAAGAAAATCGTAGAAATGATCGTCAGGAACTCCATGTTCTTATTCTGCTGCTCTGCCACCTTCCCCTGATAGGTCTCACGGATCTGCACGATATAATCCAAAAGATACATTGTGCGTCCCATCAGACGATCCGCACGGTCGGATATGATACCGTAATACTCCAGATTTTTTCCGGAAAAGAAGCGGTTCTCATTCTCTTCCAGCTGCTTACCAAAATCGTGAAGCTCATCATAGTACTCTCTCAGGATGAGCAGTTCCTTACGAAGCTGCGCGATCTTCTCGGTAACCTCCTCCAACTCACCATTATTGATGTCTTCCTCAATCTGCATGATCTTATGCCCGTACCGCCCAAGATTCACCAGATCCTGATCCATAAATTTTACACAAAAATTATAGAGAAACTTCTCGCGACTCTGTCCGGGTTTGGTTCTGCTGGCAATAATGCGCCGAATGACCTTTTCCCCGAAGCCTTCATCATCAATGATCACGATATTCTTACGGTTTACAAAAAAATACATCATGATCTTCGGACCGACCGGATCGCTCAGTTTTGGAATATGCAAAGTTCCGCACAGGCACTTCTGTTGCGCCTCTACCTTGCAGAACTCGATATCCTCCAGCTTTACCTCTCCCTCATAGGAAATACCTGCCAGAGACAACGCCTGCTCCGCCGTATCCGAATCTGAGACAAACACGGTACGGAGATCCTTTTTCATCTTCAGTTCTTCAATATTGATGGGAGTTGCTTCCTCACGAGCCTGTTGTCTTGCAAGCTTTTTCTTTATTTTCACTTCCTCTTTCATCTGCAGATATTCTTTTACAGATGATTTTACGATGGAATTTTTTAAAATATATACACTGATCGCCATCTTTTGCATCCTAACTTTTCAAAAATCTTTTCTTTTCGGAGATCTTGTCAAAAAAATGGATATGCCCTGACCTCTTCCACCCTTTCTCTCAGCATCTGACGTTCCTGCGCTGTAAGCGGCTGATCAAAAATCTCATCTACATGCTCTACCGCAAACTTGAAATGATGGATATTTCCCGGAGGAATGATGGTATCCACACCCATCTCCGCAACATATTTCAGTGCAGCGATCAGGAACTCTTCATCCTCCACGTCAATTGGCTTACACCAGCTTTTCGGATAACGCTGCTTCTTTTCGTTATCCTCCGGAAATCTCCATGCGCGTTCGATCATGGACTTCATGCACAGTACGCCTATATTACGCTCCTTCAACGCCTTAATCAGACGATCGCCCATCTGCGTAGTCTGATTCATATGCCAGTTGTACGGGAACAATACCGAATCAAAATCATACAGCTCCAGCATACGAAGCGCTGCTTCCTCTGAATGTGCCGTAAAGCCGATCCTTCGGGCAATTCCTTCCCTCTTCAATTCCTCCATCAGCTCCATAACGCCGCCTTTTCCAAAAGCGATCTCCACTTCTTCCATAGTACAGATCCCATGAAGCTGATAAACATCAAAATAATCTGTGTGCAACAGTTCTTTTGTCTTCTCGCAATCGATCCTTGCTTCCTTTGCCGTGCGTTTATTTGTCTTACATGCGAGATAAATATCTTTACGATACGGTACCAGAGATTTCCCGAGATTAAGCTCTGCATCTCCATAGGTCGGAGCTACGTCAAAATAGTTGATGCCGTGTTCTATTGCCCATTGAACATATTCGTCGGAGCTGCCGATCTCCGGTGAAATAATCCCGTCATACTGAACGGCCGATACAATGCCGCCGTACGTGATCGCAGAAACCTCATATCCTGTCTTGCCAAGCTGATTGTATTTCATGTCGTTTTCTCCTCTTTCATTATATTTTCCGGCTTGTCACCGTACAATACTGTGTTTTACTTTATGGACAGAACCATATGAATATCATCTGAATAGCTTCCGTCTCCTTTGCCGCCTCTATCAGCCTTTGCAGCATAATTGTTCCGATCCCCATACCGGTATATTTTTGAAACAGCGCGATGCCAAAATCCGTACAATGCGCATTTCTTCAGGATGGCTGCACGGTATTCATAGAACAGTTTCCCGCATATTCTCCATCCACAAACGCAAGAAGCATTAAATTCTTCTCTGATTCATTGCAGTTCTCTATAAACGCTTCTTCCTGTTCCAATGTATAATGGATCTCATCCGGATCACACAGAAGAAAATTTGTTTCTTCGGAAACAGTCTTCAGATAATCTACCAGCATCTTTGTATCTTCTTTTCGCGCACATCGAAGAATGATCTCTTTGTCTTTTATTTGCAGCTTTTCTTCTTTGATCAACATGTTTTTCTCCTGCTATGATATAATAATATACATCAATCCGGCTGCTGACCATCATGCGCTTTCCATTTGCATTCTGTCAATTGCATGTCTGAGAAAACTGCTTTAAAAGAAGATTCTTCCGGAGAGCATGCATAAATACCAAACCGGATTTTCCCGGTTCCCTTCTGCATATGGCATATTCTCATTTGTTTAAATCGAATACCATCCTCTGAGCATTCAATGCAATAATCGTCTTCCCGTCTGCTTAATCTGTACCACATGGATTTCACGGAAGCATCAATTTCTGTTGTAGCCCAATCAGAGTATCCATTGTTGGTCACAACGCTCCCCAGATGCTGAAACTCTTCATTTTCATACTCTACAGAAGCTTTTAGCCAGTTTTCACTGTCAAGATACATCACAATTCCACATTGATCAAAACGATGATGGCTCTTTGCAAAATTTGTCTTTACCACAAAGCTAAAATAGCGCTCCTCTGTCTCCATCTGCAGGACAGGCGCATTGTCATTCTGAAAATGATAGTATGTTCTCTGCCATAAATCAGTTTTTGATCTTGTCGTAATCTCGACCTTATCCTCCGAAATATGGCAATCCAGCGGTTCTCTTGTCCACATAAATCTTTGCATATCCATGCTATCCGTCTCCTTCATATTTTACTATTTTTATGATTCAGAAATTTCATATACTCATTTTCCGGATCTCAGGCTTTTCCGTATTGACTGAGACCGGTCGCTGCTCGAGCTCAATGAATGCTCCGTCGGCAAAGACGCTCTCATTTAAACAAAAAAATTATACCAAATAAATACAAAAAAATCAAACCAGTGCATATCGATATTGCCTGCAAACCTGTCTTGTTCGACAGCCGGTAGTTTTGCATCCAAACGCACAAGCTTGCCTTGTTTATAAGTTTATGCTATAGCCCCATAGACGCACGAATGCTCCCCACCACTGAATCATCTCCGGTGATGGGGAGCACATTTATTCTTCTCAACAAATAGGAATTACGCCCGCTAATTATCTTTCATTAACAAGTTTTCCTGTTATATGCTCTATCTCGATTGCAATCATTTGCACAGCATTGATTGGCGGAGTCTGCATCTCGGCTTCCGCTTCTTCACTGGTTGGATAATATTTAATTGTCATTTTACGCAGTTTGTCTTCCCAGACGGTTCGATCATCCATAAATTTTGCTCTACCAAATACGACAACACTCGTGGAATTCCATTCCCAATTTCCTTCGGTTTTATAGCCCTGATTCCAGACCGTGAAGCACACCTTGTCACAGTTCTTGATAGCATCAATCTTATGTCCTGCCTTTGCCCCATGCAGATAAATGATGTTGTCTTCCTCGTCATAATAAAAATCGACTGGAATTGTGTATGGGTATCCACCATCTCCAATAACGGAAAACGCTGCCCTCATCTCTTCTTTTAAGATTCTCTTACATTCATCCTCTGTAACCTGTTGCTTTATTCTACGCATTGGTCTAAACATTTTATATTCTCCTCTTACAATTCCAATTTCATATTTTCCTCTATCTTATAAAACCATAAACAACGTCCCAACTGTAATCAGAATCGAACCAACAGCCGATTTCCATGTAAACTGTTCATGCAGAAAAATAAATGCCAAAAACAGTGTTAATACCACACTCATCTTATCAATTGGAACAACTTTTGAAGCCTCGCCCACTTGCAACGCCTTATAATAACACAGCCAAGATGCCCCTGTTGCTACTCCTGATAATATGATAAATAACCAGCTCTTCTTTGTTATTTCTACGATTCCAGAATGTGTTCCGGAAATAAATACCATTATCCATGCCATCATTAAAACAACAATTGTTCTTATTGCTGTTGCCAGTGTTGAATTGACACCTTCAATTCCTACCTTTGCAAGAATCGAAGTAAGTGCCGCAAATACCGCTGATAATATTGCAAATAATAACCACATTATTCTCACCTCCATCAATTCCGATTCTTCTGTTGTAAGCTCTCGCTATCACCACCATAGGAACCTCCTTTCTGTGGTTAATTTTTTGCTACAAGCTGGAAGTTGTATGAGAAATTCTACTTAAAAATAATTGCCATGATTCCACA
>JAUNCG010000115.1:0-245 GCA_030526715.1 Eubacteriales bacterium
TTTCTTTCACCGGTAGCAATCGGAATGCTCGTACAGCTCTTCAATTCCCGAAATGCCTCCTCATTTTCGCAAAGAACCGGCTCCTCTACAAACATCGGATGGAACTGTTCCAATTCCTTCATAATCACCTTAGCCATTCCCTTATGAACGCGTCCGTGGAAATCCAACGCAATATCCATCTTATACCCTAATGCATCACGGATTTCTCCTACTCTCTGCAGCACATCATCTACCACCTGATAATT
>JAUNCG010000115.1:255-3283 GCA_030526715.1 Eubacteriales bacterium
ATCCCTGTTCGTATTTCTCTATAGCAGCTTTGGCCACATCATTTGGACGGTCTCCGCCGATCCAACAATATACCTTCATTTTATTCTTCACGGCACCGCCAAAGAAATCATATACCGGCATATTATGTGCTTTTCCCTTGATATCCCATAAAGCCTGATCAATTCCCGACATTGCGCTGGATAAAATCGCTCCGCCGCGATAAAACGCCGCACGATACAATATCTGCCAGATTTCTTCCACATTTTCTGCGGATTTTCCAATAATATAATCTGCCATTTCATGTACAGCCGCTTCCACTGTAGCAGCTTTGCCCTCAATGACCGGCTCGCCCCAGCCTACCAGACCGCTTTCTGTGGTAATTTTCAGAAAACACCAACGCGGTTCCACCTTAAATGTCTCAATACTTTTAATCTTCATTGTCTTTCCTCCTTGTTTATTTGTTTTCAGCTGTCACTATGCCCGAAAATAGTTTCTCGGATTTTCTATCAACAGCTGTTTGATTCCTTCCTCCGGAAATCCCAGCTCTCGAAGCAACGGCAATACATAGCGATGAATATAGCGACTGTTGTATTTTGCATCATCCGGATCTGTTCCGCGTTTATTTTTCCATTCAAAGCATCCCAGATCTACAAAGCTTACATAATCATGAGAAATCATCAGTTGCTTGATCCAGCCTCGTTCACAAAGCCTCATCAGCGTATCTACCCGATTTTTCAAAGGATTCTTAGCGTCATCCCCAAAACGATCCAGCCCTATGTAGCACCCGTGGGAAAGCAGCTCTTCCAGATAACCCAGATCATTGGTATCTCCGCAGTGACCGATAAGTATTTTTTTCGGATCCAGACCATGTTCTTCGAAGATTTCCATCTGTCCAATACCACTGCGGTTTTTATAATAAGAGTGTGTCCCAATAGGAAGACCACTTTCTTTTGACATTCGCGCATGTGCATTTAACATTACCCGATTAATCGGAGTAATTCCTGCCACATCTGTTGCGCATTTGATCAATCCGGCACGGATATCTGTATCCTGAATTCCTTCATAAATATCCTTTCGCATGCACTCCATCAGACTTTCCTCTGTACGTCCAAACAGCCACTGATTCTCCGTATAGAAAAAACCGGTGCTTGCAATGATCTGCATTCCCGTTCGGTCAGCTACGTCTTTTATAGCATGAATATCCCGACCAAGACATACCGGCGTTTGTTCCACCAGAGTCTTTACTCCGATTTCTTTTGTACGGCGCACATCTTCCGTTGCATACTCAATAAATTCCTCATAATTAAACCAATGAGGATAGGACATCCGCATTGACCAGTTGGCCTGAAGCACATGCTCGTGCATCAATGTCACTCCCAAGTCATCTACTGAAATCGCTCCATTGACAGACTGTATCATCTCTCCCATTTTGTTTCACTCCTTTCTCATGAAACCAGATGCTCTGTTCGCGCAATCAACTCATCCTGCGCTTTTCTTCCCATTTCCACAAAAAATGCACTGTAACCGGTCACCCTTACACATAATGAACGATATTTCTCCGGTGTCTTTTGCGCCTCCTTTAAGGTATTTGCATCAACCACATTTACCTGCAGCTGCATACCTCCCTTCTGCATATAAGTCCGGAACAAAGCGCTCATCACCGCCAGTCCATCCTCTCCCGCAACCGCTGACGGATGCAGACGCAAATTCAACGGTCCGCCGGTAATTCGATCAAACGGCACCTTGGTCAACGAATTCAGCATCGCAGTCAGACCAGACAGATCTGTGCCATTCGTCGGAGATTGATTCTCACTGAGCTGCTCCTTTGCCCTTCTTCCATCCGGTGTTGCTCCGACAAATCCGCCCATCGTTGTAAAATCCCGATCTGTAGAATACGTCGGCCACATCTGATACAAATAATCAGTGCCATTGTTCTGCTCCACCGCTCTGCAAAAAATATCAGTTACGATCGGTGCAAAACGATCTACTTCATCCTCATCATTTCCGAATTTTTTCAATTTATTTTTCCAGCGCAGCGCAAGCTTTTCTGCACCGGAATAATCCTCTCTCAACAACTTTGCAAGTTCACTGACTGTCATCTCTTTCTTCACAAAACAGATCTGCTCAATCGCATACAACGCATCAATCGCCGTTGCCATACCACAGCCCTGTGTTACTATTTTATGATACTTTGTACCACCCTCAGTCCATGTCACACCGTTTTCTATGGTTCCTCGCAGGAAGCAATCTTCAATTCGAATCTTATCCATCGTTGTTGTTCGTTCAACCTTCAGATCCATCTCGAATCCCCGACGAAATTCTGATATGAGAAAATTCATCTGCTGACTATATGCTTCCAACACATCTTCCATGGAAGTCATCTCCTCCGGCGCTTTCGTCTTTATCCCATAATAAGCGCCGGTCATCAGACCAGTCATTCGATCATCAATATCAAATTGACATTCCTGATCAAGCGCCTCTCCTTCTCCGGCTACTGCTAAAACAGAACTATCCAGCGGCTCCAATGGATAATTGCCCCGATTCAATGCCAATTCCAATGGTTTCAGCAAATTGACCCATACCTGACGCAATCCTCCCTCATCTGCCGGAATATTCGGATCATTACATCCAAAAAATCCATAATCATAGACCTCCGGTTCCTGAACGCCCCAATATTTCAAAGCCGGTATCATCGTCTCATCATTGTAAAATACCAGCGTGGTATTCTCGCGCATTGCATCACAGCAATAACGCCAAAATTCCTCGTTGATTCCATCATGATAACGAACAACAATAAACGGATTTCTCAGCTTCATCGCTCGAGCCGCCTCTACCATACGAAAGGAAAGCGCATTGACACCACTGCGACCATCCGATAATCTACCTCCTAAAATCAGGTAATTCGGATCATCATACGCAACCTCCAGAGTATATTGGGTTGTCTCGATCTCCTGCGACATATGATCTGTCTGAACCATGATCTCATTATTATGGAAATAAAACTCCTGCAAAAGCTCCACGGCGCGATCTTCCGTCATTACGTCCGTA
>JAUNCG010000042.1 GCA_030526715.1 Eubacteriales bacterium
GGCGCTTTGGGGGCTTATACTCATTTTTTATCTACAGTTTGCGGAAACTCAAGATCAAACATGTGTACAGTAATTACAACTGTAATATAAAAACACCCCAAATGGTATATGTATCTGTGCGTTCACACAAACACGATTCCTTTGGGGTGTTTTGAATTGTTTTATTTAGTTATATTTACTAAATTCTACGACTTACTTATAGTTTACGATCTTACCGAAGTCCGGCTTAAGAGCTGCGCCGCCAACAAGTCCGCCGTCGATATCCGGCTGTACGAACAGCTCCGGTGCGGTTGCCGCATTTACAGATCCGCCGTACTGGATACGGATCTCAGCTGCGGTTGCATCGTCATAGATCTCAGCGATGCACTCACGGATACCCTTGCAAACCTCCTGAGCCTGCTCAGTTGTAGCGGTCTTGCCTGTTCCGATAGCCCAGATCGGCTCGTAAGCGATAACAGCGGTCTTTGCCTGATCTGCTGTAACATTCAGGAATCCAACCTTTACCTGCTGACGGATCCAGTCCATAGTGATCCCCTGCTCTCTCTGCTCCAGAGACTCACCGCAGCACATGATCGGTGTGATACCGTGCTCGAATGCCTTGAGCATCTTCTTGTTTACCGTCTCAGAAGTCTCTGCAAAGTACTCACGTCTCTCAGAATGTCCAAGTACAACATACTTTACTCCAACGTCTGTCAGCATGTTCGGGGAGATCTCACCTGTGAATGCACCCTTCTCCTCGAAGTACATATTCTCAGCGCCAACCTGAATATTAGAGCCCTTAGCAGCTTCCATAACCGGGATGATGTCGATCGCCGGTACGCAGAATACTACATCTACCTCATCATTAGCTACGAGCGGCTTTAATGTGTTAACCAGCTCAACTGCCTCACTCGGAGTCATGTTCATTTTCCAGTTGCCGGCGATAATTTTCTTTCTTGCCATTGTCTTATTCTCCTTTTATATCTATTATATATTCTCCGCAGACTACTCGAAATCACTTCGTGATTTCTCGTGTGCGTTGCACTTTCAAATGGAACTGTGAGACTGGGATCCGGGACCCCGTCCCAGTCTCACATTCCATTCTCAGTCTGCTCATCACATTATTTATCGTTAGCTGCTGCTACGCCCGGAAGCTCCTTGCCCTCGAGGAACTCAAGAGAAGCTCCGCCGCCTGTGGAAATATGGCTCATCTTGTCGCCAAATCCAAGCTGGTTTACAGCTGCCGCGGAATCACCGCCACCGATGATGGTGGTTGCATCGGTCTCTGCAAGAGATTTTGCTACTGCGATCGTACCCTTTGCAAGAATCGGATTCTCAAATACACCCATCGGTCCGTTCCAGACAACGGTCTTAGCGGACTTTACAGCATCTGCATAAAGCTCTGCTGTCTTGGTTCCGATATCCAGACCCATCTTGTCAGCAGGAATCTCGTTGGACGGAACAACGCAAACCTCGATCTCGGCATCGATCGGGCTCGGGAACTCTGCTGCGATCGTGGTATCTACCGGAAGAAGAAGCTGCTTACCAAGCTTCTCTGCCTTCTCCATCATCTCTTTGCAGTATGCGATCTTCTCATCATCAACCAGAGAAGTTCCAACCTCATATCCTTTTGCCTTCAGGAAGGTATAAGCCATACCGCCGCCGATGATCAGAGTATCGCACTTCTCCAGAAGGTTGGAGATAACGTTCAGCTTATCTGCTACCTTAGCGCCGCCAAGAATAGCAACAAACGGTCTTACCGGATTCTCTACGGCATTGCCGAGGAAATCGATCTCTTTCTGCATCAGATATCCTACAACTGCAGTATCTACATACTGAGTTACACCAACGTTAGAGCAGTGTGCTCTGTGAGCCGTACCGAATGCATCGTTTACAAATACATCTGCCAAAGAAGCAAGATCCTTACTGAATGCTTCGCCGTTCTTGGTCTCCTCTGCGCGGTAACGGGTATTCTCCAGAAGAACAACCTCACCGTCCTTCATAGCTTCTACAGCAGCCTTAGCGTTCGGTCCTACAACCTCAGGATCTGCCGCAAATTTTACTTCCTGACCAAGCAGCTCAGAAAGACGAACTGCAACCGGTGCCAGAGACAGCTCCGGCTTCGGCTCTCCCTTCGGCTTGCCAAGGTGTGAGCAAAGGATTACCTTGCCGCCGTCAGCGATCAGCTTCTTGATCGTCGGCAGAGCTGCAACGAGACGGTTCTCGTCTGTGATCTTGCCATCCTTCAGCGGAACATTGAAATCGCAGCGAACCAGAGTTCTCAATCCCTTTACATTGATGTCATCTACAGATTTTTTATTTAATCCCATGATGTTTCTTCCTCCTATGATAAATAAAAGAGATCCGGTCCTAAGACCGGACCTCTTAAGGTCTTAAACAGTTCTATACTGTCAGATTATGCAAGCTCGCTGAAGTACTTAATTGTACGAACCATCTGGCTTACGTAAGAATTCTCGTTATCGTACCAAGAAACAACCTGTACCTGAGAAGTTCCGTTACCAAGGTTAACAACCATAGTCTGAGTTGCATCGAACAGAGAACCAAATCTCATACCGATGATATCGCTGGAAACGATCTCGTCTGTATTGTAACCGAAGGACTCGGTAGCTGCTGCCTTCATAGCTGCGTTGATACCATCAACAGTAGCCTCACCCTTAACAACTGCGTTTAGGATGGTGGTAGAACCTGTCGGGGTCGGTACACGCTGAGCTGCACCGATAAGCTTGCCGTTCAGCTCCGGAATAACCAGACCAATTGCCTTTGCAGCGCCTGTGCTGTTCGGAACGATGTTTACAGCGCCTGCACGAGATCTTCTAAGGTCACCCTTTCTCTGCGGGCCATCAAGGATCATCTGATCACCTGTGTAAGCATGGATTGTGCACATGATACCGGACTCGATCGGAGCATAGTCGTTAAGAGCTTTTGCCATCGGAGCGAGGCAGTTCGTTGTGCAGGAAGCTGCGGAGATAACAGTATCTTCCGGCTTCAGAGTCTCATGGTTTACATTATAAACGATTGTCGGAAGGTCATTGCCAGCCGGTGCAGAGATAACAACCTTACGAGCGCCAGCCTTGATGTGAGCCTCAGCCTTAGCCTTGGATGTGTAGAAACCTGTACACTCCAGAACTACATCAACACCGATCTCGCCCCACGGAAGCTCGGAAGCATCAGCCTTAGCGTAGATCTTGATCTCCTTACCATCAACTGTGATGGAATCCTCGCCTGCCTCTACCTTGTCTGCAAGCGCGTACTTACCCTGAGATGAGTCGTACTTTAACAGATGAGCCAGCATCTTCGGGCTGGTCAGATCGTTGATTGCTACTACTTCGTAACCCTCAGCACCAAACATCTGTCTGAATGCCAGACGACCGATACGGCCGAATCCATTGATCGCTACTTTTACTGCCATAATCGTAATTCCTCCTAAGAATGATTAATTATTTGTCTGTACACTATGTACAGACTGTATCAGTTTCTAAGTTTGTGAAAGAAACATCAACCTAGTAGCTATTCTACCCAATTTAGTAAAAAATTTCAAGTTAATTTTTCATTATTTTCCTCAAACTTCCTATATTTAAGCAATCTGTCTATTTGACAATGAGTTTTCCCTACGATATTATAAGAGTTACACATACTACGATATTATTGTACAGGAGGTGCCTTTATGCAGGCTGATTTTCACATACATTCTTCTTTTTCGGGAGATTCTGACACACCCATGCGGACAATGATCGAGCGAGGGATTTCACTCGGCTTAAAGACCATGTGTTTTACGGAACACTTTGACGCCGATTTTCCCAATGGCTCTGAGCAGTTCAGCCTCGATACCGCTTCCTATTATAATGAGCTCCGTCTGCTTCAGGAAGAGTATGCGCCGAAGATAGAGGTTCTCTTCGGTGTAGAGCTCGGTATGCAGGCTCATCTAGGAAGCTTTTATGCGGACTATGTCCGTCAGTTTCCTTTTGATTTCGTCATCGCCTCCCAGCATATCGCAGATCACATGGATCCATACTATCCGGCATACTGGAATATGCATAGCGTACATGACGGAATCGCTCTCTACTTTCAGGAAATGTATGACAGCATCCGTGCCATGAAGGACTATGATACTCTCGGTCATCTGGATTATATCGTCCGATATGCAAAGCAATTTGGTTCCGATTATTCTTATGCAGAGTATTCTGATCTCATCGATCCGATCCTGAAATATATTATCTCACAGGACAAGTGTCTGGAGGTCAATACTGCGGGTTTTAAAGCCGGACTTGGACATCCAAATCCTGCTCCCGAGATTCTTGCCCGCTATCGTGAGCTCGGCGGCGAACATATCACCGTCGGTGCAGATGGTCACCGTCCGGAGCATCTTGCTTATCATTTTGATCTTATCGATGAATATTTAAAGAAGCTTGGTTTCCGGCACTACTGTACCTTCCGTCAACGCAAAAGGGCGCATATCTCCCTATAAGATCACGCCGCCGCCCAGTACATTCTCACCATCATACAATACCAGCGCCTGTCCCGGTGTCATGGCACGTTGTTTTTCCGCAAAGGTGCATTCCAGCAGATCTTCATCCACCATACGTACCCTTGCAGGCGCTCCCCGATGATTGTACCGGATCTTTGCCATCACTTCGCGCTCTCCTTCGATACCGGGTTCCGACATAAAATTAAGCTGATTCGCCCGAAGCGTATATCGGAACAGTTCCTCGTTCTCTCCGATTACCACCTCATTGGTCTGCGGCCGGATCTGTGTCACAAACACACGTTTTCCCGCAGGTATGCCAAGTCCCCTTCTTTGTCCGATGGTATAATGTGTAATCCCCTTATGCGGACCGATCACATGACCGTCTGCCGTAACAAAATTCCCGGGGACGGACTTCTTTCCTGTGTACTCTTCTACAAAGGATGCATAATCTCCATCGGAAACAAAACAGATATCCTGACTATCGGGCTTATTCGCCACCCTAAGTCCGATCTTTTTTGCGATGGCACGGATCTCCTCCTTGCTGTATTCCCCCACAGGCATCAGCGTATGCGCCAGCTGTTCCTGCGTCAGATTATACAAGGCATAGGTCTGATCCTTTGCCGCTGTCACAGAATTGCAGATCGTGTATCTTCCGTTTTGTAACAAACGAATTCTGGCGTAATGCCCTGTCGCGATATAATCCGCGCCGATCTCCATACTTCTGCGAAGCAGAGATTCCCATTTTACATATCGATTACATGCAATGCATGGATTCGGCGTGCGGCCATGCAGATATTCCTCTGCAAAATAATCCATGACACTGCTGCGAAATTCGCGTTTAAAATTCATAACGTAATAAGGGATATCAAGATCCTGAGCGACTCTTCGCGCATCTTCTACAGCACTCAGACCACAGCAGCCGCCATTGGTCTGCTGCGTCTCTTCGTCCTCATCCTGCCAGATCTGCATCGTCACTCCGATGACTTCATATCCCTCTTCTTTTAAAAGATAGGCTGCCACGGAGGAATCTACTCCTCCGGACATGCCTACAACCACTCTTTTTCTCAATATTCTTCTTCCTCTTCGCCCTCGCTGATATCAGATTTCGGCTTATCCAGACCTTCGATCTTGATACCATTCTTCTCAGCGTAATCCCAGAGCGCTGCGTGAATCGCTTCCTCTGCCAGCAGAGAACAGTGTACCTTTACCGGCGGAAGTCCGTCCAGCGCCTCCATAACTGCCTTATTGGTTACTTCCAATGCTTCCTGAATCGTCTTCCCCTTTACGAGCTCTGTCGCCATGCTGCTGGTTGCCACGGCTGCGCCGCAGCCGAAGGTCTTAAACTTTACATCACGGATAATGCCATTATCATCGATATCCAGATACATTCTCATGATATCTCCGCACTTTGCATTGCCGACGGTGCCAACGCCGCTTGCATTCTCAATCTCTCCGACATTTCTCGGATTCTGGAAATGATCCATTACTTTTTCACTGTACATTGTATCTTCCTCCAAATATGTTTCTTATTATTTATTCTTTTTTACAAAATCCTCATACAGCGGAGACATGCTACGAAGCTTCTCTACGATCTTCTTAATGGACTCCACTGCAAAATCAATATCCTCCTTCGTAGTCTCCTCTCCCAGCGTCAGGCGCAGAGAACCGTGTGCGATCTCATGCGGCAGACCGATGGCAAGGAGCACGTGGGACGGATCCAGAGAGCCTGAGGTACAGGCTGATCCGCTAGAACCGCAGATACCGTCCATATCCAGCATAATCAGCAGAGACTCACCCTCGATAAACTGGAAGCAGAAGCTCGCGTTGTTCGGCAGTCTGTCTCTTCTGTGACCGTTCAGTCTGGAGTACGGGATCTCCTTGAGGACACGCTCGATCAGATAGTCGCGCAGCTCGATCTCTTTAGAGGTGCGTTCTGGCATAGACTCTACGGCACGTTTTGCAGCAACGCCCAATCCTACGATACCCGGAATATTCTCTGTACCGGCACGGCGCTTACGCTCCTGCGCTCCTCCATGTACAAAGCTGCGGATCTTCACACCCTTACGGATGTAGAGAAAACCGATTCCCTTCGGTCCGTTCAGCTTATGACCGCTGGCGCTCAACATATCAATATGCATCTCATCTACATTGATCGGAAGCTGTCCGAACGCCTGCACTGCATCCGTATGGAACAGGATACCATGCTCCTTCGCGATCTCACCGATCTCTTTGACAGGCTGGATCGTACCGATCTCATTATTTGCAAACATGATGGAGATCAGGATCGTCGTCGGCCGGATCGCCTTTTTCAGCTCAGAGAGCTTTACCTTACCATCCTCATCCACATCCAGATAGGTTACCTCAAATCCCTGTTTTTCCAGCCACTCACAGGTGTGTAAAATTGCATGGTGTTCAATCTTGGAAGTAATGATATGGTTTCCTTTGCTCTTATATGCTTCAGCAGTCGCCTTCAAAGCCCAGTTATCGGACTCAGAGCCTCCTGCCGTAAAATAAATCTCCTCGCTCTTTGCACCCAATGCAGCCGCTATCGTATCACGGCTCTCGTTCATAGCCTTCTTGCTTGCGCTGCCCAGTCCATATACGGTGGATGCATTGCCGTAAAACTCAGAAAAATACGGAAGCATCGCCTCCACAACCTCCGGCGCGGTCCTTGTCGTCGCTGCATTGTCCAGATAGATTACTTTCTTCATGATGAATACCTCAATTCTCACATTTTATGGTGGTATGATTTCTTTTATCAAGCGTCTCTCGGCTCTCTTTCACTAATTGATCCAGCCTGATCTCATCGACCGCCTGTGTGATACTGTCATTGATCTTCTGCCAGACATACTTTGTCACACAGAAGTCAGCGCCTTCACACCCCTGCTCTTCCTTCAGTCCCGGACACTCCACTGCCTCAAGATTTCCCTCCAGCGCCCTTAAAATATCGCCCACGGAGATCTCAGCTGCCGGTCTCGCAAGTCGATAACCGCCCTGCGCTCCACGGCTGCTCACCACCAGATCCGCCTTCCTAAGCTTACGCACGAGCTGTTCCAGATAGCTCTCGGAAATTCCCTGCCTAGCTGCGATGCTGCTGATGGAAACAGCTTCCTCCTCGCTGTACATTGCCAAATCAATCAATGCGCGCAGCCCATATCTGCCCTTTGTGGAAAGTTTCATGCTGCCACCTCATTTGTTTCGTATTAAATCCGACTATTTTACTCGGATTTCTGTTTTAAAATATATCACTGCTTTTTCGTTCTGTCAACCCCATATTCCGAATATACTGAGAAAGAATCCAAACAAGGAGTCTTTTCTTATGTCACAGAAAAAACTACTCCTACAGGGAGCCGTTCTGCTTACACTCGCCGGTGTTATAGGACGCATTATCAGCTTCTTCTATAGGATATTCCTGTCACAGATCATCGGTGCGGAAGGCGTAGGGGTTTATCAGCTCATTTTTCCGGTCTATGCGCTGGCTATTTGTCTGTCCTCCTCGGGAATCCAGACCTGTATTTCCCGTGAAGTCTCCTCCCGTCATGCTTTAAACGATCCGCGCGGAGCCCGGACATTTTTTCTGTGCGGCACCTGCCTCTCTCTTGCCTGTGCATTTCTCGTTTCCGCATTCCTGTTTTTCTTTCATGACCTGTTGGCGATTCGTTTTGTCCATGAGCCACGCACTGCCGGTCTGCTGTACCTTCTCTCGCCGGCTATTCCCTTTGCAGCTCTCCATGCCTGTATCAGCGGCTATTATTTTGGACTGAAAAAGACTGCGATTCCGGCGGCCAGCCAGATTTTGGAAAATCTGCTGCGCTTTCTCACAGTCTTTATCATTTATCGTATTGCTCTCGAAAAGCAAAGGCCGATCACACCAACGATCGCCGTCTATGGACTGATCACGGAAGAAATCGGTGCTGCGCTGTTCTCTCTGACGGCCTTTGTTCTTTATACTTTCCAAAACTCATGCGGTTTATCCATCCCCGGTCAACGTCTGTTCTTTCCTGCGCCCTTTCGGATAGCCGCATTTTATCACGAATATGTTTCTCCTCTCTTCTGCACCGCCTTTCCTCTCACCCTCAGTCGGGTGCTGGTGAATCTGCTGCAGACACTGGAGGCATTTCTCATCCCGATACAGCTGCAGGCCGGCGGTATGACTTCCCGGGCCTCCCTTTCGGTCTACGGTGTGCTTACCGGCATGGCGCTTCCTCTGCTTCTCTTTCCCACGGCGTTATCCTCCTCCCTCGCCACATTGCTCTTACCCATCGTGTCAGAGCTGCAGGCAAAAAAAAATACCGAAGCTCTCCTGCGCATGATCCGCAAATCCTGCGGTGCCTGTCTCGCGTTCGGTCTTCTGGTATTTTTGTTTTTCTTCAGTTTTTCCCGTTCTCTTGGCCTATTTTTATTCCATAATACACTGGCTGCCGACTTCATCCGCGCCCTGTCATGGAGCTGTCCCCTGATCTTCCTCTCCCCGACGCTCCTCGCCATCCTAAACGGACTCGGAAAAAGCAGTCGTGTATTTCTGCACAACACCGCCAGTGTACTTGTCCGAATCGGTTTTATTTTACTGGCCATGCCACGATTCGGTATCTCCGGATTTTTTTACGGACTGCTCGTCAGTCAGCTCCTGTTGTTTTTCCTCAGTCTTCACACGATCCGAAAAACATTGTCCGACTGATACCGCCCGTATCGTCTCATGCTCTCTTATTTTACTTTTCCGCTCACCAGTCTGCCATATTTATCGACATAATGACTGCCCACCCATGTTTTTTTAGCCATATATCCGGTACCATAAAAATAATGCCAGTAGCTCTTTCCTGCTTTGTTCTTAATGCACAGCCATTTTTTTGCGGCAAAGGTGCCGTCTGCCTGCATATATTTCGTACCCTTTTTGCCGCGCCGAAATCCGGGCTTTACTTTTTTCTTATATCCTTCTACCACGGAACCATCTTCCCCATAATAGACTCCCTGATATCGCCCGTTTGTCAGCATCTGGCCGTTCTTCTGTAGATAATGACCATTCTTCGTTCGATTTTTAAACATTCTGCCGTTGCGGTCAAAGTAATACCAATGGTACACATTGTTATCCGAAATGGTCGTGAGCAGTTGCCATCCTGTCAGCATATATCCTTCACTGTCGAAGCAATAGGTATAGCGTTTTCCTTCTCCGATGGTCTTAAACGTCCACTGTGCATAATCTCCCGCATCTTTGCTTCCGCTTATGTACTGTGTCGCCGAAATATAATAGCGGTATTTTCCGTTCGGCATGCGGCGAAAGCCTGCGCTTGCGCTCACTCCCAGCAGCAACGCCGTCATCACCATGATCAGCAGTGTTGCCTTCCATTTCCTGCTCACTTTCATCCTCTTCCCTCCATGATATATTCCGTCTTTTTATATGTAGTATGGCACAGTTCCTTTTTCTTGTAAAGATGAACCCTACCATACATTTGTGAACTTTTTATGTTGCTGTCCACTGGTACTTTCCTCTGTATTTTTATTCTTTACCCTTTTGTAATGCGCTACTGCATGAGCACAGATCTCACATGAGCCACTTCCTCTGCCGTTGCTTTGGCAGCGGGAACATAATACTGTCTGCTGCGCGCGATCTGATAAATCTCCTCCTGAGATATCTCACACTGATTGCGAATCTGTTTCAACACCTGCTTCAGCTCGCAGTTCTCCGTCTGCGGAATCATTTCTCCGTAGCGTACAAGCTCACCGTTAATTCCTGCAAGCGTATCTGATACCATTGTCTTCTCGTCCATGATCGTCCTCCTGTTTACTGTAAAAAGCTCATTAATTGCTGCTTTGTGTCCAGCGCGCTCTGAGCCGATTTCTGGAAAAACTGCTTCACTGCCGGATCTGTAGCCGTGGATGCATATGCAGTCATTTTACAATGGGTGGTGGAAAATCCGCCGATAAGATGCCGCAGGTTCTGCAGATCCAATGCTGATAATTCTGACATAAAAAATCCTCCTTTGCTGACATATTACTTACACAGCTAGTATGCCGACAAGGAGGATTTTTATTCATATGAAATTCACTACCGATTATAACCAGTCATAGAGCTCTGCATACTTATCTGCTGATGCCTTCCATGAGAAGTCTGCTGCCATGGCGCGATCCACCAGCTTGTTCCACTCACGCTTCTTGTCCACATAAACAGAATGCGCATAACGGATGGTATTATACATCTCGTGAGCGTTGTAATTTGCAAAGCTGAAGCCCGTACCTGTTCCTTCGTATTCATTATACGGAACTACCGTATCCTTGAGACCACCGGTCTCACGCACGATGGGAAGCGTACCGTAGCGCAGGCTCATCAGCTGGCTCAGACCACAGGGCTCAAACAGAGACGGCATCAGGAATGCATCACAGGCCGCATAGACCTTGTGGGACATATCCTCTGAATAGTAGATATTTGCAGATACCTTATCCGGATACTTCCATGCAAAGTGACGGAACATATTTTCATAACGCTCCTCACCGGTACCGACTACTACGATCTGCCAATCCTGCTGACACATCTCTTCCATCATATAATCGATGAGATCAAAGCCCTTCTGATCCGTCAGACGTGAAACGATACCGATCATGAACGTATTCTCATTCTGCGGCAGTCCCAGATCCTTCTGAAGACCGAGCTTATTCTTCACCTTCTCCTTACGAAAATTCTTTGCGTTATAATTCTTATAGATCATGGTATCGGTCTCTGGATTCCACTCATTGTAATCCAGACCGTTGACAATACCACGCAGGTCATGCGCTCTTGCCGACATAAGACCGTTCAGATTCTCTCCATAGAACGGTGTCTTGATCTCTTCTGCGTAGGTCGGGCTTACCGTCGTCAGCGCATCCGCATACACCAGACCGCCCTTGAGATAATTGGCGTCTCCATACATCTCCAGTTTATCCGGCGTAAAATAATAATCGGATAAGCCCGTGATATTCTTGATCGTCTTCATATCCCAGACACCCTGAAACTTCAGATTATGGATCGTCATTATAGATTTCATATTCGCGTAGAAGGGACCGTCATGGAAGCGATCCTTCAGGAATACCGGAATCAAACCGGTCTGCCAGTCATGACAATGTACGATGTCCGGCTGGAAGCCGATCACCGGAAGCGCAGACAATGCTGCCTTTGAGAAAAACGCGAATTTCTCAATATCCTCATAGATGTTGCCGTATGGCTTAAATCCGGCAAAATAATACTCGTTATCGATAAAATAGAACTGCACGCCCTCATACTTCATCTCGAGTACGCCGACATACTGTGTTCTCCAACCAAGATCCATATAAAAATGCGTCACATAATTGAGCTGACTTTTGTATTCCTCTTTCATACACTGGTATTTCGGAATAATCACCCGCACATCGTACTTTTCTTTGTCAAGATATTTGGGAAGTGATCCAACAACGTCTGCCAAACCGCCCGTTTTGATAAAAGGCACGCTCTCAGATGCTACAAAAAGTATCTTCTTCATGAAAAACCTCCTACAGTATAATCATTTCATCTCTGTAATATAAATATATTGTCAGTATAACCCTATTTAGTAAAAAGAGCAACAATAAATAAAGAATGCACCCCACTAAAATTAGCAGAGTGCACATTTTTATCGGTTTTTATACTCTAGTCTCACCTTATCTGCGATCAGAGCCACAAACTCGGAATTTGTCGGTTTGCCTTTTCCTCCATTCACAGTATAGCCAAACAGTTCATCAATGGTATCCATCTTCCCGCGGCTCCATGCCACCTCAATCGCGTGCCGGATCGCTCGTTCCACGCGGCTCGGTGTCGTCTGATATTTTTTGGCTATCGTCGGATACAGCAGCTTTGTGATCGAGTTCAGCATCTCCATATCATTCACCGACATGATAATCGCATCCCTCAGATACTGATATCCTTTGATATGTGCCGGTACGCCGATCTCATGGATAATATTTGTCACATCCGTCTCCAGATTTCGCTCCATATATTCGGTCTTGCTCTCATAGGCCTTGACCTTTCGCACCTCGGTAAAATTTCTCTCAGAAATCTTTCTGGTATGCTTGATCCGATTGAGCACCATATCATTATCAAAGGGCTTCAGAAAATAATAATCTGCTCCGAGTTCAAAAGCGTTGCCCGTAATCTTTTCCTGACTGATGGCGGAGATCACAATAAATGCAGGATGCTTCCGCAATCTGTCATCTCTGTTCACCTGATCCATTACACTCAGTCCGTCCATCTTGGGCATAATGATATCCAGCAGCACCACATCCGGCTCTTTCTCATGAATGATATGTAAAAGCTCCTCTCCGTCCGATGCTCTTCCCACTACCTGCAGTTCCCGATCGTTACTGATCACATTATCTAAAAGCTCCACAATACGCTCATTATCATCGGCAATCGCCACATTTAATTTTTCCAACAGTCCAATCCTCCAATATGTCTTGCTTACCATTATTATAGTCGTCCTCTTTATGGAGAATCAAGCTGTTTTCATCGTAAAAATTCGACATGAAACGACGCCTTTGCGGCTTACTTGTCGCTTACATCTGCCGACTCATCTCCGGTCAGGATGTTTTCCTCAACCTCCTTACTCACCGGATACAGTTCTCCTGTCACCGTGTCCATGACAAATCCCCGAATGGTAACATCCTTCGGTATCAACGGATGTTCCTTCAACGTATGCACCGTATCCGCCACAGATTCCATCACGGTATTAAATCCGCAGAGCCATTTTTCAAAGTCCACCCCTGCATACTTCAACAATTCCACATTTTCCACAGAAATCCCGCGTTTTTTCAGGTGTCCCAGAATCATCTCAGAATCAATATGCTGCACTCCGCAGTCCGTATGACCGATCACCATGACCTCTTCCACGCCAAGCTCCACGATAGCCACCAGCAGACTGCGCACCACGCTTCCAAATGGATGTGTTATCACAGCCCCTGCATTCTTGATGATCTTGGCATCTCCGTTTTTTATTCCCAACGCTGCCGGAAGCAGCGCCGTCAGTCTGGTATCCATGCAGGATAAAATAGCGAGCTTCTTCTCAGGATATTTTCCTGCCCGGTATTTCTCGTACTCCTTATGCTCTACAAACTCTTTGTTAAATTTCAAAATCTCATCAATCATACGGTAGCCTCCTTTTATTCAAACTTCTTGCGCCCGAGTCGGACTTCCTCCATATATGCCGCCAGATCTCCCGGCAGACTTGCAAACAACCGGTTACCTCCCGATGTGTTTTGCTCTGTGTAATCCCTGCGAATCTCAGCTCTCGTGCGTTCAATCTCCTCCCGCAGCTCTCTGGCCGACATTCTTGCGGCTCCCTCTCCCCAGATAATCCTCTGCTCCTGCAGATCTGAGGTCGCCACCGTCACATGGTATTTTTTGCCGATTTCATGCACCGTTTTCTCAATGTACTGATCTGCTGTCTCTGCTTCCTTTGTATATACTACATAAATATTATGGTACTTCATGTTCTCCTGCACGCCGCCTTCGACCTTATATGCATCGAATACTACGATCACCGTCATTCTGCGATAGCCCTGATAATTGCTGAGAATATCCATCAGCAGCCCACGGGCGCCTTCCACATTGACCGCTGCAAGCTCCCTCAGCTCGTCCCATGCAAAAATAATATTGTAACCATCCACCAACAAATATTCCTTCAATGCTTCCTTCGGCGCAGAACGCTTGACAGGCCCTGCCTCCACCCGACGCTCGTAGCTTCCCGCAAAGCGGCTCCGCCCCCATCCGCTGCGATTCTCTTTTCCGGATCCGTAGGTACGGTTAAAAATCTCCTCCAGCTCTTTATCTCCCTGCCAACTGTCTCCGCCGATATTCCCCGGCGCAAAATGTGCCTGTGCCGTAAATTCCGTCTCTCTGCGTTTGGGCTGAAGACAGCTCTCCAGATGCATGTGTGTCGGAACCTCATCCCACGGAACTACAAAGCCTGCTCCGTGGGCGCAGAAGACAGAGCCTGTAGGATTTGCAAGATCCTGCTCCGGGTCATAGTTCTTCTGTGCGATCACCTGATCCGCATTGTGACAGACATCATACCCCTTCAGCGTACAGAACAGTCTCCCCGCTCCTCTGGTGTATGCGATCACCTCCCGATGATAATCCCACATCTCGGATACCGGAGCGCTGCCTGTCAGTATGCTAAGCTCTCCGTCTGTCTCCGGCATGGAACACTCTCCATGCATCCTTGTCACATCAGACATCGCACGACCCACACATTCCGTCGGAATTTCCAGTCGAAACTGATAATATGGTTCCAGAAGTATGCTCTGTGTACTCCGCAATCCCTGACGCACCGCACGGTAAGTTGCCTGACGAAAATCTCCGCCCTCCGTATGCTTCAGATGAGCCTTGCCGGATTTCAGCGTAATCCGCATATCCGTGATCTCTGCTCCTGTAAGAACTCCCCGGTGCTGTTTTTCAAGTAAATGTGTCACGATCAATCGCTGCCAGTTTTTATCCAAAACATCTTCACTGCAGTCCGCCGCGATCTCTAATCCACTTCCCCGTTCTCCCGGCTCCATCAGCAGATGTACCTCCGCATAATGACGCAAAGGCTCAAAATGCCCCACGCCCTCCACCGGAGCTGCAATCGTCTCGCGATATACGATGCTTCCGCTGTCGAAGCTCACCTTCATAGCAAATCTCTCCGCGATCAGATGCTCCAGAATCTCAATCTGTACTTCCCCCATGACCATCACGCGGATCTCCTGTGCTTCTTCATCCCAGACCATACGAAGCGTCGGTTCCTCTTCCTCCAGTTGCTGCAGCCTCAGATATGCCCCGTGTACATCGCTTCCCGGCTCAAGCCCGATGCTGTAGGATAGTACCGGCTCCAGTACCGGCATTTCCCCCTCCGGCTCACTTCCCAGTCCCTGTCCGCAATAGCTATTTTGCCATCCGCTGACAGTACATATCCTTCCGGCTTCCGCCTCCTGTACCATTCGGTAACCCTCTCCGGAATAGATACGTATCTGATCCACCTTCTCCATTCCATCTGCGTCTTTACCTGTCTGTATCGGCATCTTTACCTTCAGGGCTCCGCCTGTGATCTTCAGATGTGTCAGACGTTCTCCTCTTGCATCCCGACTGATCTTGTAAACTCTGGCACAAAACTCCTGCGGATACTGTCTTTCACCAATATAGTGCTCCATTCCACTCAGCAGCTCCTGCACTCCCTGTGTCTTCAATGCAGATCCGAAAAAGCAGGGGAATACATTTCGCGCCATCACCGCGCGGCGAATACTGTCCTGCGTGATCCTTTCGTGCTCCAGATGCTCTTCCAGCAGGGCTTCTTCACACAATGCCAGCTTTTCATAGAACTCCTGTGTATCCTCACATCCAAAGTCCACACATCCGTCGTCCAGCTTCGTAGTCAGCTCCTGCATTAACCGTTTCGGATTCGTTCCCTCCTGATCCATCTTATTTATAAACAAAAAGGTAGGGATACGATACTGCTTCAAAAGCTTCCACAATACCAGATCATGTCCTCGGACACCATCTGCCGCACTGATCACCATCACCGCGGCATCCAATACCTGAAGCGTCCTCTCCATCTCAGCCGAAAAATCCGCATGTCCCGGCGTATCCAACAGCGTCACCGGACGCTCTCCCAGTGTCAGCTCTGCCTGTTTTGAAAAAATCGTGATCCCACGGCTGCGCTCCATCTCATAGTTGTCCAGAAACGCATCTTTGTGATCCACTCTTCCCATTTTACGTATATTCTTGCAGAGATACAGCATGCTTTCCGCCAAAGTCGTCTTCCCTGCATCCACATGAGCCAGAATACCCAGTACCATATTTTGATTCTTACTTTTTTTATTATTTTGCATTATTATTTTGTCCTTTTATTCAGTTATATCCATTGTACCTGATATTTTGAAAAAAAGATATCCCTTTTCTGCTTTAGCGGCATCGGATTTTCTTTCATATTACGCACAATCGAAAAAAAGATGAGGATATTTCACCTCATCTTTTTATGCGATATATTCTCGATTACAGTCTTGCTACTCCGCTGTCTTTTGCTGCCTGCGCAACTGCCTTTGCCACTGCAGCGCCGACTCCCTCCTCGAATGCGGCCGGAATGATATAATCCGCATTCAGTTTATCCTCCGGAATAAAGTCTGCCAACGCTTTTGCAGCTGCAAGCTTCATCTCATCATTTATATCTTTTGCTCGAACATCGAAGGTACCGCGGAAGATTCCCGGAAAGGCGAGAACGTTGTTGATCTGATTCGGGAAATCACTTCTTCCGGTTGCGATAACCTTAGCTCCGCCGGCCTTTGCATCCTCCGGGAAGATCTCCGGTGTCGGGTTTGCGCACGCAAATACGATTGCATCCTTATTCATGGTCTTCACCATCTCTGTGGTCACTGCGCCCGGAGCGGAAACACCGATGAATACGTCTGCGCCAACCAGCATATCGGCAAGGCTTCCTGCCTTCTTCTCAAGGTTGGTGACCTTCGCCATCTCTTCCTTGATCGGGTTCATCCCCTTCTCTCTTCCCTCGTAGATTGCACCGTTTCTGTCACAGAGAGTGATATCCTTTACGCCCGCGGTCAGAAGCAATCTCGCAATAGAAATCGCTGCAGCGCCTGCGCCGTTCATGACAACCTTGATTTCTTCTTTGTTCTTGCCTACCACCTTCAAAGCATTGGTCAGACCTGCCAGTGTGATGATCGCAGTACCATGCTGATCATCATGGAAAATCGGAATATCACATTTCTCTTTTAACTTTTTCTCAATCTCAAAACAACGCGGAGCAGAAATATCCTCAAGATTTACTCCACCAAAGGATCCGGAGATAAGATAGATCGTGTTCACGATCTCGTCTACATCCTGACTCTTAATGCACAGCGGGAATGCATCTACATCACCGAAGGCTTTAAACAGTACGCACTTTCCTTCCATAACCGGCATACCTGCTTCCGGTCCGATATCTCCCAGACCGAGTACTGCACTGCCGTCGGTAACAACAAGGCACATATTATGTCTTCTGGTCAACTCATAGCTCTTATCTATATCCTTCTGGATCTCCAGACACGGCTGCGCTACACCGGGAGTATAAGCCAATGCCAGATCTTCCTTGGACTCAACCGGAACTCTTGTTACAACTTCGATCTTACCCTTCCACTCACCATGTAATCTCAGAGATTCTTTTGCGTAATCCATCTTCATTTCTCCTTACTCTTCTGATTATTTATTTTCACTGTCAGCAAGGATTGCCGACTGATCGTGAATTATGATTATCTACAGTATAACGTATCCTATCTCAAAAATCTATTTTATAAAGTTACTAAAGCTGCTTTATACTTTTATGGTATTTACGTTTATTTTACCTAAGATGTCCTCTTGCGATTTGTTTATCGTCATCTTCTTCATCAAAACTTCTTTGTCCATTTATAGTTCTCCGTTCCCGCGCCAAGTTCAAAATGATACCTTCCGATACCGAGATCCGCGCCGGAAAAGCGCCTTTCTTATAAGTCATCGTGACCTCATTTCCCTTGCCTGTGATGGTGTAGGCCTGACGATTAATGGCAGTCGGTGCAAGAAGCACGGCGTCCACTCCGGCGCGGACCACTCCGGCGCATCCCCTTCATAAGAACTCTGATGGAGAGTCCCAATTTCGCATTATTTTCACTCACCCTGTCGTTCAGCTTATATACCACGTCTGTCGAAAGTGGTGTTCCCTTATATTT
Source organism: Eubacteriales bacterium (assembly GCA_030526715.1). Classification (GTDB taxonomy): domain Bacteria; phylum Bacillota; class Clostridia; order Lachnospirales; family Lachnospiraceae; genus Marvinbryantia. The sequence goes on from JAUNCG010000042.1 coordinate 18,176, forward strand.
TCATACTGTATGTCTTGCACTCATTGCTTCTTTAAGATTCATAGCTGTTCTCCTTTTTTTCCGATTGAAATTTGTCCTATAAAAGCTGTTATGCTTCAAATGCCGTCAGAAGCTC
>JAUNCG010000043.1 GCA_030526715.1 Eubacteriales bacterium
GATTGAGAAGACAGAAGACGGGATGATTTCCACCGTTACTCACATCATAAATATCTCCAGCAAACTTATTTGTAAAACAAGAACCCGCCTGAAATACATATAAGTCATTTTTTCGTCTCTGCTCCTGACTATACTTCAAAGACTGAACAAATCCACTTCTTTTTTGTATTTTATAATCTGCATTTTTTAAAGACTTTTCCAATTCATTTTGCTGTGGCAAACTTACTGAAAGTGTCATATATTTGGAGTAATCTTCCGTACCTAGTCTTTCCTTTAATTCACTAGGTATGCGAACCATTTGCATCTCAAACTTTCCTAATCCACTACTTCTTTTCCCTCCGATTCCAGTATAGCCAAGAGATTCAAACAGTTCTGATAAAATCATCCCGTCTTCTGTCTTCTCAATCCCAATAATTAAATACAATCCATTGCCTTCTGCAAAATGATATATTCCTGTACGATAAGGCTGTGGCTCATTTTCTCCACGAATGGAAACATTTTCCCGAATTTCTTTCCTTCCCAATCCATGAAAGTAACTATTTTCTTGTGAGACATCCATGTTTCCCGTAAGGTACATACCAAATTTACTTATCGGAATATATTTTAATTTTTTATATGCCTTTTTTAATATAGAGTCTCCCTGTTGCGATGCATTTTCTATAAAAATCATAGGTTTTGGGATATAGAGCTCTGTCCCAATATATGGAAACGCATCAGAAATCAATATGTTTCCATTTCTTGCCTTATCCACAAATGTACATAATTCCGAATCAAATATTTTCAGATATTCCTGACATAAAGCCGAGAATAATGTATCTGCCATTAAAAGATACTCTGCCTCTTCCAGACTTCTATTTCCTAAATGCACACCCGTTGAAAATTTAAGTTTATATATCTGATATTTCATGCTTACACATCCTTCAACAGCTTATTGCATCTCTCTACAATAGCATCATCCACCTGTCCCACAACTACCTCTGCTTCTAAATCATAAAATTTTATCTTTCCGTATCCGCGCGAACCACTTCCCCCTAAATAATCATATTGCAATAAGCGAAATCCTTCGGTCAAGATTTCAAAATCTTCTATAACTTCTTTTTCATCTGTAGCTTCATATATTATATCCAGTCCAAACTGAGCGCCACGTACCGTTCTCTCAATTTGTCTTGGAATAGCTGTAGATGAAAGACGATTGATTCTATTTTCAAATTTTACTTCTGTAAGACTCTGTAATCCCATAGAATGTAATTCATCTTCGTTTAAAAGCAACATATCTGAAATCAAAATACGGCTGTTTTTTACATGCTCCTTTTTTGCAGCACCGAACAATCTCGTCAAACACTCTGTATCATCATCTGGTTCAGACACCAAATGATCATTATATACTTTTGCGAGTAACGCCCTCATTTTCCCTTTCAAAGAACTCCCCGGAATCATTGGTTGATTTGTTCTCACATCCTTAATCACCGGTGAATCAACTGCACCAATTGCAGCAAATGCAGAGGATCCTCCGATATGCATTCCCGTAACCACTTCTATTCTTCCAACAATTTGTATTTTAGCATACATGCTTTTGTCCCCCCCAGTCTTCTTCTCTGTAATATCTGTGATAAGCCACTAACGCTTCCATATATCTACTATACAAGAGATAATTTTTCCTCCTACCTTGAATTTCATCAACAATTTTTAGTAAATTGGCGTTTTCAACAAGTCTACGTACCTCCGATGTTCTTCCCGCTTCATAAATCATCCGAACTTTTAGATACTGAATTCTTCCACAGATACTTTCCGGCAATCTGTCCTCTCTCAATAAAATGACATCATTATATATATCCGCAGACATTGCAAGTAAATTTCTGATCTGCGATGTTGTGACTCTCGGCTCAACATGTCCTGTTTTCGGATTTTTCATTTCAATCAATTCTTTTATAGCTTTTTCCGCTCTTTCAACAAAATTTTCCTCCGTTATCGTCATTTATACTTCCCCCTTTTCACGTGTAAAATATGCGTACAACGTTATTGCTGTCTTTAATTCTCTGCAATCTTTTTCTGAATGAATCCAGTGATACATTTGCTTTGAAAATTTTTGATATATTCTTTTTTCGTTCTCCAATGCCTTTGCCCCCGGTTCCATTCGTGCCAACAAATATATATATCTTGCTAAATTTATTTTTTCTTTTTGGTTACGTATCAACTCCAGTAGATGATACAAAAAATTCTTCCCCTTATCTTCTGAACAATCAAAAAACTCTGAAATAGCTGCATATTTATCTTTCAACACACAATTTTTAAATTCTTCCCATGTATATGTACCATCAGCTATCTGTATTTTTTCTTTCCCTTCTGATGCCTCATGTGTTTCTCCATCCGGAAGAAATGTTATTGCATTTTTACCGGGGAGATTCTTTGATGCTTCCTCTAATTCTGCTACTTCCAATGCACTCACATGTATCGGAAAACCCGACTGATACATACCGATTCCCGCAGAAAGTGTAAGTGTTCCCTCCGTATACGCTTTAAATTCCTCTTCAATATCAATTGCCAACTCAAGAATATCATCCCATGCACCAACAATGAACAAATCATCTCCCCCTGAATACACTATTGTTGCCTTTCTTTTTTGCTTCATTTCTCCTGTCAGAGTAAATTTGGGATGTTCAAGAATCATATTAATATGAAATTTAAAAAACAAAGATAACTGCCGCGATAGCGTTGCCGTACGTGAAATTGTTACATATCTATCCTGATTTTCAGCATTTTCAAACCCCGAAACAATTGTTTTACCAAGGTTATCAATATCTGCTCTCAGTATGCCAATCCGTTCAATTCCGGTTGCATGCATCGCAAGTTCTTTAAATGTATCTCCCGTAGTATAATTTCCTACCCAAAGTTTGGTAGCTATATTTTTTCCAGTAAAAAACTGATTCTTGGTATATGCACGGACAAAACCTTCATCCGACTGCATCCTTTTTCTCAAGCTATCTTGATTTTCCGGATACAAATACATTCCAAAAGGCAACGGAAGTGGTTTACTTTCTGATCTTTCAGTTTTACTAATTGCAAAGAAATCAGTGTATAGTATATTCTTTGACAATTCACTCAACCTATTGCATATCGAACATTCATCTTGATCTTTTAACACTCCAATTCGTTTACATACTCTGCATTCTCTTGTATGATCTCCTCCACATGCCGCATTCAATTGTATAATCTGCTCTGCCTGATATCTACGTGATTTTTTTTGAGACAACGAACGTGCTATCATTCGAAAGATATCTTGATAACTGCCCTTCGGATTATTTTTCAAATTATTAGAGCTACATTCTGACATTCCCATTGCAACATACAAATCTACACCAAAATTATGCAGCATCCATTGATTTAGTTCGGTCTCAAATTCTCTTATTATCAATTTTACTTTTTCCGTATTCGGAAACAAAATATAGCAATGTCCACCACCCGCATACAATAAATTAGCTCTCGACTGCTCCGTTTTAGTTAACAGTATATCTATCATATGTTCCATCATTAATTCGAGATAAAACGAGCGAGCACGCAACATTTTCAGTGCGCCTTCACTATGAATCGTATAAATGAACTGCTGTATTCCGGATACATCCATAGAAAAAAGTATAAATGTATTCTGATCATAGAATTTGACAGCATTACAGAATAATATTTCTCTGTAATTTTTTATTTCATTTTCTCGCAAATAATCATAAATGCATGAATTCAATGCTGCTGTCAATTTTAAATGGTCGTATAAAGAAATATCCGCGGCTTCTGCTTTTGCTGTTGAAGACGGTACATATGTTAGATTTGCCTCAAGAATCGCCAGCAACGAATTTACGTATTCATTATTAAATAGAATTCCTTTTAAATTTTCTTTTATATTTTCTTTAACACACTTATAAAAGAATTCGTCAAATGCTTCTTTCTTCTCTGTAGGATGATTTAATCCACTTTCTTTATCCAGAAACATTGAATGATAGTAATATCTTTGATGATTTCCATTCAAAATATTAAATACCGGTTCTAAAGGTAGTGTCATTTCAAAGCCAATGTCTTCAGAATTATTTTCACGTCGATCAGCCGCTGAAGCAATATTATCTGCAATATATGTCAAATATGCAAACGAATTATCCTCAATAGGCGCATTTTTCAATTCTTTTCCATGGTGAAATCTAACAGAATCTAAAATATTCTTTTCATTAAGCATTGCTTCCTCTACCAGAAAATCATGCCCGCTCTGACTATGTCTTCGGCCATCTCCTTGACGGTAGATTACTTTTCCTATATCGTGTAGTAATCCTCCGAGTATCAGTTGTACTTTTTCTTCTGTCATCTTTCTCTACCTCCTATCACAATATTTCCCATTCCCATTCCTGCTTTTACTCCTACCCCACAAAATTCTCCGTATTGCAATAGGAAGTGAATAAAATTAACAAGTGATTGCGGACCTCCTATTCTCAGCGTAATTTCCCCCAAAAAGGCAGGTATCGGCACTTTCCCAATGTGATACATACAGCTTTGTAATCGATAAGATGATATCTGTGTAGAATTTATCATTTGTTCAAGCAATTCATCACTGTAAAGCGTCTCATTTTTCGAAGCTGCCTCATATTTCATAAAGATACTTTTATATAGTAGGTCTACTCTCGGATAAATAACATAAGAACCATTTGTTTTAAAAGAGGTCGGCGTGCAAAATTTAATATATATATATCGACATCCTTTAGAAAAATAGAATTGTTCCATCATTTCAGATTCTGATATTTGAATTTTTTGTTTTGACACAATAACTACGTTCCAATCATTATGAGTGATTTCAAACTGATAAAAATCAGCATTTTCCATTGGAACAATCAGTTCATTATATGACTCATCATTTAACGTATGAATTTTCCATATATTTCTTCCATTCTCGTATCCAACAGCCTGACTATATGGATGCAGTCCGGAAATATGCATTTTCTCAGCAAAACTCTGCGAAGCCTTTCCCAGTAAAATACTTTGTAATAAAACGGCTTTCTGATTAGGTATTTTATTTATCCCATCTACTTTTAACTGTATTTCAAGTCTTGTAAGCACTAGCGCATCCCCTTTTTGCCATCTTATATATATTATTTCTCTAAAATTTTTATTTTTTATCAGTATTGTACAATTTATTTTCATTATACACTTAAATGGTTTTATATGCAACTAAATACATTCTTTTTTCATTATGCTATTACAACATACCATATTATCCGATGATCCCCGCCTCTTGGCGAAAGGCTGACGGTGTTACTCCATAATAAGTGCGGAACGCCTTACTGAAATAATTATGATCTGCATAGCCTACCCGCTCTGCAATCTCCTGTATCTTATTTTCCGGATCAAGCAGCAGCTCCTTGGCACGCTTCATGCGCACCTTCAGGACATATTCATAGATACCGCAATGGTACCGCGCTTTAAACTGACGTGTCAGATATTCTTTAGAGAAATAATATTTATCCGCAAACATAGACAGCTTAATATTCTGACTATAATTGTTCTCAATATAGTCATGAATAATTTCGATAATCTCATCCGGTGCGAGGTTCTTTTCCTTCTGCGCATCAATGCTGAAATCCGGGCAGAGCGTCTGCACTGCCCGAAGGATCGCTCCATTCAGTTCTTCCTCCACTACCGGCTTCAGCAGATAATCCTGCGCGCCGTAACGTATTGCAGTCTGTGCATAAGTGAAATCATCATAACCACTCACGATCAAAAAACAGGTATTGGGGAATTCTCCAGAAGCCTTCTTCAAAAAATCCAATCCGTTCATAATCGGCATATTAATATCCAGAAACACGATTTCCGGACGTACCTCTCTCAAAATGCGCAGCGCTTCTTTTCCATTCTCCGCCATCAGGGGCTGTTCTATTTGAAATCTGGACCACGCCCCCAGCGTGCCGATCGCCGTGCGCACTGGCTTCTCATCATCCACAATCAACGCTTTCAGCATGTTTTCCCTCCTTATCCTCTACCGGGATTCGCATGATAATATCTGTTCCCTCTCCTATCTGACTTCTTATCTCCAATGAGGCTCGTCCCTGATATAAAATCTGCAGACGACTGTAAAGATTAGCCAAACCTATTTTTCCGGCGCTTCCCGGCTGCAGGTAGTTTTTAAATTCTTCCTGCATTTTTGCCAGCTGTCCCGCATCTATTCCACATCCGTCATCCGCCACGGTCACCTCCCAAAATGATCCCTGTGACAATTGTATCACTTTCGCACGTATCATGATAAAAATACTGTCCATCCCGTCTCCCATTCCGTGAAGTATGGAATTTTCCACTAATGTCTGGATACTTATTTTCGGAATACGGCACTGCTCCACATCTACCTCCAAATGAGTCAATACATTTAACCGTTCTTCCAAGCGGATCTTCTGAAGGAGAATATAGTTTTCCGTATATGTCATTTCTTCTTTTAAGGTTACCAGATCGCCGCCCTTGATAGAATATCGCAGATTAGCCGCCAGCGAAGTGATCATCTCATTGATCTGAGGCTGTCCGTTTATCAATGCATCCGAACCAATGGCCTGCAAGGTATTATACAGAAAGTGGGGGTTGATCTGTGCCTCAAGAGCCGTCAGCCGTAATGTCTTTTCATTGATTTCAGAAAGATAGTTTTGTTGAATCAATCTGTCAATATGCGTGACCATGTCATTGAAGCTTTCCGTCAGATCTGCTACCTCTCTGCTGCCTCCGGCATTTTCTGCGAGTGAAAAATTACCGTCACCTACTCTTTTCATCTGTCCGCTGAGCTTGATCAGAGGACGTATCGCCAACTGTAGAATTACTATAATCATCAATACCGCCAGCATCCACAGCAGTATACCGAACAGTATACCGGACTTCAGCACCGACAATAGTTCTCCCCTTACAACACTCATGGGTAACAGCGAAAGCAATTTCAGGCCGTATTTCTCTCCTGTGCAGAGCACCCCAAGATACGCTTCTCCATTCAGCTGCGTAATTGTGATGTTTCCGTCCTCCATATCGTTTAGCGTCCTTAACGTATTCCCGGATTTTTTTTCTATTACCCCGTCATTTCCCGAAAACAGAAGTTCCCCACGATCATTTAATACGCAAAGAAATTCATGGTTGCTCTCATGTCCGGCATTGATCGTTTGCGCATAATCAATATCCACATCCACCCTCACGACTGCCTTCTGACTGCGGTCGCGAATCTGAATGATGGACTGATAATAACTGAAAAAGCTCTGTTCATCTGCGGACGGCAGGATCGCATTGTAATACCTTCCTGATCCGGCGCGTTCGATTCCATCTTTCTGGAGCATGACGGCTCCATCCAATCGCGTCACATGCTGCGCGCCTCCTACCCGTCCAAAAGAGCAGTCCTGTCCGCAAAAATATATACGGTATCCTCGCAGATCCGATCTGGAAAACCAATAACCACGTATCGCATCCCGAATATAATTCTCTTTTTCCGGCGAAAAAGGTGTGCTTGTACTCAGGGCATTTTTCAATTCCGCATCATAACGGGGCTGCAGGCAAAAGGAGGCCAGTTCACGGATGTACTGCTCCAGATTACGCATCTCCATTTTTAAAACTCTATTAGATGTCGCCAAATGCTGCTCAAGCACCGATTTTTTATTCTGCTGATAATCGCGCACCAGCAGAAATCCGATCAGCAGCGAGGTGATCACAGTCATCAGTACCGCCAGCTGCAAAAACAATGGCATGCGATTCATCCACTGCCATCTGAATTGTCGTTTCTTTTTTCTTCTGTCTATCTTATCCGTCTCCAATGCCTTATCAAATTCCTCTCTATGGTATCTTATCCTCTATCTATCACTTTTCCATTTATTATACACTATTCTCTCTAATTATTTGTTCGTTTTTTTACCATATTATTTTATTATTTTTCCATTACATTGTGCAACACATGGAGCTAAAATATCTATATCATTTTTATTTTATGCAATACAACGATATCGCACTCAACAAAGGAGGCTGACATATGCTGAAATCAAAACGTAAACGCAAAGAAGTCTGCGAGACTGTGCTATATACGCTTCCGGCTCTGTTGCTGGTCACATTGATGATGTACATCCCCTTTGTCATGAGCGGGTATTATTCTCTTACCAAATGGAACGGCATTGCAAAGGATGCGGAATTCATCGGACTCGATAACTTTGTCACGATTTTCAGCAAAAGCCGTGATTTTACAGATTCCTTGTTATTTACCGGAAAATATACATTTCTATTTGTCATTCTTTCAAACGTAATCGCATTGTTCCTTGCCGTTTGTCTTACCAAAAAATTCAGGCTCGCGAACCTCATGCGCGGAATGTTTTTTATTCCTTATATTATGAGTATGACCATCGTCGGATTTATCTGGAAATTTATTTTCACTCAGGGATTTGCAAAGCTTGCGGATATTACCGGATGGGCGCTTTGGGATCTGAGCTGGCTCGGGAGTCCTTCTCTTGCATTCTACTCCGTTGTGTTTGTCGGAGTATGGCAATCCTTAGGATTTTATATTGTACTTTATATCGCAGGGCTTCAGGCTCTTCCGGCCGATGTACTCGAAGCCGCAGTCGTAGACGGCGCATCCAATCGTCAGCGTTTTTTCCGTATTACGCTCCCATTGCTCGGCCCCTCTATGACAACCTGTGTATTTATGTCTCTTACTAATGGACTAAAAGTGTTCGATATTATTTTAGCGTTAACTAAGGGCGGTCCCGGAGGCGCCACCTACAGTGTTACACTGCAGATCTACAAAGAGGCTTTCCAGAATAATAATTACGGTCTCGGTTCTGCCGAGTCTATCATCTACTTCCTCGTAGTGTTGATTTTGACACAGCTTGTACTCAGGGTCTTCAGTCGCCGCGAAGTAGATTTGTAGGAGGTGCAGCTCATGCATACAAAGGCAAAAAAGAATATCCAAAAGCTTCTGTTTTTCATAATATTAACTCTGGCTTCTCTCATTTACATCTATCCTGTTTTTCTGATGTTTATGAATTCCCTGAAGCCTTTTGGAGAGATCGTCCGAGACGCAATCGCACTACCCACGCTTCCGGAATGGGCGAACTACTCTTATGTCATCGACAAGATCAACTATTTTCGCCTGTTTGGCAACAACGTGATCATCACGGTCACTGGTATCGTCGGCATCGTGTTTTTCAGCTCTGCGGCAGCTTATATTCTCGACCGCCGCACCAGCCGTTACACAAGAATTGCTTACCTGATCATTATCACACCCATGCTGATTCCATTTCAGACCATCATGATCACTCTGCTCAAAACCATGAACATTGTTCATCTATCCGGAAGCAAGCTGGGACTCGGCTTTCAGTACTGGGGCTTTGGCATCCCCATGGCCACCTTTATTTACTTTAATTTTATGAAGACCATTCCAAAGGAAATTGACGAGAGTGCCCGTATTGACGGTGCTTCTACAACGGTCACATTTTTCTCTGTCATCTTTCCGTTGTTAAAATCCGTAACTGTTACTGTCATCGTACTCGACGTAATGTGGATCTGGAACGACTTCCTGCTCCCTCTTCTGATGGTGAACAGCAACAATTCTACCAAAACACTGGTGTTGGCTGCCTACACCTTCGTCGGACAGATGAACACCAAATGGCATTTTGCTATGACAGCCATGGTGCTGGCCGTAACGCCTTCCATCCTGATTTTTATCTTCCTACAGAAATATATCGTGGAGGGTGTCGTCGCCGGAGCCGTAAAAGGGTAAATACGTATGTCTGCACCTATTGCAGAACGTAAACAAAAATAATATTATTTAAAGGAGGATTTACAATGAAAAAGAAAGTCGTATGTGCATTTATGGGTACCGTGATGGCACTCACCACGCTCGCAGGTATTTCTGTATCTGCTGATGAAAATGAAATTTACATGTTTATCAGCTCTCCGGAATATGCCGATGCTATCAACGAACTGATCGACGCCTACAAGGAAGTAGCGCCGGATGTAACCATCAATTATGAGACTACCCAGAATGATTACCCGACACTGTTAAAGGCGAAATTAAATTCCGGCGAGGTACCGGATATCTTCTCTTCCACTTCCGGAAAAGAAATTGATACTTACAAAGAGTGGTCCTATGATCTGAAGGATCAGCCTTTGGTCGATTCCATGCTTCCTTCCGTAGCTGCTACTATGGCTTCCCCTGAGACCGGCGATGGTGTCTATGGTCTGGCTATCAAGGGCAACTATTTTGGCATGGTATATAATAAAGGTATTTTTGAGGAATGTGGCATTACAGAATTCCCGCAGACGATCGACGAGCTTACCGCAGCATGCGAAAAGATCTCCGAAGCAGGTTACAAACCATTTACCACAGGCTTCAGCGAGTGGTGGGTATTCAAGCATATCTGGCAGCACTATCTTGCCGCTGCAGCAACAAATGCCAACATCTCGGTTGCAGACCTCGTAGCTTCCTTCGAAAAGGGTGAGGCAAAGGTTTCCGATTATCCTGAGCTGTATGATAACTTCTTCAATTTTATTGACCTTGCTGTAAAATACGGCGATGACAAACCGCTTGAGACTGCTCTGGAAAACGAACTGGCAGCATACGGCGGCGGTGAAGCAGCTATGGTTCTCGGACAGGGCGCATGGATCGAGGCTGATTCTCTCGCGATCGATCCCGACCTTCAGGTTGGATTCAACGGTTATCCGGTAACCAACGATCCCGCACAGTGCCAGATTATTTCCGGCGCCGATCAGGCTCTCCGTGTATCCAGCGAATCTGAATCTCTTCAGGCTACTCTTGATTTCGTAAACTGGTGGTACACCTCCGATTACGGTATTGACTGGTTCACCAGCGTAGCAGGTGTGGTTCCTCCGGTAAAAACTACTGCTGAGAGCGATTTTGAAATCATCAAACAGGGAAGCGCTCTTGAAACAGAAAAAGGCGCTGCTCCGCTTGGCATCTGCTATTCCACCGATAGCTGGCATCAGGTATTCGGCGAGCTGATGCAGGCTTATATCGCAGGCACAGCAGATAAGGATGCAACCTGCGCTTCTATCGAGGAGCAGTGGGCTTCTATCGAAGGCGCACAGTAATTTCATCGCAAAGTCATTTTAATATTCCTTCTTATTCAGAACCCCCGGCGCGAAACTGCCGGGGGTTCTCTTCAAAAGAACCGCCAATCACTATGGATCGACGGTTCAATACGATAACTATTTTTACTTCAAATCATCCCTTTACACCACCGGAGGTCAGTCCGCCTACCAGATGTTTCTCAATACAGATAAACAGGATCACTACCGGAATCGTCGCAAACAGAGACGATGCAAACAGATACTGCCACTCAATCATATTATATCCGTTAAATACGGTAATACCGACGGTCAGTGGCTTTAAAATATCACTGGAGATCAATGTCAAAGCTACTGTATACTCGTTCCAAGCATTGATAAATACAAAAATCAACGCTGTCACGATACCCGGCGCAGCAACCGGAATCAATATCCGGATCATCGCCTGCACCTGATTGCATCCGTCAATCGTCGCCGCCTGTTCCATCTCATTGGAAATCGATTGGAAGGTTCCGCGCAGGAGCCAAATGGCAAAAGCCTGATTGAAGGCCGCATTGACAAATACCAGCGCTATCAGCGTATCTGTCAGATGGAACATGCTCATGATCTTGTAAATACCAACCAGAAGCACTACCGGCGCAAACATCTGGGATACGATCACAAGCCCGAGGAAGAACTTCTTTCCCTTAAACTTCATACGTGATAATGCATAGGCTGCCGGAATACCACACAGAATCGCTATTACCGTAGCGCCTCCGGCTACTACTATGGAGTTCACAAAATAACGTCCCAACGGCGCCAGCTTCCAGATCTCTACATAGTTCGACCACTGCCATTCTATCGGAAGCAGAGTTCCCTGTTTTGCATAAATCTCCGCTCTCGACTTCAATGCGCTGGTGAACATTACGAAATACGGATACAGTGTCACCAGCACCATAACAATGATCGCAAGGTACAGCAGAACACGCAGTATCTTAGCGCTTGATGTTTTCTTTTTACTAGGCATCCTGCTCCTCCTTTCTCAATGATATCACCATATAGATCGATGCGCATACGCACAGAATCAGGAATCCGATCACAGAAATTGCCGCCGCTTCACCGGTTCTGCCTTTATAAAACGCCTGCTTGTACAGGTATGTCACCAACGTATCGGTGCGGTTTGCCGGATCTCCCTTCGTGATCGTCCAGATGATCGGGAAGGAGTTAAATACATAAATAATGTTTAGCACCGTGCTGACAGTCAGTGATGAGCGCACCAGCGGCAAAGTAATATGAAACAGCTTTTGCCAGAAGCCTGCGCCATCCACAGTTGCCGACTCATAAAAGGCCTCATCAATACTCTGAAGCCCTGCAAGCACACAGAATGTAACAAAAGGAATCGTTACAAAAATACCCACCCAGCACTCCCATGCAAAATATGCTGCCGGACTCGGAGTCCAGTTCATCGGAGCGCTGATAATACCAAGCTTCATCAACAATGTGTTTAAAGTTCCGAAGTCACCGTCAATGATAAACTTCCAAACACCTGCCTGAATAATCAGAGACGTCGCCCAAGGAAATACCACAACTGCGCGGGCCGCCTTTCTTCCCGGAAACTTATTATTCAACAGTAACGCCAGCACAAATCCGATCAATGTAGATAAGCCTACCACGACGATCGTCCATACCAGCGTATTTTTCAGTACCATTCCAAAGGTCGCGCTGCCAACCACCTTGGAAAAGTTGTCCAGCCCCGCAAATCCTTTGATGATCCCGGCTTTGCTCACCTTGCTCACAGAGGTGCGAAACACCTCAAAAATCGGGAACAGAATAAAAACCGTCATCAGCAGGATACTTGGCAGGAGCCAGAGATACGGTGTCAAAGATCGCGTCACCTTTCTGTTCTTCATATACAGCCACCCATTTTAACCCTCCATCTATGCTATCAAAAGAGCCGGGATGAAGCTACCCGGCTCTCAGATTATAGATTATCCTTGTATATTCAAATTAACCTGCAATATCTTCCTGAAGCTCATCCAAAACGGTCTGAACATCCTCGCCCAGCAGCGCTCTCTGCTCTGCTTCGATAACGCCCTGCTTCACATCTGCCCATTCAGCCTTTGCTGTCGGATAGAACTTGCTGGATCCAACAATGTCAACCCATGCCGCCATACTCTCGTCAGCCGCTGCTACAGCCTCGCCGCCTGCCTCAGTTGCCGGAAGGAAGCCCTCCATAAGCACCCAGTCAGAATAACGGTCATCATCATAGAAATAATCAAAGAATGTCTTGATTGCTTCCAGTTTTTCATCTGAATAGCCATTGTCAAAGCACATAAATCTGTCCATAACACCTGCGGATACAGACTCGCCATTGTTACACGGAATAGACGCTACGCCAAAGTTCACTTCATGACCGCCGTCCGCAATATAGGTCGGCAAGCTGTTCGGAGCGATCACCATAGCCACCTGACCGGTTCCAAACATATCCTGCAGATCGTAACGTGTATCATTTGCCGGATCAGAATTGGTAAGTCCGTCATTCACCAGACCGATCGCAAACTCAAGAGCTTCTACGTTTGCTGCACTGTTCAGCGTCCATTCACCATTCTCATCCACAAATCCACCGCCATTATTCCATGTATAATATGCGAATGCAGCCTGACCTTCATCTGTGGTCATATCAATGCCCCACGGATAAATCGTGTCGTCGTATTCTTTGATCGCTTCACATGCCGCTCTCAGCTCATCCCATGTCGTCGGTACGTCTACCCCGGCTGCCTCAAGGATATCTTTGTTATAGTACATTGCGCGTGCGGAAGCCAGATCCGGTACCGCCCATACCTCTCCGTCTACCTCTGACTGCGCCAAAAAGGACGGATACATCTTTGCATAGGTCTCTTCCGAAACATAATCCTTGGCCGGAAGAAGCAGGTCATCTGCCTGATAATCTGCAAATACATCAATGTTCAGAACATCCGGTGCGTTGTTACCCTGAATACGTGTATTCACTACCGTATAAATATCATTCCATGAAACTACCTCTGCATTCAGCTTAATGCCCGGATTGTCATTGTTAAAGTCTTCCTGAAATGTCTTCCACCAGTCCGCTGTATTCTGTCCATACTCAGCTGCGATTACATTGATCTCAATATCCTCAGCGCTTCCTACCATAGAAAAGGATGCTGCCATTGCGGATGCCGCGATCATCGCCATAACTTTCTTATTCATGTAAAATCCTCCTTAAAATATGAATTATACCGGTTACAGTGCCTCCCGCGAGGAACTCACTGTTAAGATAATCAGATTGTATAATATACTTCTCTATATGTCAATATTTTTTTGTTGACTTTGTATGTTTTCTCTCTTTTTATATGTTGTTTTCTGTGATTTTGTTTGTTTATTTTTCTTTTTTCGTCCAAAAAACCAAATTTCACGTCGTTTTTGCATTTTAGCTTTTATGATTCTGTTATACAAAAGAGTTATCCGATTCCATATGCTATGAAACCGGATAACTCCATCGTCTCTTATCTATGAAATTATTTCTCTACCACTGCAAGGATATCCATCGGACATGCCTTCGCGCAGATTCCGCATGCAATACATTTGCTGGTTACTTCGCTATCCTCGGTCTTTACCATAACCTTCATCGGACAGACAGCTACACATTCTCCGCATCCGGTACAGAGCTTCTTGCTGATCATGTAAACACCCTTGGCATTCTGAGTAATCGCACCATGCGGACAGGCCTTCTCGCATTTGCCGCACTGGATACACACGTTGGTCTTCGGATTGCCATCCTTACCTTCTACGATCTGAATGCAGGACTTATCCGGATCAAACACCTTGTAAAATGCCATAGAACATGCTCTCACACATTCAAGACAGGCCATACATTTCGTCTTGTCAGTTACTGTAAGTTTTTTCATACCTTTATCCTCCTGGGTTGGTTAAAATCGTAACAATATTTTATCACACTCTGCGAAGAGAAGCAACCAAAGATTCATCTTCCGCCCTTTTCCGCCATAATAACTTAGATTTCTTTAATTACAATACCATTGACCTCAACGCCTTCATTTGCCTCAATCATCAAATATTTTTTCCCATCGATCTCTCTTGTTTCTATCAGATCCGCGCGTTCCGGATTCACTTGGATCACAATATCCGGAGTGCGGATCTCAAATTTTCTGGAGTGTACCACATTTGCTGCCACAAACTCCGGCTTCTGTTCCCCTACCGCCTCCTCGAAATGTTCATCGAATTTCTCCAGTCTCTCATTCGAAATTCCACTCTGTTCCAGAAGTCGCTTCACCTCTCCCTGTCCCAGAACCAAGGGTGCAGGTTCTTCCTTCTGTTCTTCCAGCATTTCATTTAAATTCTCATGGATCGTGCGAACCATATCAAAGCTGCATTCCTCCCCAAGCGCCTCCGACACTAAGGCTTCAAACGTCTCCTTCTGACTTCCCGCCGTCATGGGCAGCTGACACCCCAACACCTGATCTACAAAATCATCTGCTGGCGCTTCCGGTTTCTGGTTATAGTATAGCAAACTATGGATGTCTGAGCTTCGATCATGAAATGCCGGAAACAGAAAGCCGATCAGGGGCATCTCCACGATCCAGTCCTGAATATGATTTTCGAAGCAATTTTCCTGCGCATTGTAGGACAGACAGGGCTTCGACAGATTCACCGGGCAAATGCAGCAGATAATATGTTCATACACTTCATCGGACGCATCAAACATCTCGAGATTATCCGAAGACTTTCCGGGAATATCATACGCACCGTGTACCAGCAGAATCAGATAATTTCCCACATAATAATAGGATTCTATGATTTTATCATAAAATTCCTCCAGCACACTGTCATCCTGAAGTCCTGTATATTTTAGCTTCATTAACAGCTCCTGTGTTCCGCCCTCGCTCTCTGTCTCCATAGGAAACTCCATGGTGAGAAGATTTTTTCCAAGTGTCCCGGACATTGCTTTTCGAAAAATGTTGAGATATTTAAAAAAGGCTTCTTCCTCCAGTGACAAAAACGCCTCACGAAACTGTGTCTGTTTTCTCTTTTCTCCGTCCACATAACAGCCACAGATACGCGTAGCCGGACATTTTTGCTGTGTATACTGTTTCTTAATCTCTGCAAGTTCTTTTTTATTCATCTTCCAAACCTCTTATACTTCATTATTTCTTCCCTGTATTACTTCCATTATTATACAGCAGACGTCTTCTCTCTGTCATCACGAAAAACAATACTATGCTGTCAAATTCCAAAAACTATAGAAAAAGAGGACGTCCCCTGTGCTATAAAACACAGAATTTGACATCCTCTAATTTCTCTAATCTCTACTTCGCGTAATCTACCGCTCTTGACTCGCGGATCACGCTTACCTTGATCTGTCCCGGATATTCCAATTCAGCTTCGATCTGCTTGGAAATATCTCTGGCCATCAATACCATTTCCGCATCGCTGACCTTCTCCGGAACAACCATGATTCGAATCTCTCTACCTGCCTGAATAGCAAACGATTTATCAACACCCTTGAAGGAATTTGATATATCTTCTAACTGTTTTAATCTGTTGGTATATGTTTCCAAAGTCTCTCTTCTTGCACCCGGACGTGCCGCAGAAATAGTATCTGCCGCCTGAACGATCCATGCAATCAGAGACTCCGGTTCTACATCGCCATGATGTGCTTCTACCGCATTGATCACGGTCGCAGACTCCTTGTATTTCTTACAAAGATTTGCGCCGATCTGAATGTGGGATCCTTCCACTTCATGGTCAATGGATTTGCCGATGTCATGCAATAGACCGGCTCGTTTCGCCAAGCGAACATCAATACCGATCTCCCCAGCCAATAAGCCTGACAGCTGAGCTACCTCGATAGAATGCTTCAATGCGTTCTGACCATAACTGGTACGGAACTTCATTCTTCCGAGCAGACGTATCAGCTCTGGGTGAATTCCATGTACTCCCACCTCTAACGCTGCTGATTCGCCTTCCTCGCGAATCATCGTATCCACTTCTTTCTGTGCTTTTTCCACCATTTCTTCGATTCTGGCCGGATGGATTCGTCCGTCCACAATCAATTTTTCAAGTGCGATTCTTGCCACTTCTCTCCGAATCGGATCAAAGCTTGAAAGAATCACTGCCTCCGGTGTATCATCGATGATCAGATCCACACCTGTCATGGTCTCCAGTGTACGGATATTTCTTCCCTCTCGACCAATGATGCGTCCCTTCATCTCATCACTCGGAAGCTGGACTACGGAAATCGTGGTCTCAGCTACATGATCCGCTGCACAGCGCTGGATTGCTGTCGCCACATATTCCTTTGCCTTCTTGCCTGCTTCTTCTTTTGCGCGACTTTCCAGTTCTTTATAAAGTCTGGCAGTCTCACTCTTCACTTCGTCTTCAACAGTTTTTAACAGATAGTCTTTTGCTTGTTCGGAGGTTAAACCTGAGATTCTCTCCAGTTCCTGCACTTTTTTTTCATGAATGTGTTCAATCTCTGTGCTTTTCTTCTTCAGCTCTTCTTCCTTCGCAGAAAGATTTGCTTCACGCTTCTCCAGTGCATCAGACTTCTTCTCGATAGCCTCTTCCTTAGCCAAGACACGACGTTCATATTTCTGCAATTCAGCTCTGCGATCCTTCGTCTCGCGATCAAGCTCGTTCTTGCGGTTCATGGACTCTTCCTTTGCTTCCAGTAAGGCTTCGCGCTTCTTCGTCTCTGCAACCTTCAATGCATCATCTATTATATCTCTGGCTTTTTCTTCCGCACTGCCGATCGTCTTCTCTGATACATTCTTGCGATAAGCAATTGCGGCAAACCAGCTAATAGCTGCTGCAAGCAGGGCGATTACAACACAAACAATAATTGTAGTTGCATCCACAGGAGCACCTCCTTATTTAATTTTCATTGTACAATACAACATTATAAGTTTATACTGATTTTACATATATGTCAAGACAAACTAGGTACTATCTGTTCATTTTGACTACCTGTTATTTTTCCTCTTTGAGCATCCGGAAGATAGCGTCACTTTGGAATCC
>JAUNCG010000116.1 GCA_030526715.1 Eubacteriales bacterium
TTATTTTTCTTTTTTTCTTCCAAAGAAGCGGAGTGCCTGTCCAACTCCTTTGTGACTGTGAATGTTTTCATTTGCTTGTCCTGCCTTTTCAAAATATCTTCGATAAATCTCATCCAAGTCACCACCCCGTTGATGCAAATGCTGTATCGCGTATCCGTTGTTTCCAAGATACGCCGTTATCTGTGCGCGTATGTCACATACGGAATGGATGATCATTCGATCTCCCTTTTTTTCAATATTCTCTATACCATGCTGTCCCATAATCTCCGCAAGCAGACGATCGTCACATGGTTTTACCTCTATCTCCAGAGAATAATGATTTTCCTGCTGGATCTGTTTTCCAAGATCCCTGATGCCACCGCACGCAATCAGATTACCATCAACAAAAATACCGACTCTGTCACATACCTGTTGTATCTGGTATAGCTGATGCGAAGAGATCAAAAGCGTTCTTCCGTCTTCTTTCGAGAGTTTCCCTATCAACTCCAGAAGCTCCCGCATACCCTCAGGGTCAATTCCCAGCGTCGGTTCATCCATGATGATAATCTGCGGATCTTTCATCAGGACATCCGCCACACCGAGTCTCTGGCGCATACCTCTCGAGTAGGTCCCTGTTTTCTGATCTGCCGCCTTGGTCATCCCTACTCTCTCCAGCAGTCGATTTGTGCGCTCCCGGATCTGTTCTTCCGACAGACCATTCATTCTCCCCGTAAAAGCAAGATTCTGACGACCTGTCATGTCCGGATAAAATCCGACATTATCCGGCAGATATCCTACGATCTGTTTTACCCGGATCGGCTCCCGTGTGCAGTCCATTCCGAGAATCTTCGCACTTCCCGAAGTTGGCTCCGTAAGTCCCAGCAGCATCAGTATCGTTGTAGTCTTGCCGGCGCCGTTCGGCCCCAGCAATCCAAATACTTCTCCTTTATCTATGGTGAGATTCAGCGAATTTACCGCTGTCTTATCGCCATATTTTTTTGTCAGATCCCGAATCTCAATGATCGGCTCTTTTACTTGTGCATCCATAGGTCATCGTCTCCCATATTTACGGAAAATAGCTCTCAAAATCAAAAGCAGTATTATGATCACTGCAACCGCAGCAATTCCCCATGTGGTTCTGGTCTTTACGGAAATACGAAAGTCCGCTGATGAAGTCACTATATCATTGCTGACTTTGATCGTCGTGACATAATCTCCGGTAATCGCATTTTCATCCGGTTTGATATGCGCGGTAACCGCTCTGGTAGCTCCTGCTTCCAGCAGATCAATCGCAGATTCGTCAAAGGTAACCTCCCAATTTGACGGTGCTGAAGCAGTAAGATTTAGATTTGTAAGATCTACATTACCGCTGTTGGTCACATTCAGTGTCACCGTTGAATCATCATTTGCATAGGCATCCAGACTTAATCTTCCATCCGGTGTAGCCACCTGTACCTCATAAGTACCTGTAATGATGACTTTAAGTTCCGTGGATAATGTCTCGTTAGCCGAAACTGCAGTACATGGAATTGTGTATTCTCCCTGCTTAATTGTATCCGGAGGTGTGATCGCTACCTTCATTCCCTTGCTTGCTCCGGCATCCACCATCATGCTGGCTACGGTACTGCTCTCTCCCGAAGGCGTAAAGGTCACGTTCCAGCCTTCCGGTGTTTCTGCAGATAAACTGTAATTTTGTTCTGTTCCGCGATTGTTCACAATCGTTGTATCAAAGCTGAAGCTGGTACCAGAAGCACCCTGTTGCTCCGGATATTCTGACGTAAAATTACCTTCTTCGGTCTGCGTCTCATCTACAGAAACCTCCAGCTCGAGTTCATCGGTTATACCGCTTCCTGCATCAGCTTTTAATGTGACCGTATATATTCCGTCACTCACATCCTCAGGTACTGCAAGGTGGAAGGTAGCCAGATCATCACCGGCATCTTCTCCTTTGTTATCCACATGTACTTTGCTGATCTGGCTGTTTTTCCCTTTGAAATATCCTTCCCAGCCCTCCGGAAGCTCCTCCACGCTCAGCTTGGCATCTACCCCGTCGCCGGACTGTACATTAAAATCCAAGCCAAAATCTACACTCTCACCTGCTTTTACGGAAAGTCCCGGATACTCTGTACTCATATCCAGCACGGTATCATCTGCGGCCATGACATTGGAGGATGCTCCGAGGAGCATCATTCCGGTCATCATTACTGTCATTGTTTTTGCAACTAATATTTTTTTGTTTCGCATTTTTGATTTCCTCCTGACTTAAATCTTCAAAGAAGGGCCTCTTCCTGTCTCTTCCTTTTGCATGTATTGTAGGAGGTGAATTTGAAATGAACCTGAAATTTTCTATGAATAAATTGTGATTTTTTCTCTCAAAGAATATCCGACTCCACGCATGGTGATAATCTCCACATCGGCTCCGAGCTCTCGGAGCTTTTTCCGCAAAAATCCTATATGTGTCCACACTACATCCATTCCGGATTCTGTATTCATTTCCCAGATATTTTCCATAAGATGCTCTGCTGAAAATATCTGATGTGGATTTTTAAAAAATAGTTCCATTAATTGAAACTCTTTATTATTTAGATGAGTGGTCTGTTCACCGCTTATCAATTCAAACGTGCCGCAATCCAGAATCGTTTTTCCAAATTTCAGTCTTTCCGAGCTATAGTAATGACTCCTTCTCGTCAGAGCCTTTACCCGTGCCAGCAGTTCACTGTATGCAAATGGTTTTACCAGATAATCATCTGCTCCCGCATTTAATCCCCTAACCCGATCCTCCACTTCACCTTTTGCACTCAAAAATAATACCGGAGTTGTGTTCCCCCGATTTCGTATCCGCTCTAGTACTTCTATTCCGCTCATTCCCGGCATCATAATATCAAGAATTACTGCATCATACTGTGCTCCTGAAATATATTGAAGAGCATCTGTGCCGTTATGTACTGTATCCACCGTATATTTATTATGCTCCAGCATAGCTTTTATGGCTTTCGTAATGGAGACCTCATCATCTACAACCAAAATTCTCATATCTGCTCCCCCGCTCTGTCTCATATTAGAAATCATTATAAGCAGTAATTATGATTATTTTGTGTTTTGCAGCCTGTTATTCCACATTTTCTGCAACACGCAAAAGCTCCGGACTATCAAAGTCCGGAGTCTATATTATTATATCTTTTCTCTTTCCTCACATACCTTCAAAACCACATACAGTGTTATCTAAATTCATCCTCTGTCATAAGGGGA
>JAUNCG010000044.1 GCA_030526715.1 Eubacteriales bacterium
ATTCAGAATATCACAGTCGCTCACTTTTGACAAGTGCTATTTTTCTTTACATTTCATTTGGAACGAAAACCTTTAGAACGAACATATGGCAGGATCATGCTCGGATGATCCTGCCATATGTTATGTGGTTAAAGTTTCTTAATAGTTATTCTTAAAATCCGTTGCCTCCAAAGTAGCGGAAGAAATCATTCAGGTCACTATTATCGTAATAATCATCGTTGTCGTCCTGTTCGTCTTCTTCCTTCTGACTGTCATCATTGTCGTTTCGATCGTTTTGCTGATCCTGCGTCGGCAGATCAGACTTTTTCCCGAGCGTAACTTGGAAGGTCTTCTCTTCGTAGCCGCCGTCTCCCATACGCTTTACCGTAACATCGATCGTTTCACCGGCCTCATAGTACTGCATACGGTCAAAAAGCTCTGCTTTGGAGCTGATCGCGGTCTTCTCAAGCTTGGTAATGATATCACCCTGCTGGATACCTGCGTCCTCTGCTGCACTGTTGTCCGTCAGCTCATAGACGAATGCGCCTGCCGGAATATTATAGATCTGACGTGCTTCCTCCGATACATCTGCCGGAACGATACCAAGAGCGCCCGCCTTATCCGCATCCACCTTGGTTCTCGTGGTCTGGTTCATCAGATCCTCAATGATCGGCTTTGCCGTATTGATCGGGATAGCATAACCCATACCTTCCACGCCGGTCTGCGCTGCCTTGGCTGAATTAATACCGATCAGGCGTCCGTTTTCATCCAGCAGCGCTCCACCGCTGTTACCGAAATTGATTGCTGCATCTGTCTGGATCATATTATTGGTCACAACACCGTCATCCGTGGAAACCGAAATCTCACGATCCAGTGCGCTGATAACACCGAAGGTAACGGACTGTCCGTAGCCAAGCGCATTACCGATTGCGATCGACCAGTCGCCAACCTCGATCTTATCTGAATCGCCGAGCTTGATGATACCGATCTGATCAGCCACATCCTTGGAGATATCCTCCAGCTTTACTGCTACCACAGCCAGATCCAGCGAAGAATCCGTACCCTTCACCTGAGCGGAAACCAGCTTATCCTTCTCATTTTCCACATCTGCATCAAAGCACACTGTCAACTGCTCCGCACCGTCTACCACATGATTATTGGTAGCGATCAGAAGCTCTGTATCACTTTTAGCAACAATGATACCTGAACCGGCGCTCTCTACGTTCTGCTGATAGTTACGTCCGAAGAAGCTGATATTCTCAACTCCCTGATTTGTGATCGCTACGATCGCCGGCATGGCGTTCTTGGTGATCTGTTTGATGTTCGGAAGGTAAGCTCCCTGCGTGTCACTCTGCTCATCTACCTCTGTGATCGCCTCTGTTGTAGCCTCCTCCGTGGTTGCTTCCTCTGTCTCCGCCTCCGTCGCAGTGATGTCGCCAAACTCGATTCTCTTTTCTGTCTCGCCCGCATCCGTACTGCTGTCAGAACCAATCGTGATACGATTATCCTGACTTTCATTTTCTGCTCCATATGCCATGACACCCAGCACTCCGGCAGATACCATCACTGCCGCTGTAATACCGAGATATTTTTTCATCTTCATAACTGAGACCTCCTGTCTTCTTTGATTTGTTTACATCTTAGCAACGATTTGTGTTCAATTTGTGATAAAACTTTTAAAAAAATTTGTTTTTCCAAAATCCGGCATGAGGACTCATCGTGCATCGTAATACCACCGCCCGGGGAAGTCTTTTCCAGCGTTTTCCCATACGATATCCCAGATATTTACAGGCGCTCTGCCAAAAAAGCTCTGCCAGCATTCCTGTTTTATGCTGACGGATGAGATATGCCGCCGATCGCTTCACAAGACGTATCCCTTCGCTCTCGGATCTTACCTGTGCAAATATCTCAGGATGTTCCGTCTGGGACACGGCAAGATCAAAATTGCGTTGAAACTGCTGTCTTCCATTGTAGTTATGTGAATGAATCACACGAGCCTCGGCCACATATGCGACCCGATATCCTCTCTGTACTAAGCGCGCTGTCAGGATCATATCCTCATTAAAAATGGTATGCTTCTCAAACCCTCCCAGCAGCTCATACGCTTCCCGCAGATATGCCGCACATACGTTAGAGCAAAAAAATGTTTTGATTCCAAGCTCAGGCAGATCCTCTCTCGATTTTACAAAGCTCTGATTCCCGTAATTAAAGCTTCTGGTATATGCTTCCAAATAGCTGCAATCTTCTGTGGGCTCCTGCCTTGCATAAGCAGCCGCGATCATGCCCGAAGTATCCTTCGAAAACGCATTTATCAGATGCTGTGTAAGAAATTCGTCCTGAGGCATCGCATCCTGCGTCATAAACATCAGGACATCCGCATCGGAATGCCCGGCAGCCCATGCTCTGGTTCCGCCATGGTCAAACTCATCGCTTCGAATGTGATACAGCTCCACAGCCGTTCCGTTTTCCAGTCTTCCCGTCTCAAGTATCCTATGATCAAACTCCGCCGCTTCCCAGAGCTGCCGTTCTGTATTTACCAGAATCAGACGTCCTGCCGGCAGCTGCTGTCTGCCAAGCATATACAGTAGCTTTTCAAAGCTCTTCTGCGGCCGATAAGTCGGTATGATGATGTCAAAACTCTTCATATACGTAAGCTCTCCTGTAAAATACTCCATGATACAAAATACGCTGCCGCAAATAAACTTTGCAGCAGCGCATCTCTACACTTTTAATAAATAGAATAACGATAAGCAATCTCATCACTGATCGCCTGTACGGTGGAAGACGGTGTATAGTCTTCTCCGGAAAACAGGAACTGATGAAGCTGTGCCACATTGTTCGCAAGATCAAGCGGAACTACATAGGAGCCTCCAGTAATATTCATATCCGAAGTGCTCTTATCAAACGGGAAGCCTGTCGTACCGACGATGTTATAAGAAGCCACATCCTTTGCCAGAGACAGGATCTCTGTCATAGAAAGGTTCGTCTCTACATACGGGAACAGATCTGTCACCAGTCTGGTAAGGGATACGACATCCAGAGTCTTTATCTTCTCAAGGATCTTGTCGATCACCTTTCTCTGTCGCTCTGTACGCTCATAATCCAGACCAATATAACGGATACGGCAATAGGACATCGCCTGCAGGCCGTTCAGCGTCTGAAGCCCTGCCTCTGTCACCGGAATCTTCTCAAGTCCTGTGATCTCCGAACCCTCATTTTGATAATTATTCAAATGCTCAAGCTCTTCCTCACGAAGCTCGATCTGAATACCACCCAGATCATTGACAACCTCCGCAACCACATTCATGTTCACGGTGACATAGTCAGAAATATCCAGATCAAGGTTCTTATTCAGCATATTAATGGAACGCTCCGGACCACCCATAGCATAGACATCTGTCGCCTTATTATAATTGCCGTTCGTATCATCCATATATGTATCACGATATACGGAAGCCAGCTTCACTTCCTTGGTGTCTTTGTTAATGCTAGCGACCATGATCGTATCACTCTGTCCTGACTCGGTCTTATAACGGCTGTCTACACCGTACAGCGCGATGTTCCAGTATCCCTGAAGCTTCTCAACCACCTCATCGGAGAGCTGCTTTGCCACATTCTGACGAATCGTTCCTTCCTCGATCTCCACCTTCTCCATCTTGGAGAACGTAGATGCCGCATACAGACCGCCCGCAAGACCTACAAGGATCAGAATCTCCAGAAGGAACAGGATCCATCTCTTCTTTCTCTTTTTCTTTCTTTTGGTTGCCGCCATTTCCGACTGACCGTACGCCTGCTGATAATACCCCTGCTGTCCGTTTGGCTGCTGATAGTATCCCTGCTGTCCATTCGGCTGCTGGTAATATCCCTGCTGCGGATCGTTCGGCTGATAGTAGCCCTGCTGTTCATTTGTACGTGCAGAATACTCGGACTCACGATCCATGCGTCTGCCTTGTCTGTTATCTTTTTTACGCGCCATAGCTATCCCCTTTTTCTCTAATATGCGTTCTTATTGACAAATCCCTTGAACACTGTTAAAAATAAAATCTTAATATCCAGTCCCATCGTCCAGTTCTCGATATAGTACAGATCATATTCTATACGTTTGCGGATGGAGGTGTCGCCTCTGTATCCGTTCACCTGCGCCCATCCGGTCATCCCGGGACGCACCTGATGCTTTATCATATACCTCGGAATCTCTTCACGGAATTTCTCCACAAACTGTGGACGCTCCGGTCTCGGCCCGATCAGGCTCATATCTCCCTTGAGTACATTAAACAGCTGCGGAAGCTCATCAATGCTGGTCTTTCGGATAAACTTTCCAACCGGTGTCACACGCGGATCGTTCTTCGTCGTCCACTGTGCTTTCTCATGATTCGGCTTCTGTACCGCCATAGAGCGGAACTTGTACATGATAAACGGCTGATTGTGCAGTCCCACCCGCTCCTGTTTAAAGATCAGCGGACCGGATGACGTCAGCTTCACGAGACCGGCCGCAAAGAGCATCACCGGCGAAAACAGTACGATACAGGCCAGCGCACCGAAAATATCAAAAATGCGTTTCGAGATCATACTGAATGTGTTCGACAGCGGAACATAACGTATATTGATCACCGGAAGTCCCATCAGATCCTCTGTATAAGGCTTCGTCGGGATGATATTCCCATAATCCGGTATGAACTTGGTATGAACGCCGGATTTCTCACACTGTGCCACAATATGCTCCAATTTATAGTATTCGCCCAACCCGAGCGTGATCGCTATCTCATCCAGCTGATTCGCTGTCAGAATGGGAACGAGATCCTCTGTTCTGCCAATTACCCGAATCCCTCTGTAAACGGTCGAAGGACCGACGCTGTCGTCCAGAATGCCGTATACCTTATATCCCCACTGTGGGTTCTCCATAATACGGTCAATGTATTCTTTTGCCGATCGGCCGTATCCCACCAACAGGACATGCTTCTGATTCATCCCTCTTCGCCGGATATCGCGAAGCGCATATCGTATGACCACTCTCGCAACTACATCCGACAGGATATTCAAACCGAAAAACAAAAAAATAAGACCTCGGGAAAAATCCGCCTGCTTCACCAGCATTGCCAATGCAAGAAAAAGCAGCAGACCAAGCATGTTGGCCTTCATGATATTCCCAAGCTCTACTCTCCTGCCCTGCACTCTCTTTGGCGTATACAGCCGAAATGCGGAATACAGCAGGATCATGCCCGGAACCAGTGGGAGCAATACCAGCATATATACCTCCACAGGCAATACCCCGACATTGTCACTCAGCAGCTTTATCTGGATGAACCATGCCAGTACATAAGAACCGGCAACGATCAAGGCATCGATCAGGACATGCAGTCGGTTAAAATACCGCTGATTATCTTTAATCAATGTAACTCACTCCTTGTATTATCCATACCCTTTAGACATGATACAATACACATTTCAAAAAATCAACCAGAAAAGATATTTTTCCACAGTTCCAACTGAATTTTCCAGCAATTATCAAAGTTTTCCGGCAGATATGCCACTTTTTCCCCGGAGCGGGCGAACAGAATTCCCTGCCAGAGTCCCTTCAGATAGGAACCGCCCAGTCCTTTACACATAAAAAACAGAAATTTGATGATATGTCCGGTCAGAAAAAGCGGAAGATTGAGCAGGATCTGCCATCTTGCCATATTTTTATAAATCATGTAAATATTATTGCGCGCCGCATGACGCACCTTAAATGCGTTGTAACGCGAACCGCTGGAAGCGCTTCCCTTATGGTATACCACCGCCGACGGCACAAAACGATTCTCATACCCTGCGATCCTCGCGCGATATCCCACATCGATATCCTCCAGATATGCAAAATGTTTCTCATCAAAATATCCCAGCTGATCAAATAGCGCTCTCCGATAAATGGCCGCGCCGGCACAGCAGGCAAAGATCTGATCCTCCCGATCATAGGATCCTGAAGGCTTTCCCTTCCCGCGCGCTCTCGCCCAGCCGAGAGCATTATAAAAATCACCGGCATCATCGATCAGCTCCGGACGATCCATCTGCAGCATTTTTGCCTGACAGGAAAAGATCCTCGGATCTGCCGAAATGCCGCGAAGCAACTCTTCCACAAAATGCGTATCTGCATGAATATCATTATTCAACAGAATGACATATTCGGTCTCCGCCTCACGGATTCCGCGGTTCACACCGCCGCAAAAGCCTGTATTTTCCTGCAACGGGATCAGTTGCACCTCCGGATATTCTGAACGGATCATCTCCACGCTTCCATCTGTAGACGCATTGTCCACAACGATCACAGAAAAGTTTTCTGTCGTCTGATGTCTGAGGCTTTCCAGACAGCTTCTGAGATATTCTTTTCCATTAAGGTTCGGTATCACTACCGCTACCTGTTTTTTCTTCATGCTTCTTCCTCAATACCCATCCTCCCGAAATCTCCGGCTTAGATGCTTCCTGAAGGATTGTATCTCTCAATTATTATATCTTCAGCGACATATTATGCTTGCGCAACGTCAGATTCGGACTGTAACAGGGATCTCCCGCCTCCAGAAAATCCGCCCACTTTTTCTGCGCATAGGCTACCTCTCTCGCATGACGTTCCTTTTTTTCATCATCCGCACCGCGGGATTTTGATTCGTAATGATATACTTCTACATATGGGTCAAAGACGATCAGATAACCACAGGTCACGATCTTCAGTCCGAGATCCACATCGTTAAAAGCCACCGTCAGCTCCTCCTCCATCCCGCCGACCTGTTCAAACACATCTCTGCGCACCATAGCGCAGGCTGCCGTCACTCCGCTCATATTCATCTGGATAGACGCGCGGTGCATGTAGCCCGAATTCCTGCGGGGCATATTCACAAATGCATGATCCGCAAGACCGCCCATGCCGATGATCGTACCCGCAGACTGTACGGTATTATCCGGAAAGTACAGCTTCGCGCCGACCATACCGACCTCTTTTCTGGCACAGTTGGACAGCAGCTCCTTCAGCCAGCCTTCGGTGATGATCTCTGTATCATTATTCAGCAGCACCAGATATTCGCCCTTTGCCTCGCGCGCACCGAAATTATTGATCGCAGAATAATTAAACGCTTTCTCCCAACGAAGTACCCGCACATGATCTTTTCCATCAATTTCTTTATAATATTCGAAAATTTCTTCTGATGTACTGTTATTCTCCAGCACAAGAATCTCATAATTTTCATACTCCGTCTTCGCCCTGACGGATTCTATACATTTTTGCAGTGTAGCCTTCTCATCCTTATTCGGAATCAATATGGACACCATCGGCGTCCCACTCAACCGGTATCGTATACGGTAGTATCCGAGATCCGCGGTCTCCTCCACCTCTGCCTCTACGCCGCAGCGCTGCAGATGTGCCTCCACCGCCCTTTTTCCGGCATGAAATGCGTAGATCTTACTCTCCGGGTTATCCGAGGTAGAGCCCTCGTGTGTCCTCCAGTGATACAATACCTTCGGCACATGAGCGGTCTTTCGTGCCTCCTCCGTACATCGGAGGATAAAATCATAGTCCTGAGCACCGTCAAATTCTGTACGGAAACCGCCCAGCCTGACCGCAATACTCCTGCGCACTACAAAAAAATGGCAGATGTAATTATTGGAACGCAGCAGATCCAGATTAAAGTCCGGCTTCATATTCGGTGTCAAATGCTTCGTTCCCTTACGGTTGATCTTGTCCTCATCCGTATAGACCGCATCGATCTGCTCGTCCTCATCCAGCTTCTTGCGGATCTCAAAAAGCGTATCGGGCTCCAGAAGATCATCATGATCCAGAAGTCCCACAAATTCTCCTTTTGCCATGGCAAGAGCTTCGTTGGAATTCTCCGAAATACTGCCATTTTGTGTAAGAATCTGATAGCGGATGCGCTCATCCTTTTGCTGATATTCTTCCACGATCGCTGTCAGCGAAGTTGCTTTTTTATGATTCGGAAGCTCATCCGATATCTGGTTTTTCTGCTGCTTCCCACCGGAGAAATCTCCCTGCACAAATACCGGGCTCGCATCTGCAAGGCAAAGCTCCCAGTCTGCATAGGTCTGAGCCTGTAGGGACTCGATCATTTCTCTCAAAAACTTTTCCGGTGTCTTATACAGCGGTACCACCACGCTGATCTTTCTTGAGGTCTCAAACACAACGCCGCGCTGCCGTTCCAGTTCCTCTTCTTTGGCGCAGTTCAAACCGTACCATGTCTCATAATCAATATCGCTATCCTGAAAGCGCTCCAAAAGACGGATCACAAATTGTTTCATCCCGTGGCGCTTCAGATATCGATATCCCTTTTTTATATAGGCGGGGGAGACCACCTTCAGCATTCCTCCCCAGTCCGTCCCATACTCACCTTTACCCATGAAGCCCTCCGTCAGAATCCCTGAAAGCTCAGGACTGCTTCTGTTACATATTGAACCTGTTCATCTGTGAGATTGTAAAACATCGGAAGACGTACCAGACGCTCGCTCTCTCTGGTGGTGTAGACATCCTCCCCATGGAATCTTCCAAAGCGTTTTCCCGCTGTGGAGGTATGCAGCGGAATATAATGAAATACCGCCATGACACCCTTTTCCTTCATATAATCGATAAATGCCGTTCTGGTATCAAGATCCTTCAATTTCAAGTAATACATATGTGCATTATGCACCGCATAGTCCGGAACAAAGGGACGGCAAATGGCTCCTTCTTTTTCCAGATTTTCAAAATGCTCATCATAATAATGATAGATCGCCATACGACGATCGTTGATCTCCTTTGCCATCTCCAGCTGCGCATATAAATATGCGGCGTTCAGATCACTGGGCAGATAGGAAGAACCGTAGTCTACCCATGTATATTTATCAATCTGTCCCCGAAAGAACTTGCTGCGATCTGTTCCCTTCTCACGTAGTATCTCCGCTCTCTCCCGGTATTGCATATCGTCAAACAGCAGAGCGCCTCCCTCTCCCATAGTGTAGTTCTTCGTCTCGTGGAAGCTATAGCAGCCGAAATCACCGATGGTACCCAGCGCCTTGCCTTTATACCATGCATAAACTCCCTGCGCGGCATCCTCCACTACCTTCAGCGCATGCTTCTTTGCTATCGCCATGATCTCATCCATAGCGCATGCCACTCCCGCATAGTGAACCACTACAATGGCCTTTGTCTTCTCCGTGATCGCATCCTCGATCAGACGCTCATCAATATTCATTGTCTCCGGACGAATATCCACAAATACGATCTTCGCTCCGCGAAGTACAAACGCATCTGCTGTAGATACAAACGTATACGACGGCATAATGACCTCATCTCCCGGCTGAATATCACACAGATATGCAGCCATCTCCAGTGCGTGCGTACAGGATGTTGTCAGAAAACACTGATTGACCTTGAAGTTCTCTTTCATCCATTCGGAGCATTTTTTCGTAAACGGTCCGTCTCCGCAAAGCTTTCCGTTCGCCATGGCCTCCTGCATATATGCTGCCTCTCTCCCCGTCAGGGGAGCGGAATTAAATCGAATCATATCTCTTCCTCCTAATTTCAGCGTCTCAATGTATAATCCGCCTGATCCAATGTCAGATTCGGATTGTAAAACGGATCTCCCGCCGCAATGGCCTGCTGCCACCGGATGCAGAATATCTCCGTCTCCTTTCGTAATCTCTTTGCTTTTTCCTCTGTCATCTCCAGACCGCGCGTGCCTGATTCCAGATGATAAAGCTGTGCCTGCGGGCAATAAAGCACTTTTTTTCCATATGCCCTTATCTTCATACAAAGATCAATATCATTATAGGCCACGGCCAACGCTTCGTCAAATCCGCCCACTGCGAAAAACACGTCCCGTCTCACCAGCATACATGCTGCCGTGACCGCACTCATCTGACGTACTGCCCGCGCAAAAGGTACTTTTTCATACTCCGACAGCGCCTTTCCTTCAAAGGCATGTCCCGCAATACCGCCGAAGCCCAGAACCACTCCCGCATGCTGGATCGTTTTATCCGCATACAACAGTCTGGCGCCAACCGCTCCCACATCACCTTGCCTTCCAAGCTTCATCAATGCGCTCAACGCACCCTCTGTCTGCATCATTGTATCATTATTTAAGAATAAAAGATACCTTCCTCCTGCCTCCTGAGCCGCAAAATTATTGATGGCAGAATAGTTAAAGCCCTTTTTCCAATGCAGAATACGCACACAGGGATGCGTGTTCTCCAGCTCCCGGTAATAAGCAAAGGTCTGTTCCTCACAGCTGTTGTTCTCCACGATCAGCAATTCCAGAGCTCCGTAACCGCCCAGAGCTATCACACTCTCGATACAATTGCGCAGATCTGAGATATGATCTTTGTTGGGAATAATGACGGACAGCAGCGGCTCCTTCTCCCCCTCATCGGTCTGCGGTTCGTACGCCGTCTCATAATATTCCCGGTATTCACAATGATATTTCCACGGTTCCCGAAACAAGATTCTCGGAACATGACCGACACTGCCTGCCTTCCCAGTCAGCTGTACCAGAAATTCATGCCATCTTACCGGATCTTCTTTCAATCGCCGTATATCGTTTACCTTATCCAATAGCTCCTGTCTTACATACACCGCACCGCCGATATAATTCATGCAGTCCAGATAATATTTATCAAAATCAGGCTTGCAGGCGGGTTCTCCGATATGCTTCCCATCTGCAAGCCAATAGTCATGATCCGTATACCATACGTCATGCTCAGGGTGTTTTACGATAGCCTCCGCCACGCGATACTCCATGTCCGGAAGCGCCTGTATGCCGTCCCGCATCAAAAGGCACCATCCCTCAGGTATATGCAGAGGATGGTTTTTCTGCCAAGCTAGCTCCTCCAGAGTCGCACTGTTGGCTGCAAACCATTTTTCATAGTTTACCGGTCTGGCAAGGGCTGCTTTTCGCATAACGCGATGCATAAGCCCCCGCAGACCGTTTTTCTTTGCATATGCAATTCCCTTATCGATCGTTTTTTTCAATCCGTTCATATCTGTCCGTTGTCTTATCGCGGAATCCTCAGAGAACAGTTCCATGTGGTACGCGACAAATTGATATTATAATATGGATCTCCGTGTTCAAAGATCTCCGGCCATTTCTTTTGGAAATAGGAAATCTCCTCTTCCCTTCTCTGCTGCTTCTCCAACGTATCCTCCTGTCCTCTGGACTTGGACTCATAATGGAACAGCTGCGCATATGGAGTATATACGACCTGATATCCGACATCGGTCAGTTTCATGCAATAATCGACATCATTCAATGTCACACGAAGCTTCTCATCAAAGCCGCCGCATCTTCTGAAAGCTTCCTTTTTCGTCATCATACAGGCCGCTGTCACGGCACTCAGATTCTGACAGAGCCCTGCACGCCTCATATAGCCCTGATTCTCGCCATCCTGCCCGATAAACAGATGGCCGGCCACCCGTCCAAGCCCTACGATCACTCCCGCATGCTGCACACTGCCATCCGGATAAAACAGCTTTGCGCCGACCGCGCCGACCGCAGACTGTCTGCAGATACCCAGCATCTCTTCCATCCAGTTCTTGGAGATCACTTCTGTATCATTATTTAAAAACAGCAGATATTCGCCCTTTGCCTGCTTTGCGGCAAAATTGTTGATAGCCGCATAATTAAACTCACCATCCCACGTAATGACTCTCGTATCTGAAAACTGTGTTTCCAGCTCCCTGTAATACGCAAAGGTCGAGGCTTCCTCACTGTTATTCTCCACAACCAGCACTTCAAAATTCGGATAGGAGCTGCGGCTGTATATGGATTTCAGACATTTATCCAGCTCCTGAATATGATCCTTATTGGGGATGATGATAGAGATCAGCGGAAGCTCCTCAAATTCCCAGCTGGTACGATAATATCCCGAAACCGCTTCCCTGCTCACCTCAGCCTCAAGCCCCATTCTTTCGTAATGTGCTAAAAGAGCCTGCTCTTCCCGCTCTGCCAGTTGCCGCTCCTTTTCCGAATCATGCGGCATACTGACGCGATGACTGAGTACTCTCGGAAGATGAGCGATTCTTTTCGTCTGCTCCGAAAGACGCAGCATAAAATCATATCTTGCTTCTGAATGATCATAACCGCCGAGCTTCTCTGCAAGAGTCCTTTTCACCAGCATCGCTCCCCCGATATAATTCCCGCTCTGCAGTAAAAACGGGCTGTAATCCGGCTTGAATAGCGGCTTTGAATAAATCTGTGTCTGCAGATCCAGTCGATCTTCATCTGTATAGACCGCATCTGCGTCTGTATGCTTTTCCACATATTTTGCCAGTGAGAATAATGCATCCTTCTCCAGCACCTCACCGGTCTGCAATAGCAACAGATATTCTGCCTTTGAGGCATCCGTCACATTTCCATAGGTCTGTTCCTGCAAAGCTTCTTCCATGGCAGACTTCACATCCTGAGGCATTTCTTCCTGCGGGAAGCAAACTGCCAGCTTCGGCATCTGTTCTGTGTTCTCTGATCTCTGAGCCTCCAGCTTCGCCTCCGGTATCGCAGTCGCGATGCGGTAATTGTCATACTGCTGATCCTCCAGACGGAGCTTTCCCGTGGCTCCCAGCAACCCCATCTCATTGTATGTCCTGTACTGAATATGGTGATTCTTATCCCTTCCCGCAAGCTTCAGGATCTTACGTCCGACACGGCTGCTCATAAAACTGATCTTTGCCTCCAGAATCGGCGCGCTTACGGAAGCTCCCTCACAGGACGCTGTCAGCGTAAGGTTTATCTTCTGTCTTCTGGCATGCTCAGGAAGCGTACAGGTCAGGCAGAATCCGGAGAGCGCATTTTCCCCGGACGCAGAATACTTCGCATTCACATCACGTCTGCGATATCTCTTGGTCTCAACAATCTCCAACTTTTCGCCTTTCGCATCCTGCACAGCGAAATCCAGCACACGTCCCTCCAGACTCACTGCCCATCCCTCAATATGGATCTGAGAGACAGTACGCTCCATACGATCCACACAAAGCACAATCGACTGCTTATTCGCCGGTGAAGCCGCGCCGGTCTGTTTGCGATGCGCATCCTCGGCCCGCAGATCAATATGTCCGTGACTGATCTTCGGATAAAGCAGACGCAGCGGAGTCACCTTGCCAAGCACGTACTGCTGGAAATGCTCCTCCATCTCCCAGTACTCTTTGACCTCTGCAGTAGTCAGTCCGGCTTTTTCATACAGATTTTCCGCGTAAAGAGCCGCTCTTGAGGAATTGCCGTACACATAAAAATATAAAATACGATAAATCACATAATTTACCGGTACCGGAAACTCAAAGGTCCATTCATAATCGATCAGTGTCCATCCATCATCCTGTATGACTGCATTACTTACTACCAGATCGATATCGGTCACCAATGCACTGGTCATTCCTTGCGGAAGATCGGCGCTTCCGAATACCTCCATAAATTCCGGCGTCACGGAAAAGGGCTGCGCGCTTCCCACCTTGCGCACGATCTCTATATAATCCAGAAGCTTTTTCGTCACACCCGCAACATCTCCTGTCGCCAGTGTCTGATCCAGCTCCTCCTCCAGCGTATGTCCGCTCAGGAATTCAACCTCGACCCCGTCGTCATCTGCGTGTACCCGGTTCATGGAGATCGGGGTATCCTTGTAAATATTGTTCAGCTTCTCATACCACTTAGCGATTCTCTGTACGTGAGCCCTTCCGTCCTCAGAGCAAGGCGATTTTCTTACATGTCTGCCGTCTTTTTGCTCCAGAATATCCGTACGGATCGCAAACTGTTGCGCGCGCTCGTTGGAATATTTGGTATAAACCAGCTCCTGCGAGAATGCATCCCCGCCTGCAACCACAAGATAGGAATTTGAAAAAATCGGGAACAGACCGTCCTTGATCAGGCTGTCATAAGCTCTGGATTCATCAAAAAGTAAATACCTCTCCCGATCGAAATTGCGCATATTGTCCCGCAGCTCTCCCGCTTTCGGAAGGTTGCGGTCAGAGTACATGGTCATTGGAAGCTTATAATCCGGGTAGGGATAATAAAACGCAAAATGGTCCAGTCCCGCTTCCCGCAGGATCGTTTCCAGCTCCGGTCTGGAGAAGGTCTTTACTCCTTTCTTCTGATGAACATAGCCCTCTATACCCTCAAAATAATTGCCTGTATGATCCTCCGTGCATCCGGCAAAATACTTGAGCCCCAGACGATTCTCAATGGCGATTACAATTCTTCCGCCCGGCGCCAGATGCTTTTTGATGGTTTCAAGAAAATCTACAAAGGGATTCTCTGATGCAATATATAACTGACCGTATTCAAACACACCGATCAGGGTGATCCAGTCAAACTTTTTTTCCAGATTCTGCTCCACCGTCTGGAAATTCCCCAGCATGATCTCCACGTTATCGCATGCCTGATTCCGGGTCGCATTGATCATACTGCGGCGCTTCGACAGCTCAATACAGGTCACCGCTTTGGCCTTCTTCGATAAAACGCCGGTGATCGCACCGCAGCCGGATCCAATCTCCAGCACCGTCTGCTCTTTCGTGATCGGGAGCCACTCAAGGATATTGCCGCGGATATGTGACAGATGATACAGCACCGGCCAGCTGCTTTCCCGTGCGATCACCTCGTTGAACTCTGATTCCGGATACTTTTTTACCAGCTTTAAGAGCTCATCCTCCACACTTCCGTCCGAATACAGATCCTGTCCCGGATAAAACGTGTCGTCTATCACGACCTTTCCTACCAACTGTCTCATACCTTTTCCTCCCGCTCATTCTGGACGGTAATCTTCGAATCCATATCATAAAATCCTACCGTGTCCTTCGGCGACACGACCATGATGCTGCAAACGTCATACAGACGATGGTATGCCTTAAACTCACCGTCGGCATATCCGGTACATCCAAGAGACAGCAGATACTCTCCCCCCTGCAGGTTCATACGCTGACGAAAAGTGATCTCTTGCATGTCTCCCGGTTTTTTCGGTCCTACCACGACCTTCTCATACATCGTATTGGTTCCTGTGATCTCGGTACCTCTCATGTCCTTAATCGTAAAGGCATAAATGGGATCCTCCACCGCTTCATGGAACCGCACCTTCATCCGGATCACAAAATCCGTCATCTTCTCTATCGTGTTCGTCGGCACACCGCCTGCATCCTCCATCGTAAAATCGATGATCTCCGCTTCTTTATTGCCGTACTCCAGAGCATCCGGATTCTGAACAAAGGGTCTCTCATATCCACCCCTCTTCCTCATGGCCTGCGTCGTCCCCTCGGGTCGCTCCTGTTCCTGATGCACAAGGATCTGTTTGTACAGATCCACCATCTCCTTGGGAGAGCCTTCCGCTCTTACCACGCCCTTGTTCAGCAGGATGACGCGATCACAGTAACGGCTGACACTCCCCAGATCATGGCTCACAAATACGATCGTCTTCCCCTGTTTCTTAAACTCCTCAAACTTACGATAGCACTTGGCCTGAAAGAATACGTCTCCCACCGACAGCGCCTCATCCACGATCAGGATCTCCGGCTCGATATTGATCGCCACAGCAAAAGCCAGCCGTACAAACATACCGCTGGAATAGGTCTTCACCGGCTGATTTACATAATCACCGATATCTGCAAATTTTAAAATATCATCCAGACGCGCATCGATCTCTTCCTTCGTAAATCCGATCATGGTACCGTTCAGATATACATTCTCAATTCCGGAATATTCCATGTTAAATCCGGCTCCCAGCTCCAACAGCGCCGAAATTCTCCCGTCCACATGGATCTGTCCGCTACTCGGCGATACAACTCCGGTTATGATCTTTAAAACGGTGGACTTTCCGGAACCGTTGGTTCCGATAATTCCCACCGTCTCTCCCTTATGAATCTTGAAATTCACATCCTTCAGGGCATAATTTTCTTTTGCGCCAACATGAGCGCCCAACACCTCCTTCAAACGGTCGGACGGACGCTCATACAGCTTATATACCTTATTCAGATGTTCTGCACTGATTGCAACTTCCTTCATCTACTCTACTCCAATCTATAGGACATCTGCAAAATGAACCTTCAGTTTTTTAAACAAACGCGCACCGATCAGAAACAACCCGATGGTGATTGCCCAGAAATAAACGGTCTGCCACGGATGTTCCCAAAACCACTGATGGTCCACCAGCGCATTTCGATATCCCGCAACGATATAATACATCGGATTCAGCTTCAGGACACGCGCCACCCATGAATAAGGATTGATCCCCATATCGACAAAATCCCACATAATCGGCGTCATCCAGACACCAATCTGCAGCGCGATCGTAATAATGTGTGTCAGATCCCGGAAAAACACCACAACCGCGCAGGTCGTATAGGCAATCGCCAGAGACAGACAGAATACGCAGAAGCTGTAATAAATGATCTGCAGGGTGTACAAATTCGGAAAATATCCGTAAAGGCAATACAGAAGCAACATAAATCCTACGAAAAATAAATGTACGAACAACCCGGAAACGATTTTCACGATAGGCAGAATGCTGATCTTAAATACCACCTTTTTTACAAGATAGCTATACTCGATCAAAGAATTGGTACCCTGCACCAGAGCCTCTTGAAAATAAAACCATGGAACCAGTCCGCAGATCAGCCAAAGCACAAAGGGAACCGCCTTCGGACTCCCCTTGCGCACCACGCCAAATACAAACCAGTATACCATCACCGTAACGATCGGCTGTACAAAAGCCCATGCAATGCCGAGATACGATCCGGCATATTTTGTTTTGAAATCATTCTTTGCCAGATTCCAGATCAGTTTGCGATTCTGATACAGCTCACCCGGCAGGAAAAACAATCTATTCATATGTGTACTCCACTATTTTTTAAGCTCCCGGATACCGCCCCATTTCTGATCCTTTTCAGAAATCGTCAACTCCATTCCCTCCGGAATCGGCCATTCTACCCCGATCTCCGGATCATTCCACGCAAGACCGCCCTCATCGTTGGGATGATAAAAGTCTGTACACTTATACGCAAACTCTGCATAATCCGAAAGCACTACAAAACCGTGCGCAAAATTCTTCGGAATAAAAAACTGCTTTTTATTCTCCGCCGAAAGCAGAACGCCGTACCATTTTCCGTAGGTCTTTGAGCCTTCCCGCAGATCTACCGCTACGTCAAATACCTCGCCGGACACTACACGCACCAGCTTATCCTGCGGATAATTGATCTGAAAATGCAGACCGCGAAGCACTCCCTTCTTGGATGCAGACTGATTATCCTGTACAAACTCCATATCAATGCCCGCAGCCTTGTAATCATTATAGTTATATGTCTCCATAAAATATCCGCGCTCATCCCCGAATACGGTGGGCGTGATCACCTTTAATCCTTCAATCTCACAGGTCTCTACCGTTATTTTTCCCATATCAACTTCTCCTATCTGATTATAACTTCGACACTCCAAAACCGTGCCTACACAATTACAGATAATTATAGCAAATTCTGTATAGCTACGTCAAGGTTTTCGCAA
>JAUNCG010000045.1 GCA_030526715.1 Eubacteriales bacterium
CTTGTTTGCTATGCTCTAATTTATTCTCTATCCACTACCTCTTTGTTTCAAACTTATATCCTCATGCAATCGTATAAAAACAGGTTCCGGAACTCTTTATTGTCCCGGAACCTGACAGGAATCTGTTATTTGTTAGAAAGGAATTCATGGATTCCCTTGGCAGCTGCTTTACCTGCACCCATCGCAAGAATAACTGTAGCGGCACCCGTTACAGCGTCACCGCCTGCATATACGCCTTCCTTGGAGGTCTTACCGGTCTCCTCGTCAGCGATAATACATTTTCTCTTATTGATATCCAGACCGATGGTCGTCGATGAGATCAACGGATTCGGGGAAGTACCCAAAGACATGATCACGGTATCCACATCAATATCGAACTCGGAACCCGGAACCTCTACCGGACGTCTTCTTCCGGATGCATCCGGCTCGCCAAGCTCCATGCGAATGCAGCGAATACCACATACAGCATCATCCTCATTTACAAGGATCTCCTTCGGGTTGGTCAGCAGATCGAAGATGATACCCTCTTCCTTTGCGTGATGTACTTCTTCTGCACGTGCCGGAAGCTCTGCCTCACTACGACGATAAACGACATGTACCTCTGCTCCGAGACGAAGCGCTGTTCTTGCTGCATCCATGGCCACATTACCGCCGCCGACCACTGCAACCTTCTTGCCGTGTACAATCGGAGTATCATAATCCTCACGGAAGGCCTTCATCAGATTGTTTCTGGTCAGATACTCATTCGCAGAGAATACACCCTTCGCAGTCTCACCCGGAATACCCATAAACATCGGAAGTCCTGCGCCGGAACCGATAAATACAGCTTCGAATCCTTCGTCATCTAACAGCTCGTCGATGGTTACGGACTTGCCGATGATAACGTTGGTCTCGATCTTAACACCGAGAGATTTTACATTCTCCACTTCCTTTGCAACAACGTCAAGCTTCGGAAGACGGAACTCCGGAATACCGTAAACCAGCACGCCGCCCGGCTCATGCAGCGCCTCAAAGATCGTAACGTCATATCCCATCTTTGCAAGATCGCCTGCACAGGTCAGTCCGGAAGGACCGGAACCGATCACAGCTACCTTCTTGCCGTTCTTCTCTGTAGCCGGAGTCGGCTTAATGCCGTTCTCTCTTGCCCAGTCGGCAACAAAACGCTCCAGCTTACCGATGGAGATCGCCTCACCCTTGATACCGCGGATGCATTTCCCCTCGCACTGACTCTCCTGCGGGCATACACGACCGCAGATCGCCGGAAGTGCGCTGGACTCGGAGATCACCTTGTAAGCCTCCTCAAACTTGCCTTCCTTTACCTCGTGGATAAACGCCGGGATATTGATATTTACCGGACATCCGGTGATACATTTTGCATTCTTACAGTTGATGCAGCGGGTTGCTTCCTCCACAGCCTCATCCTTATTGTAGCCAAGACATACCTCGTCAAAATTTGTCGCTCTTACCTTCGGATCCTGCTCTCTGACCGGAACCTTCTTTAATACATCACCCATTATTTGTCACCTCCGCAATTGCCGCATCCGCCGTGATGCGTATCTCCTTCACGCTGTTTGAGCAGCGCACGACCTTCCTCGGTCTTGTACATTGCCTGTCTCTTCATCGCAGCGTCGAAGTCGATCAAATGGCCATCAAACTCCGGTCCGTCTACACATGCAAACTTCACCTCGTCACCCACCATGACACGACATGCGCCGCACATTCCGGTACCATCCACCATGATCGGATTCATGCTGACAACAGTCGGCAGATCAAACTTCTTCGTGGTAAGGCAGCAGAACTTCATCATGATCATCGGACCGATCGCTACACAGTGATCATAGGTCTTACCCTCTTTGGTAATAAGATCCTCAATGACCTTGGTAACCATACCGCTTCTGCCGTAGGAACCATCGTCTGTGGTTATGTAGAGATTACCTGCTACGGATTTGAATTTATCTTCTAAAATGACAAGATCCTTTGTCTTCGCACCAACAATAACATCAGCGTCAACGCCATGCTCATGCAGCCATTTCATCTGAGGATATACCGGAGCGGTACCAACGCCGCCTGCAACAAAGAGAATCTTTTTCTTCTTTGTCTCTTCAAGGTTCTTCTCCTCACACAGCTCGGAAGGACAACCGAGCGGTCCGACAAAGTCACGGAAGGAATCTCCCGCCTGCAGCTTAGCAAACTTCTCCGTAGAAGCTCCGATCGGCATGAACACGATGGTGATGGTGCCTGCCTCTCTGTCATAGTCACAGATCGTCAGAGGAATACGCTCTCCCTGCTCATCTGCTTTTGCAATGATAAACTGTCCCGGCAGGCAATGCTTTGCAACACGCGGTGCTTCCACTACCATCTGGTAGATATTGCCCGCAAGTTTTCCTGCTTCCAAAATCTTGTACATACTATACCTCCATATCTTTTACAGTGAACATCACTGTGTTTGTAACGAAACCTCTCAGAATGGTTTCACAGATTACATCACTCTAAGTATAAACCTGTCTGTTTGAAAATTCAATGACATTTTTCTTTATCGTATGCAAAGTTTGCATTATTATTTTCAAATATTTCGATTACAGATGTTCTTCTATATATTGTTCAAACTGCTCCATACTCATCAGAACCTTTCTGGGCTTGGTTCCCTCCTCAGGTCCCACGACTCCGGCATCCGAGAGCTGGTCCATGATACGCGCCGCTCGGTTAAATCCGATCTTAAAGACGCGCTGCAGCATACCGATGGATGCTTTATCCTTATCGATAATGAACTTGCCGGCTTCTGCAAACTTTGCATCTATGTCACTCGCTCCGCCCCCTCCGGCAGCAGATAATCCGACGGCCTGAGATACCTGACCGATACGCTCCTCCATATCCTTCTGATAAACAGAAACATCGTTTTTATTTGTCAGGAACTCTGTCACGGCACTGACTTCATCATCGGTAACCAGCGCGCCCTGTACGCGTGCCGGCTTCTGATACCCCTGAGGATAAAACAGCATATCTCCCTTTCCGAGCAGCTTCTCTGCACCCTGCATATCCAGAATGGTGCGGGAATCCACACCGCTGGTGACGGAAAATGCCACACGCGAGGGCATATTTGCCTTGATCAGACCTGTGATAACATTGACGGAGGGACGCTGGGTGGCGATGATCAGATGGATACCTGCAGCTCTCGCCAGCTGTGCCAGACGGCAGATCGCATCCTCCACCTCTCCCGGTGCCACCATCATCAGATCCGCCAGCTCATCTACAATAATGATGATCTGCGGAAGCTTCTGAGGCTTCGTTTTAGGATTCATGGTGCCTCCGGCGGCCTCATTCTGTCGCTCCCATGCTTCTGCGAGCACCGGAATCTTCGCATTATATCCCTTAAGATCACGCACGCCGCATTCCGCAAACTTCGCGTAACGGTCGGTCATTTCCGCAACACCCCAGTTCAGAGCGCCGCTGGCCTTCTTGGGATCTGTCACTACAGGAATAAACAGGTGGGGAATTCCGTTGTAAACGCTCAGCTCTACCACCTTCGGATCGATCATGATGAGCTTGACCTCCTCCGGATCCGCTTTATATAAAATACTCATGATCAGCGTATTGATACAGACCGATTTACCGGAGCCCGTCGCACCCGCGATCAGAAGATGCGGCATCTTCGCAATATCCGCGACCACCACTTTGCCGGCGATATCTTTACCTACGGCAAACGAAAGCTTTGATTCTGCCTTCTGGAACTCATCGGATTCGATCAGCTCCCGCAGAGGCACCGCGCTGTTCTCCTTATTCGGCACCTCAATACCAACGGCGGATTTTCCCGGGATCGGCGCTTCGATACGAATATCCGAGGCTGCCAGATTCAGCTTAATATCGTCTGCCAGATTCACGATCCGGCTGACCTTCACACCCTGCTCCGGAGTCAGCTCGTAGCGGGTCACGGCCGGACCGCAGCTTACGTTCGTCACCGTCACATTCACGCCGAAGCTGTGAAGGGTCTGCTGCAGCTTTACGGCAGTCTCCCTTACCTCGTTATTATTGCTCACGTTTCCGAATTTTGCTTTTTTCAAAAGGTCAATGGGCGGAAATACATAGGTCGGCTTCTGCTCTGCCTGTGCCGCCTCGATCTCCTGCGCCACACTGTTGAGCGCCTCCTCCTGCTCCTCCTTTGAGGATCTGGGATTGCGGATCGGTCCCCTTTCCGTCGGTTCTGTCGATTCTGTCCGTTCTATTGGTTCTGTCCGCTCTTCAGGGATCGCTTCCCTCATCGGCGCTGTGGTCTCCTCGGAGCGTCCGATCGGCGCATCTGTATCTGTCGGTTTGACGGACTCCCTTTTTCTGGCGGTCACAGAAGCTCTGCGGATGATCAGCGGTTCCTCTTCCGTCTCAAATGGCGGCGTATCAGAGGATGCCTGCGCTTCATAAGGAGCCTCCGTATTCTGTGCAGCAGCGGTCGTCACCTGCTCTGTCGCTCCATCGCGATAGATCGTAAAGCTCATATCCGGCTGCTTCGTGGCATCCTCCTCCTTGACAGCCTCAACTATCCTATGAGACATATTCTCCCCTGAGAGCTTCTTCAGGTGCTCCTGCTTTGTGGGGCTCTCGACCTGTCTCTGCATGCGGGCGCGCTTTGCACGGCTCATCGGCTCCTCCTCAGAGGAAACAGCAGCCGTATGCTTTAAGCTTGGCACGACCTCATGGATATCTCCTGCGGTCTGTACTCCGGTATCCAGTGTGGTATCCGCGCTCACCCCGGACACTCTTCTCGCCCTGCGCGGCCCCTCTCCCTGCATTTGAAGCTGAAGACCCTCGTTGGCGCTACGGGTACGTTCGATCCGATCCTGCATTCTGCGCTGCCGTTCCAGCTGATGATTTCTCTTTTTCAGCTGATGCAGCTCCCTTCTCATATCCGATGATCCATATGCATTCTGTCTGCTGTCCCGGATCTGATCGATCATAGACTGCTCCGTGAGCACGATCACACAGATCAGTAAAAGCGCTGCCGTCAGCAGCCATGCGCCTATTTTTCCGAATATCGGGCAAAAGAACTTACAGAGCAGACCTCCGGCGATACCTCCGCCGCTGCGAAGCTCGCTCCCTACACGATAATAATC
Source organism: Eubacteriales bacterium (assembly GCA_030526715.1). Lineage (GTDB taxonomy): Bacteria > Bacillota > Clostridia > Lachnospirales > Lachnospiraceae > Marvinbryantia. Next base: position 5,103 of record JAUNCG010000045.1, read on the forward strand.
CGTAAATGTATTTGAGCTCTCGAATGCATTCACAGCCAGCTCACAAAAAGTACTCAGACAGATCAAAAGCAATATTGCCGACGCCACCTTTGCCCATGCCTGAACGCTTCCCCGGTTGGCTACCAGAAATGCTGTCGATAGGAACAAAAAAAACGGAAGCAGATATGCCGCTATGCCAAAAAGTCCAAAGAAAAATCGGCTGACCGCATTTCCGATGCTTCCGCCGATACCTCCGAGGTTGCTCAAAAACAAAATGACGCAAAAAGCCAGCATCAGCCACAGCATAACCTCCGCGCCAAGGGGCGTCTTCGGCTTTCTGGAGATATCGGGAATATCCAGTTCCCTCTGTCGTCTTTTCGCCGCATCGGAGGTACGCTTCCCTGTCGCAGTCCCTTTCTTTACAGAAGTCCCGCTTTTTTTTGTAGTCGATACGCTCTTTTTTGAGCGCACAGAAGTCTCCTTCCCTCTGCGTGCCTGTACGCCCGCATTACGGGAAGAAGACGTTTTCTTTGTTGAAGCCATATAATTCTCCCTTGCTTATTTTACCTTAATACAAAATATCCCGTGATCGCCACGATACCTGCGATCAGACAATACACCGCAAACCCCTTAAATTTTTTCTTTCGGACAATGACCAGCATCTTCCGTATGCAGAAATATCCTGTCAACCCGGCAAATACCGCGCCGACCAAATAGATACCAATCTGACCGAGCGCAAGGTTTGCCCCTGCCGCCTTATGTATCTCAAGGATCACGGCTCCCAAAACAGCCGGAATCGACATAATAAAGGAATATCTCACTGCAAAGCGTCGGTCAAAGCCGCTGATGAGACAGGCTGCAATGGTCGTCCCGGATCTGGACAAGCCCGGCAGAATGGACAGGCCCTGTGCGATTCCAATGAAAAAAGCATTTGAATAGCTGATATCCTTCGGAACCTTCCTGCCATTCTCCACCACATCCGCAATCAGAAGAAGCATGGCTGTCAGAATCAGACAGATTCCGGGAGTGATCAGAGTGGTATTCGCAAGCTCCACCAGCTCCGAAGCAGCCACACCGATGATCCCCGTCGGAATCGTAGAGATCAGTACCATAAGTACAAATTTACGATAATTATTATGAATGATCTTCTTATAGCGTCTTGCATCCTGTTCCTTGTGATTATGTATCCTTACTTGCAGATTTCCGATCAAATCACCGATCATCGCAATGGTCTCAACCAACATTCGCGCCAGATCCTTATGAAACACGAGACAAACCGCGACCAGAGTCCCCAAATGCAGCAATATGTCAAACAGCAGACCACCGTCCGTATTTATACCCAGAAGATTCTGGATGATGGCAAGATGACCGGAGCTGCTCACCGGCAGAAATTCCGTGATTCCCTGCACGATGCCCAGAAATATCGATTGTATGATATTCATAACAGCCTCCCTGATAATATCTTGAATTTTCTCCTGCGAAATATTATAGCATAATTTCGCAGGAGATACAAATGCTAAATCATACCGTGCAGCTTCTCTATTGCATCGGAAATGCCGCCCACCTGATCGATCAATCCCTCCTCTACAGCCTGTCTTCCCACCAGAATACTCCCAAGATCCTTCGTTAACATTCCGGTATCCAGCATTAGCTCTTCAAGACGTTCTCTCTTTGCGCTGCAATGTCCGGCGATAAATCCGAGAATCCGATCCTGCATCTGACGAAAGTAATCATAGGTCTGCGGCGCGCCGATCACAGTGCCATTCATGCGAACAGGATGTATGACCATGGTTCCGGTCTCTACGATAAAAGAATAATCCGTGGATACCGCGATCGGAATGCCGATGGAATGACTTCCTCCCAGAACCAGCGATACCGTAGGCTTGCTCAGCGATGCGATCATCTCCGCAATGGCGAGTCCGGCTTCCACGTCGCCTCCCACCGTATTCAGAAGGACCAGAACACCCTCAATCTCCCGACTGTCTTCAATAGCGGCAAGCTGGGGCAAAATATGCTCATATTTTGTAGTCTTACTGTTTGAAGGCAAACACTCATGTCCTTCCACCTCCCCGATGATGGTGATCAGATGAATGCGATGCCCCATAGTCAGCTGTCCATATTCCCGCACCTCATCATTCTGCGCCTGTTTTTCCTCTTTTGTCTCCTCCCGGTCTTTCTGTGTCATACCCATATCATCTAATATTTTTTCCGGTTCTCCCATCACGACACACTCCATTCCAATGTATTATCTATATGGGAAGTATACCCGGTCAGACGCTCTTTATACAAAAAAGAGGAACCTCCATAGGAAATTCCTCATAATTTCATATTATGCCAAAGCTCGGATCATGAATTATAAAAATACTTTTCCTGAAGCTCACGCACCATCTGAATATACAGATCGCGACATTCCTCATTCCGATTCTCCTCGATCATGGAGATACAGGGCTGTAGATAACGATCCCATACATTCTGGTAAATAGCAGCTCTCTCCGGAAGCTTATTGATACGCTTCACGATGGTGGGCGCAACATCATAGTACTCATGAATGATCTCCTCGCCATCGGGACTGTCCATCAGATAACCGTCTCTGTAATTGCGAAGCAGCTTCAATTCATAGCAATCATCCGGCTTGCCAAAGGTCTCACAGACTGCCGTAGTGATATAACACCATTTTTTATGAAAACCGGCTTCAATCTCATCAAAGCCTGCAGCAGAGAGGTTACTTTGCGGAAAATACGCCTTCCATGCCTTAATCAGAGCATCATTCAGCGGCTTTGCACAGTTGCCGTTATATCTCAGAATTCCCGGAAATACATAACCAACCATGCTGAGACTCCAATCCATAAATACCTTTTCTCTCTGGGAACGGCGATTCATGGATTCGTATTTTTCTTTCACTGCCCCCATCAGCTCCTCCGCCATATTCTGCAGGAACTGTTCCTTATCAACAGCATTATTGTATCCGGTCTCCAGCGCCTCATAGGTAGGCAGATTACTTTCGTAATACTTTTGGAATCCGTCAGCATAGAGCTTTTTCTTAAAAGATGCCAGCGGATCCTCTACGCAAAACAGAAGCTTCGGCATCCCATGCAAAGCAGTCAGATATGTATTTGCCATAATGATTATTCCTCCAGATTGGTGTATACGTTCTGCACATCATCATCGTCGTCCAGAAGATCCAGTGTTCTCTGCAGATTCTTCAGTACGGTCTCATCCGTCACGGAGACATAATTCTGAGGGATCATGGTCACCTCTGCAGAAGCCATAGGGATCCCCTCCTTCTCCAGTGCCTCACGTACCATGCTGAACTCATCCGGATCTGTAATGATCTCATAGCTGTCATCCTCATCATTGAAATCCTCTGCGCCTGCATCCAGCGCGATCATCATAAGATCGTCAGATTCCATCTCGCACTCTTCCTTGTCAATGATGATCTGTCCCTTCTTATCGAAGCTGTAGGAGACACATCCCGGTGTACCGATGCTTCCGCTGCCCTTGGTGAAGGCGCTTCTGACATTTGCGGCAGTACGGTTCTTATTATCCGTCAGCGCGTCTACGATAATAGCGATTCCACCCGGTCCGTATCCTTCGTAAGAAACAAATTCATAATTTACAGAGTTGGCGTCTCCCGCTGCCTTCTTGATACCGCGGTCAATGGTGTCGTTCGGCATATTGTTTGCTTTTGCCTTCGCAATCACATCACGCAGTCTGCTGTTATTTGCCGGATCTGCGCCGCCCTCTTTTACGGCAACAGCGATCTCACGGCCGATGATGGTAAAGATCTTCCCCTTGGCAGCATCGTTCTTTTCTTTTTTGTGCTTAATATTTGCAAACTTTGAATGTCCTGACATTTCACTCTCTCCTCTTATTCTTCCGCAGCCGCCCACTCACTCTCGATGGCAGCTTTTTGTACTCTTTCTTTTCTATGATCTCCTCAGCGATATATTACATCCTGAAGCAGTTCACTTGAATATAACATTTATCATGATTTTCGTCAAGCCGGGTATGTATCCAATTCCAGACTTACCAGCAATGCCCGGTCTACACGATGCAGTAACACAGGATCCAGACGGCACACACGCTCCCTAAGACGCGTTTTATCGATGGTGCGCAGCTGTTCCAGCAATATCACCGAATTCTTCACCAGCTCTGACTGCGAGGCCTGAATCTCCACATGCGTCGGCAGCTTCGCCTTATTCATTCTGGATGTGATGGCAGCCACGATCACCGTGGGGCTGTGCCGGTTGCCGACATCATTTTGAATCACCAGCACCGGACGGATCCCGCCCTGCTCCGAGCCTACCACCGGCCTCAGATCTGCATAAAAAATATCGCCTCTTCTGATAATCATACGTTCTCACTCCGTTCACCATATTCTGGTCTGAGTATTTCCATTTGATCATACAGATATACAAAAAAATGGAACGCTGTAATTTACCATACGATATTTTTTGAAAAAGGTTACGGTCAATAGATAAATTCTGTTCCCTGATGCAAATAGAGCCTCGGAACACGCTTATTGATATCACACGCAAATTCATAGGAAAAACGGCCGCTGAGATCTCCCAGCGTGTCGATAGACAGAAACGCCTCCCCATCACGTCCGATCAGAGTCACTTCATCCCGCACCCTGACATTGGGAATATCCGTCACATCCACCATAAACTGATCCATACAGACCCTTCCTAAAATGGGAGCCTTCTGTCCATGTATCAGCACCCAGCCCCTGTTCGAAAGGCTTCTCGGATAACCGTCCGCATATCCCACCGGAATCGTTGCCACGATGGTCGTGCGCTGCGTCGTAAAGGTGCCGCCATAGCTGATCTGTACTCCCGCAGGAACCTCCTTCACATAGCTGACACGACTCTTCAGCTCCATGACCGGCTGAAGACGGACGATATCCTTTTTTACTTCCGAAGAGGGATAGATCCCATAGACCGTGATCCCGGCACGCACGATATCAAGATTCGCTTCCGGCAGCTCAATGATCCCGGCGCTGTTTGAGCAGTGACAAACAGGAATTTCTATACCGACATCCTTCAACGCGTCGCGAAACCTCAGGTATCTGTCCAACTGCTTATACGCATGCTGCTTATCTGTCTCATCCGCTCTGGCAAAATGCGTGAACATTCCCTCGATCTGTACGCCCGGCAGCTTGCGGATCTTTTGGATTTCCCGGATACTCTCCTGTGTATCGGCAAAGCCGATCCTCGTCATTCCCGTATCCAGTCCGATATGGATCCAAGCATCCTTTCCCAGCTTCACAGCTGCATCCGACAGCTCCTTTGCCATTTCATAGGTGAACACCACCGGACGGACATCATTGCGGATCAGCTCCTCATAATCCTCGCGAAAGGTATAGCCCAGAATCAGAATCGGCTTGCGTATGCCTGCCTCACGAAGCTCCCGGGCCTCCTGCGGCATCGCCACAGCAAATCCCCATAGATAATCATAATGCTCCACCACCCTTGCAATAGGCACCGCTCCGTGGCCATAGCCATCCGCCTTGATCACCGCGATCATTTTCGTAGCTTCTTTTATATTTGCACGCATTGCTGCAAAGTTCGACTCCACCGCATCCAGATCAATCTTTGCATATACTCTCATTGACGCATTCATCGGTATCCCTCCACTCTCTATGATATCCCTCTTAAAATATAATCCACAATATCACTTGCCATCACAGAATACGCACCTCTTGCATCCCGCGCCGCATCTCCTGCCAGTCCGTGAATATAAACGCCCAGCTTGGCCGCCTCAAACAGCGTCATGCCCTGCGCCAGAAGAGCGCCGATCACTCCGCTAAGCACGTCTCCGCTCCCGCCTGTCGCCATTCCATGGTTTCCGGAGGTATTCCGATAACAATTCTTCCCGTCAGATACAATGGTGCGCGCGTTCTTTAGCACCGTAATGACCTGATATTTTCCGGAAAACTCTTTGGCGCTTTTTTCCATATCTGCCGCGATCTCCTTCACGGAGCTTTCTGAGATACGTTCCATCTCTTTTAGATGAGGCGTAATGATCAGCTCTCCCTTTTTTTGCTCCCATAGCTTGGGCGTCTCTGCCAGAAGATTCAGAGCATCCGCATCCAAAATTCTTGCAGTCTGCGGATACTCCAGCACGATCTCCAGCATCCGTTTCTTCAGCAGCGAGCGTCCAAAGCCGGGACCTATGATCACCGCATCCTTATCTGCAAGCAGCCGCAGCATGGCTTCCGGTTCCCACGTATCCTCCTCATAGGTATACAGCACCGCCTCCGGCAGAAGCTGTTGGAGAATCACCCTGTTGCACTCCTCCGTGTAAATATAGACCAGCCCGGCGCCTGTCCGATAGGCAGCCTTTGCACTCAGATAGGCCGCTCCACACATGTTACGGCTTCCCGCGATCACCAGCACCTTGCCATAAGTCCCCTTATGCGAGTCTTCTCTGCGCTTAGGAAGCTTTTGGTATAGATCCTCTATATCATAGCTGACGGTCATGTTCTTTCACCCCTCCTGACCTCTCTATGGTTCTATAAGACAAAAACCATCACAGGATGATGCATCCTTGCATCATTTCCTGCAACGGTCCTTATCGTGAAATACTTATTTGTCCAGATCTCTTCTGGTAATGTTGTAGGATAGCTGCATTAGGCTCTCAGACAGATGGACATTCTCAACCATAACATCGCCCGGAAGATGCAGATCTGTATGAGCAAAATTCCAGATGGCCTTCACCCCGCCGTTCACCAGACGGAGCGCAATCTCCTCCGCCGCTGCCTTCGGCAGAGTCAACGTGGCAATATCAATCTTATTCTCCTTGAGGAAAGCATCCAGATCCTCCATCATGCGGATCTCTATGCCTCGCACCAGATGCCCCCGGATCTCCGGATTGTTATCAAAAATACCGATAATGCGAAAGCCTCTCTTCTCAAACTTCACATAATTGGCAAGCGCCTGTCCCAGATGACCTGCGCCAATGATGATCATATGATATGTCTTGTCCAGTCCGAGGATCTTTCCGATCTCTGTATACAGATATTTCACATTATATCCGTAGCCCTGCTGACCAAAGCCACCGAAATTGTTCAAATCCTGACGGATCTGTGACGCCGTCACCTGCATACGCTCGCTGAGATCATTGGATGATATACGCTCAACACCTTCACCCAGCAATTCTCCGAGATAACGATAATACCTCGGAAGCCGCTTCACCACAGCTTTTGAAATCTCTCTCGTCTCCACCGAACCAAGCCTCCTAAACAAAATATTCTCTGCAATCCGCGCAAGCTTATATGAAATCAGTATAATACATTGTCGAATTTTTGTCAATCAGCAGAAGCCTTGTTTCACCTACAGACGAACCTTCACAAAAATATCGTAAATGGCACGGATGGCCGCTTCAAAGTCACTGTTAGATACACCGATGATGATATTTAATTCGCTGGAGCCCTGATCGATCATACGAATATTGATGTTCGCATGCGCAAGTGCGGCAAAAATTCGTCCTGCTGTTCCGCGCATGGAACGCATACCGCGTCCGACTACTGCGATAAGCGCCAGATCGGAATCCATATCCAGATAGTCCGGATCTACGACCCGTCGAATACCGGCCAGCACCTTCTGCTCCTTCTCCTCAAACTCCGACTGATGTACGAAGATACTCATGGTATCGATGCCTGATGGGATGTGCTCGAAGGAAATGCCGTTTTCTTCAAATACCGACAGCACCTTACGTCCGAATCCGACCTCGGAGTTCATACGGTCCTTCTCGATATTAATAGCTGCAAAGCCCTTCTTTCCCGCAATACCTGTGATGGTGTAATCCGACTTTTTACAGGTGCTCTCCACGATCATGGTGCCCGGTGCGGACGGATCGTTGGTGTTGCGGATATTGATGGGAATCCCCTCTCTGCGGACAGGGAAAATAGCCTCGTCATGAAGTACGGAAGCTCCCATGTATGCAAGCTCACGGAGCTCACGGTAAGTGATCACCTCGATGGGTACCGGATCCTTCACGATCCTCGGGTCTGTCACAAGACATCCGGATACGTCCGTCCAGTTTTCATAGAGATCTGCCTTCACGGCACGCGCCACGATAGAACCTGTAATATCGGAGCCGCCTCTGGAAAAGGTCTTGATGGCTCCTCCCGGAAGCGATCCGTAGAATCCCGGAATCACCGCATGATCATATTTCTCCAGACGGGTCGAGAGCATCCGATTCGTCTTCTCGGCATCAAACTCGCCGTTTTCCGTAAAAAAGATCACCTCTGCGGCATCGATAAACTCATACCCCAGATATTCTGCCATAATAATACCATTCAGGTATTCTCCGCGGGATGCGGCATAATTGCTTCCGGCTCCCTGTGCGAACAGCTCGCGAATCTTATCGAATTCATCATCCAGAGAAAGATCCAGCTGCAGTCCGTTGATGATCTCCTGATAGCGTTCCTTGATCACCTGTAGCTTCTTATCAAAATCCGTACCCTTCACTGCAGTCTCATAGCAGTCATAGAGCAGATCCGTCACCTTGGTATCTCCGCCAAAGCGCTTTCCCGGTGCGGATGGGATCACATATCTGCGGAACGCTTCCTCCGCATGAATAATACTTCCGACTTTCTGAAATTGCTCCGCACTGGCCAATGAACTTCCGCCAAATTTCACCACTTTTTTCATCTAAGTATCCTCCTTCATCTTAGTACGGCTCAATAGAGAACATTTTACTTCATTTTTCGCAAAAAATCTAGTGAATTTTGTATTTCTTTATGCTAAAATGTTACAGACTTCAGGCTACTTATGTAAAGTCTGAAAATCAACTACTATGATTTATAGTAATAGAACGTTCGTGAGGCGTTCTGTTGTATACGATTTGAAATGAGGTTATTTTATGATTTTATCATGCAGTCATATTCACAAGTCCTTCGGGACAGACGACATCTTAAAGGATGTCTCTTTTCACATAGAAGAGCGCGAGAAAGCAGCCATTGTCGGTATCAACGGCGCCGGCAAATCCACACTTCTCAAGATCATCATGCAGAAAATGAGTGCGGACAGCGGTGAGGTCGTGTTCGCCAAGGACGCTACGATCGGCTATCTGGCTCAGCACGAGGCTGTTTCGAGTGGTAATTCTATTTACGAGGAGCTTCTGACCGTGAAGGAGGATGTCATCCGTATGGAGGAGCGCATTCGTGCCTTGGAGCTCGAGATGAAGCATCTGGAGGGGGACGCTCTGACAACTGTGCTGGAGACTTACAATCGTCTCAGTACGGAATTTGACCGTAAGAACGGCTACGCCTACCAAAGTGAGATCGTCGGCGTACTCAAAGGTCTGGGATTCACGGAGGAGGAATTTTCCAAGCCCATCGATACGCTCTCCGGCGGTCAGAAGACCCGCGTGGCGCTGGGTAAGCTTCTGCTCTCCAGACCGGATATTATCCTTCTGGACGAGCCGACGAACCATCTGGATATGAATTCGATCGCATGGCTGGAATCCTACCTGCTGAATTATCAGGGCGCTGTGGTCATTGTTGCGCATGACCGATATTTTCTGAATAAGGTGGTCACGAAGGTGATCGAGCTTGACGGCGGCCGCGCCATGGTATTTCAGGGGAATTATTCCCAGTATGCGCAGAAAAAAGCAATGCTCCGTGAGGCGGCTCAGAAGGCCTATCTCAATCAGCAGCAGGAAATCAAGCATCAGGAGCAGGTGATCGCAAAGCTGAAATCCTTTAATCGCGAGAAAAGCATCAAACGTGCCGAGAGCCGTGAGAAAATGCTGGATAAGATCGAACGGCTGGACAAGCCCTCCGAGATCGACAGCGAGATCCATCTTCATCTGGAGCCCCGTATCCTAAGTGGAAATGATGTCCTGAAGGTGGAAGGGCTTTCGAAATCCTTCGGCTCGCTGCAGCTGTTTTCTAATTTGAATTTTGAGATCAAGCGAGGAGAAAAAGTCGCGATCATCGGCAATAACGGTACCGGAAAAACTACTCTTTTGAAGATCTTAAACGAGGTGATCGAAGCCGATGCGGGAGCTTTCACTCTTGGCAGCAAGGTACAAATCGGCTACTACGATCAGGAGCATCATGTATTGCATATGGAAAAGACATTGTTTGAGGAGATCTCTGATGATTATCCTACCCTATCCAACACCCAGATCCGCAATACCCTTGCCGCATTTCTCTTTACGGGAGATGATGTGTTCAAGAGGATAAAGGATCTGAGCGGCGGCGAGCGGGGACGCGTTTCTCTGGCAAAGCTGATGCTCTCCGAGGCAAACTTCCTGATTCTGGACGAGCCGACGAACCATCTGGATATCGTATCTAAGGAGATTCTGGAGAGCGCCATCAACGATTATACCGGCACGGTGCTCTATGTCTCCCACGACCGTTATTTCATCAATCAGACGGCCACCCGCATTCTGGATCTGACCGGTCAGACATTGGTAAATTATATCGGTAATTACGATTATTATCTGGAAAAGCGTGAGGAATTGACGGATAACTATGCCCCTCAGGCCGCAGCCATGACCGGAAGCGGACTATTCGGAGGTACCGCCGCCTCTTCTGCTTTGCCGGAAAATGCGGATAATAAGCTCAGCTGGCAGCAGCGAAAGGAACAGCAGGCGCTGGAGCGCAAGCGTAAAAATGATCTCAAGCGCACGGAGGATGAGATCGCGCGTCTGGAAGAACGGGACAGCAAGATTGATGAGCTTCTTGCGAAAGAAGAAATCTATACGGATGTCGCGAAGTGTATGGAGCTGAATCATGAGAAGTTTGAGATTTCGGAAAAGCTGACGGAATTGTATGAACGCTGGGAGGAATTGGCGGAGTGATTAGATAAATCAATGCATGGAAATGGTATAGGTTTTCAAATTCTTTGCTCTTATGAATATTAAACGCAAAAATATTGTGATACGCACGCATCCATCATTACATCGCAGATACGTGTTGATTCATGACAAAAGAGCTATCCTCTATTGTCATGAATCAACGTGTTTACAGTGCAATGCTGCCGGCTCGCGTATCACAATATTTTTATTTGAGATTTGAAAATTTTCAAATCCAAGAAGTCTATAAATATTCCCGTATCGCCTTGATGAAATCAGCACTATTGAGTACTGTCACATTTTCCAGCGTCGTGATCATTGCCAGATCCTTCGTCATTTTTCCGTCTTCGATCGTTCGAATCGTTGCTTTCTCAAGTCTGTCTGCAAACTCCACAAGCTCCGGAAGCGCATCCAGCTCTCCGCGCTTTCTCAACGCTCCGCTCCATGCAAAGATGGTGGCTACCGAATTGGTGGAGGTCTCTTCTCCTGCCAGATGCTTATAGTAATGGCGCTGTACAGTTCCATGAGCCGCCTCGTATTCATAGCAGCCGTCCGGAGATACCAGAACCGAAGTCATCATGGCCAGTGAGCCAAAGGCAGAGGATACCATATCACTCATCACATCACCGTCATAGTTTTTGCAGGCCCAGATATATCCGCCCTCTGACTTCATAACACGAGCCACCGCATCATCGATCAGCGTATAAAAAAAGGTGATTCCGGATTTTTCAAATTTTTCCTTATATTCCGTATCAAAAATCTCCTGCATGATATCCTTAAAGGTGTGATCATACTTCTTGGAAATCGTATCCTTGGTCGCGAACCAGAGATCCTGCTTCGTATCCATCGCATAATTAAAGCAGCTTCTTGCATAGCTCTCGATGGAGCTGTTCAGGTTATGCATCCCCTGTAAAACGCCGGGGCCTTGAAACTCATGGATTGTTTCACGGGAAACGCTTCCATCCGCAGCGGTAAATACCAGCTCGGCCAGACCCGGACCGTCTACCTTCATCTCCACGGACTTGTAAACATCACCGTAGGCATGTCTGGCAATCGTGATCGGCTTCTTCCAGCTGCGCACATTGGGCTCAATTCCCTTCACTACAATCGGCGCACGGAAAACAGTTCCATCAAGAATGGCACGAATCGTTCCGTTCGGGCTCTTCCACATTTCTTTCAGTTCATACTCCTTTACACGCGCAGCGTTCGGCGTGATCGTCGCACACTTTACCGCCACACCGTATTTCTTCGTAGCTTCCGCGCTCTCCACAGTCACACGGTCATTCGTCTCATCGCGATGCTTCAGACCAAGGTCATAATACTCTGTCTTCAGATCTATGTACGGCGTCAAAAGCTCATCCTTGATCATCTGCCAGAGGATCCGAGTCATCTCATCTCCATCCATCTCCACGATCGGTGTCTTCATTTGAATCTTGCTCATCTTTTTTCCTCCTATGACGGGACAGCATGCTTTTACGCTGTACCACACTGATGTACATTATGAAACATGATTTGCATATATGTCAAGCTCTTATTTT
>JAUNCG010000046.1 GCA_030526715.1 Eubacteriales bacterium
AACGAAAAGGAGAGAGGAGCTATGGAGAGAGAAAAGTTTTCCTCAAGATTGGGATTTATCCTGATCTCTGCAGGATGTGCCATCGGTATCGGTAACGTATGGCGTTTCCCGTATATCACCGGAAAATACGGCGGTGCGGCGTTTGTACTGGTGTATCTGTTTTTTCTGGTGATTCTGGGATTGCCGATTATGATAACGGAGTTCGCGGTAGGGCGGGCGAGCCAGAAGAGCGCGGCGCTGTCCTTCGATGTGCTGGAACCGCAGGGGACGCGGTGGCACATTTATAAATGGGGAGCCGTGGCGGGCAATTATCTGCTGATGATGTTCTATACCACGATTGCGGGATGGATGCTACTGTACTGTGTCAAGATGGCAGGCGGTGCATTTGTCGGACTGGACGCGGATGGCGTCGGCGCTGAGTTCACGGGAATGCTGGGACAGCCGATGCTTATGGCTGCATTTATGATATTGGTGGTAATGCTGAGCTTTATCGTATGTGCCGGCGGATTGCAAAACGGCGTAGAGCGTGTTACCAAGATAATGATGCTGTGTCTACTGTTTTTGATGCTTGCTTTGGCAGTGAATTCCCTCTTCCTGAAAGGCGGCAAAGAAGGACTGGAGTTCTACCTGAAGCCTGATTTCGGCAGACTTGTGGAGGCGGGGCTTGGAGAGGTGATTTTTGCGGCTATGGGGCAGGCATTTTTCACTCTGAGTCTGGGGATTGGTTCGCTGGCGATCTTCGGCAGCTATATCGGCAAGGATCGTTCCCTGATGGGAGAGGCCGTGAGTATCGGTGTACTGGATACCTTTGTGGCTCTGATGGCGGGACTGATCATTTTCCCTGCATGCTTTGCCTACGGTGTACAGGCGGACAGCGGTCCCAGTCTGATTTTTATCACACTGCCGAACGTATTTAATGCAATGTCCGGAGGTCGCATCTGGGGAACCGCATTCTTCCTGTTTATGTCCTTTGCGGCATTCTCCACGGTGATTGCGGTATTTGAGAATATCATTTCCTTTGCCATGGATCTGACGGGATGCAGCAGAAAAAAGGCGGTTGTGCTGAATCTGATCGCCATCATCGTCCTTTCGATGCCCTGCATTCTCGGGTTTAATGTCTGGAGTGGATTTCAGCCGCTGGGACCGGGCAGCGGAGTACTGGATCTGGAGGACTTCATTGTCAGCAACAATCTGCTTCCGCTGGGAAGCTTGGTATATCTGACCTTCTGTACCTCACGGTATGGATGGGGATATGAGAAGTTCATGAAGGAAGCGAATGAAGGCGCGGGAATGAAGTTCCCGCGGTGGACACGGGCGTATATCACCTATATCCTTCCGCTGATCGTGATGGTGATTTTTGTGCAGGGCTACTGGGCAAAGTTTTTTTAAATTAATATTGTAAGTCAGGAGGAATAAGCATGAGTAAGGAACTCGCTAAGACCTACGATCCGAAGGGGTTGGAGGATAGATTGTATCAGAAATGGGAAGAGAACGGATATTTCCATGCAAAGGTAAATCCGGACAAGAAGCCGTTTACCATCGTTATGCCGCCGCCAAATGTGACCGGTCAGCTGCATATGGGACATGCTCTGGATGAGACCATGCAGGATATTCTGATCCGTTTTAAGCGTATGCAGGGATATGAAGCTCTGTGGCAGCCGGGTACAGACCATGCGGCGATCGCTACGGAGGTAAAGGTGATCAACAGATTAAAAGAACAGGGGATCGATAAGAATGAGATCGGTCGTGAGGAGTTCCTGAAGCATGCATGGGCATGGAAGGAAGAGTACGGCAGTCGTATCCTGAATCAGCTGAAGAAGCTGGGCGCTTCCGCAGACTGGGAGCGTGAGCGCTTTACCATGGATGAGGGATGCTCCAAGGCCGTGGAGGAGGTATTTGTCCGTCTGTATGAAAAGGGATGGATCTACAAGGGCAGCCGTATCATCAACTGGTGTCCGGTCTGCCAGACCTCTATTTCCGATGCGGAGGTAGAGCATGAGGATCAGGACGGTCATTTCTGGCATATCAACTATCCGGTCGTAGGTGAGCCGGGCAAGTTTGTAGAGATCGCCACCACCCGTCCGGAGACGCTGCTCGGTGATACTGCAGTGGCAGTGAATCCGGAGGATGAGCGCTATCAGGAGCTCATCGGCAAGATGCTGGAGCTGCCGCTGACAGGCAGACAGATCCCGGTGATCGCGGATGCATATGTAGATAAAGAGTTCGGAACGGGATGTGTGAAGATCACTCCGGCTCATGACCCGAACGACTTTGAGGTGGGTAAGCGTCATAATCTGGAGGAGATCTGCATCATGAACGACGACGCAACGATCAATGAGCTTGGCGGCAAGTATGCGGGCATGGATCGCTATGAGGCGAGAAAGGCCATGGTGAAGGATCTGGATGATCTCGGACTCCTCGTGAAGGTAGTTCCGCATTCACACAGCGTCGGCACGCACGATCGCTGCAAGACGACCGTAGAGCCGATGATCAAGCAGCAGTGGTTTGTAAAGATGGACGAGATGGCAAAGGCTGCCATTGAGACGCTGGAGAAGGGCGAGCTGACCTTTGTTCCGGAGCGCTTTGATAAGACCTATCTGCACTGGCTGGAGAATATCCGCGACTGGTGCATTTCCCGTCAGCTCTGGTGGGGACATCGTATTCCGGCTTATTACTGCGAGGAATGCGGGGAAGTCGTAGTACAGCGCGGCGGCGCACCGGAAACATGCCCGAAGTGCGGAGGTACGCATCTGAAGCAGGACGAGGACACGCTCGATACATGGTTCTCCTCTGCACTGTGGCCGTTCTCCACACTGGGATGGCCCCAAAAGACTCCGGAAATGGAATATTTCTACCCGACAGATGTGCTGGTGACCGGATATGATATCATCTTCTTCTGGGTCATCCGTATGGTATTCTCCGGCCTTGAGCAAACTGGAAAGACACCGTTCCATCATGTGCTGATCCATGGTCTGGTGCGTGATTCTCAGGGACGCAAGATGAGTAAATCCCTCGGCAACGGCATCGATCCGCTGGAGGTTATTGACAAATACGGCGCCGACGCTCTGCGTCTGACGCTGATGACCGGTAATGCGCCGGGTAATGATATGCGTTTCTACTGGGAGCGTGTGGAGGCAAGCCGCAACTTTGCGAACAAGATCTGGAATGCTTCCCGTTTCATCATGATGAATCTGGAGAAGGCAGAGGTTCCGACAGAGATGCCGAAGGAGCAGATGACGCAGGCAGATCAGTGGATCCTCTCCAAGGTCAATACCCTTGCAAAAGATGTGACGGAGAATATGGAGAAGTTTGAACTCGGTATCGCCGTACAGAAGGTCTATGATTTTGTCTGGGAGGAGTTCTGCGACTGGTATATCGAGATGGTAAAACCGCGTCTGTACAGCGATGAGGATACGACTAAGGGCGCAGCGCTGTGGACTTTGAAGACCGTACTGGGCAACGCTCTGAAGCTGCTGCACCCGTATATGCCGTTCATTACCGAGGAGATCTTCTGCACTCTGAATCCGCAGGAGGAGACCATCATGATCTCTGAGTGGCCGGTATGGACGGAAGCGTGGAATTTTGAGGCGCAGGAGCAGGCGGTTGAGACGATCAAGGCGGCAGTGCGCGAGATCCGCAATGTCCGCACGGGTATGAATGTTCCGCCAAGTAAGAAGGCAAAGGTCTATGTGGTTTCCGAGAAAGCGGAGATCCGCGGTATCTTTGAGGCAGGTAAGCTGTTCTTTGCATCCTTAGGCTATGCCAGCGAGGTGCTGGTACAGGCAGATAAGAGCGGTATTGAGAGCGATGCCGTGTCTGCGGTGATCCATGAGGCAGTCATCTATATGCCGTTTGCGGAGCTGGTAGATATCGAAAAGGAGATCCAGCGTCTGCAGAAGGAGGAAGAGCGTCTGACGAAGGAGCTGGCTCGTGTCAACGGCATGCTGAATAATGAAAAATTTGTGAGCAAGGCTCCAGCAGCGAAGATCGATGAAGAGAAGGCAAAGCTTGCAAAATATACAGATATGATGAATCAGGTGAAGGAACGCCTTGCGCAGCTTCAGTAGAGGAAGAAAGAACCAGAGGGAAAAGAATGTCCTTACAGTTTATCATAGGAGGCTCCGGGAGCGGAAAATCCTGTAAATTATATCAGAACATAATTCATGCTTCGATGCAGTCACCAGAAACACGTTTTCTGGTGATTGTACCGGAGCAGTTTACTATGCAGACACAACGGGAGCTTGTGCGTCTGCATCCGAAGCACGGTATCTGGAATATCGATATCCTAAGCTTTCAGAGATTGGCTCACCGCATCTTTGAGGAGGTGGGCGCCGACCGCCGCGTGGTGCTGGAGGAGACCGGGAAGACCCTGCTGCTGCGCAGAGCAGCTACTAAAGAGCAGGATCATTTGAAGGTGCTGAAGGGGAATCTTAAAAAGAGAGGCTATCTCCTGCAGGTGAAATCTATGATTTCCGAGCTGACACAGTACGATATTGACCGGGAGAAGATGGAAGAATTGCTGGAGACTGCCGAGGGCAGGCCCCAGCTTTATTACAAATTGCAGGATATCAGTATTCTGTACGAGGCCTTTCGAAGAGAGCAGGAAGGAAAATATATTACGGCGGAGGAGACCCTTGATGCGCTCTGTCAGGTGGCGGATCAGTCGCAGATCCTAAAGGGTGCGGTGATCGCGCTGGATGGTTTTACCGGCTTCACACCGATTCAGCAAAAGCTTCTTCGCAGGCTGCTGGGACTGGCGAAGGAGGTGACCGTGACGGTCACCATGGATGCGTCTGCGGATTTTTCGAGGATCCGGGGTCCCCATGAGCTGTTTTACCTCAGCAAAAAGATGATACACAGTCTGACGCAGATGGCGCGCGAGGTGGATTGCGAGCTCCTCTCTCCCATCTGTCTTGGCAGGGAAGGATTTCCGAGATTTACGGACAGTCCGATGCTTGCGCAGCTGGAGAAACAGATCTTTCGGGGCGGTCACGGCTTGAGGATGCCGCGGCTTCCGGAGGAAGGAGGGCATATCTCGCTGCATATTTCCGGGAATCCCGTAGAGGAGGCGCATTTTGCCGCCCGCAGCATACGCCGTTTCATACAGCAGGGGCATCGTTATCAGGAGATTGCGGTGATCGTGGGAGATATTGCGTCTTATGCGGATCATATTCCCAGAGTATTCGCGCAGTATGAGATTCCGTTTTTTATGGATCACACGAGAAATGTCTTTACGAACCCCATGGTGGAGCTGCTTCGGGCGCTTCTGGAAATGGCGGAACAGGACTATAGCCGTTCCTCCGTATTTCGCTGTCTGCGCACGGGGCTCTGTGATATGGCACGCCAAGATGTGGATATACTGGAAAACTATGTATTGGCTCACGGTGTGAGAGGAGCGTCCGGATGGAAGAAGCCATTCGACCGCGGGACAGCTTCTCTGACAGAAGAAGAGCTCCTGCGCTGTGAAGAGCTTCGACAGCAGTGGACGCAGAGTGTGCTGGATCCGGTGAAGATTCTTCGCTCCGTAAGGACCACAGCCCGCCAAAAGACGGAGGCGCTCTATGGGCTGCTTTGCCGCTATCAGGTACAGAATGCGCTGGCGCAGTATGAGGAGCGCTTCCGGGCGGCGGGAGAGGAGGCATTAAGCCGTGAGTACGCGCAGGTCTACGGCATGGTTCTGGGACTTTTCGATAAAATCGTGGAGCTTCTCGGAGAGGAAACGCTGGATCTGAAGGAATACAGTGAATTGATGGAAGCGGGACTTGAGGAGCTGAAGATCGGTATCATTCCGCCCACACTGGATTGTGTACAGGTGGGAGATCTGGAAAGAACCAGACTGCAGCATGTCAGCGCTCTTTTTGTATTGGGATTGAACGATGGTTGGGTTCCCCGTCTGGGAAACAGCGGCGGACTGCTCAACGATATGGAACGCGAATTTCTGGATACCTCCACCGTGACACTCGCGCCAACGGTGCGGGAGGACAGCTACATCCAGAAGTTTTACCTGTATATGAACCTGACAAAGCCTTCGCAAAGACTATACCTCTCCTGCTGCAAGGCCATGTGTGATGGGACACAGATGCGTCCCTCCTATGTGATGCGGACAGTGCAGAGAATATTTCCGGAGCTGGAGGTGCGGGATGAAGAGCAGACAGAGCATCTGACGGAACGGGTGATGACGGGTGCGAACGGCCTGACCTATATCACCGGAGGGCTTCGCAGCCTGAACGAACAGGGAGTATCCCCGGAATGGCTGGAGCTCTATCGCTGGTATCTGCAATCGCCGGAATATCAGTCTGCGGTGGAGAAGCTGACAGATGCCGCGTTTATGACCTTTGACGAGAGAGGAATCGGTCAAAAGGCGGCAAGAGAGCTGTACGGCAGTACCCTTCGTGGAAGCGTCAGCCGTCTGGAACGGTTTTCTGCCTGTGCGTTCGCTCATTTCTTGCAGTACGGTCTTCGCATCGGGGAACGGGAGGAATACCAGTTTCGTCCGGCGGATATGGGGAATATCTTTCACGGGGCGCTGGAAAGCTTTGCGCAAAAGGTCAGCGAGAGTCCCTATGACTGGAAAAGTCTGCCCCATACAGAGCGTGAGCGTCTCGTGAACGAGTGTCTGGAACAGACTGCGCAGGAGCAGGCGGGAGAGCTTTTGCATGGCAGCGCCAGAAATGAGGCGGCGCTTGGACGTATGCGCAGGATCCTGCAAAGGACGGCGTGGGCTCTGCAGCGACAGATACAGGCCGGGAACTTCCGACCGTCGGGCTTTGAGATCGCATTTTCTCAGGTAGAGGATCTCTCTGCGGTCAATCTCAGCCTGTCATCAGAGGAGAAGATGAAGCTTCACGGAAGGATCGACCGGATCGATGTGCATGAATCCGAGGATCGTGTGCTGGTGAAGGTAATAGATTATAAATCCGGAAACGCCAGATTTGACCTGACGGCGTTGTATCACGGACTGCAGCTGCAGCTGATCGTATATCTGGACGCGGCTATGGAGCTGGAAAAGCGGATCCACAAAGATAAGGAGGTCGTTCCGGCGGGGATTTTTTATTATCATATGCAGGATCCTCTGCTGGAGGAGGCAGAGGATACGGAAGCGCAGGAAGAGCTGCTATTACGTGAACTGCGTCCAAACGGTCTGGTGAACGACCGACCGGAGATTTTCCGGGAGATGGATACGCAGCTGCAAAAAACCTCAGATGTGATTCCGCTCTCTCTGAATAAAGACGGTACACCCTCGAAGAGAGGCTCAGGCGCCGTTACGACAGAGCAGTTTCATCAGCTAACGTCCTTTGTACACCGGAAAATGACGGAGACGGGACGCAGGATCATGGAGGGGGAGATTGCGCCGATACCATACGAGCGGGGCGGACGCACCGGATGCGATTATTGTATTTATCGGTCGATCTGCCGTCTGGATCGCAGAATTCCGGGAACAGGAGTACACCGGCTGAAGGAATATCCGCAGGAGGAGCTGTGGAGAAGGATCGCCGGGCAGGGAGAGGAGGAGTCCCATGGGGATGGAATGGACGAAGGAACAGCGTGAGGTCATTGACCTGAGGGACTGTGATATTCTGGTTTCTGCCGCGGCAGGCTCCGGTAAGACCGCAGTACTGGTAGAGCGCATTCTCACCATGCTGACGGATATCGAGCATCCGGTAGATATCGATCGTCTTCTGATCGTGACCTTTACCAACGCCGCGGCGGGAGAGATGAAGGAACGTATCCGGGAGGCGCTGGAAGAAAAGCTGCAGCAGGAACTACCGGAGGCACTGGAGGAGCATCTGCAGAGGCAGACCTCACTTTTGCAGAATGCACAGGTGACCACGATACACAGCTTCTGCCAGTATGTGATACGCAATTATTTTCATACCATTGATCTGGAGCCTGATTTTCGCATTATGGATGAGGGAGAACAGAAGCTGCTGCAGGGAGATGTGATGGCGGCGCTTCTGGAAGAAAAATATGCCGCGAAGGATTCCGGATTTTTGCATATGGCGGAATGCTTTGCTCCGGGGCGGGACGACCATGAGCTGGAGGAGCTTGTGCTTCAGCTCTATCATTTTTCCATGAGTGATCCATGGCCGAAGGAATGGCTGCAGCGGTGCGCGCTTGTCTATGACCGGACGTGGGAGGAGGATGCCTCCGGGGAGGTATGGCTTAAGGAGCTCTGCGGACAGATTGGTCATCTGCTGAAGGATGTGAAGGATCAGATCATGGAGACACTGACCATCTGCCGTGGGGAGGACGGTCCCTATATGTATGAGGCGGCGGTGCTTTCAGATCTGCAGGCAGTCGAAAATGCCTTGGGGGCAGAGGATTATGCCGCATACAGCGAGGCTTTCCGGGGTATGCCGGCATGGGCGAGGTTGGCCGCGAAAAAGGATGAAAAGGTCTCAGAGGAGAAGCGCGAACTGGTAAAGAGCCTCCGGGAGCAGTATAAGAAGACCGTAAATGATCTGAAGAAGGAGTATTTTTACGCGCCCATGCAGACTTTTGAGGAGCAGATGAAAAAGACAGCGCCTGCCATCACCGCGCTGCTAACGCTGACTGCGGAATTTATGGACAGGTACGCGGCGCAGAAAAGAAAAAAGAATTATATGGATTTTGACGATCTGGAGCACTTTGCCCTGAAGATTCTGGTGGATCGCCGGGATGGAGAGAATATCAGGACAAATGTGGCGAAAGATCTTTCAGAGTATTACCATGAAATCATGATCGATGAGTATCAGGATAGTAATTACGTGCAGGAGGTGATTCTTACCAGCATCTCCAAGGCAGAAAAAGGAGAGCATAATCTCTTCATGGTAGGAGATGTGAAGCAGAGTATTTATCGCTTCCGTCTTGCCAGACCGGAGCTGTTTATGCAGAAATATCAGAGCTTTCAAGTCGGTGAGGGTGTGCAGCGCAGAATAGATCTTCATAAGAACTTCCGCAGCCGTTCGCAGGTGCTGACCCTTGTCAACTATCTGTTCCGGCAGCTGATGGCGCAGGATCTGGGCGGAGTTCTCTATGACGACGCCGCGGCGCTCTATCCGGGAGCAGAGTATCCCAAAGGAGCTTCGCAGGAGGAAACTCAGGCAGAGATCCTGCTGGTGGAGACCGATACCGATGAGGAGGTGGAGGAGACTGTGCGGGAGCTGGAGGCCAGAGCCGTGGGAGAGCGCATCCGGGAGCTGGTAGGCAGTCACTCCGTCTGGGATCGACAGCTCGGCGCTTACCGCACCGCCCGGTATGGGGATATCGTGATACTTCTTCGCACCATCA
Source organism: Eubacteriales bacterium (assembly GCA_030526715.1). GTDB lineage: Bacteria > Bacillota > Clostridia > Lachnospirales > Lachnospiraceae > Marvinbryantia. Next base: position 9,271 of record JAUNCG010000046.1, read on the forward strand.
GCGGATGGGCGGAGGTCTTCACAAAGGTCTTTACGGAAATGGGGATCCCTTCCTATACCGGATCGAGAACCGGATATTTTTCCGCTGCGGAGGTGCAGACGATGCTGGCTCTGCTGAAGCTGATCGACAATCCGAGACAGGAGATCCCTCTGACCTCTGTGCTCTATTCGCCCCTCGTGGGCCTATCCGGCGAGGAGCTTGCCGGGATCCGCAGCCGGCATCCGGAGCAGCCCTTTGATCAGGCATGCCGGTGCGAAGAGCGGCTGAAGGGATTTTTTGAAATGCTGGAGGAGCTTCGGGAAAAGGCGGTGTATCTGCCGATGCATGAGCTCCTGTGGGAGATTCTGGATCGTACCGGCTACGGGGAATATGCAGCGGCCATGCCCGGAGGAGAACAGCGGCGAGCCAATCTGGATATGCTGGTGGAGAAGGCCATGGCTTTTGAAGCCGGAAGCTATCGGGGCTTGTATAACTTTGTGCGCTATATTGAGAACCTTCACAGGTATGACGTTGATTTCGGAGAGGCAGGACTTGGCGCAGAGTCCGGGAATACTGTCAGGATCATGAGTATCCATAAGAGTAAGGGACTGGAGTTCCCGATCGTTGTACTGAGCGGTATGGGGAAACAGCTGAACCGGTCAGATACGAGAAGCGCCCTGATCCTTCATGCGGACTACGGCGTGGGATGTGACTCTGTAGATCCGGTGCTGCGCATAAAGAGTCAGACGCTGCTGAAAAAAATGATGAAGCGACAGGTGCTGCAGGAGAATCTGGGGGAGGAGCTGCGGGTATTGTATGTGGCTCTGACCAGAGCCAAGGAGAAGCTCATCCTTGCCGGTCACGTGTCAGGGCTTTCGAATCGTCTGGAGAAATGGGCACAGTCAGGGCGCAGCTCTTCGCCGCTTTTGTCCTTCACTGCGCGCGGCGCGGCGAGCTGCTACTGGGACTGGGTGATGCCGGCGATCTTGCGCAATCAATGCGCGGCTGCACTTCTAAAGAACATGGAGCTTTCTCCGGCTCTTCGTACAGAGCTCTATGAGGAGGATATCTGTACAAGGCTCTGTGTGATGGATGTCCGCTCGCTTCTAAAGGGAGAGATTTCCCATCAAGTGAGAGCGAGGATGACAAAAGAAGAACTGAGGAGCATCCCGCAGGATGTCGTATTCTCTGAAAATATGCGGGATACTCTGCAGACACAGCTTCTGTATCGCTATCCCTACGCCAAGGATCGGGAGATCCCCGCCAAGGTCAGCGTATCGGAGCTGAAGAAGCGCAGTCAGGTACAGGACTTGTCCGAGAGCAGCAGGCTTTACGAGGAGAGTGTGCCGGTTCCCATGATTCCAGAATTTCTGCAGAAGGAGCAGGAGGTGAGAGGAGCCGCCCGGGGTACCATCTATCATAAATTCATGGAATGTCTGGATTTCGCATATACGGCAGACTGCGGTCTGAGGGCGCAGCTGGATCGTCTTGTGCGGGAAAATCAGCTGTTGGAGCAGGAAGCAGATCTCATCGACCTGTCCAAGCTGGAACGATTTTTAGAGGATGAGCTGGGAAGACGTATGGCCATGGCGCAAAGCCGTGGGGAGCTTTATCGGGAACAGCAGTTTGTGCTGGCGGTTTCAGCGGATGAGATCCAGAAGTCATGGAGCGCCGAAGAGCAGGTGATGATTCAGGGGATCATTGACGCATTTTTTATAGAGGACGGGGAGATCGTTCTGGTGGATTACAAGACGGATTTTGTGAAAAAACAAGAAGCCTCTTCCCTGTATGAAAAATATAGAGTACAATTAGAGTGTTATGAAAAAGCACTGGAACGTCTGATGGGGCTGCCGGTGAAGGAAAAGCTGATTTATTCCTTCTGCCTGAATCGCGCCCTTTCCGAAGCGGAGTCCGGTAGATAACGGAGAGACGGCAACATGGAATTCATCAAAAAACTATTTCGCAATCAGGCATTGAGATATATTTTCTTCGGAGGCTGCACCACTATGGTCAATCTTCTCAGCTATTGGCTGTTGAGGAATCTGACCGGGATGAGTGTGACACAGGCGAATTTTATCTCCATTTGTCTGGCGATCCTGTTCGCCTATGTGGTGAATAAGCTCTTTGTTTTTGAGAGCAAAACAGCGTCTGTGACAGAGCTGGTCAGAGAGTGCGCGCAGTTTATCGGTATGCGTCTTCTGACAATGTTTATCGAGATCTTTGGAGTAGTGCTGCTCTCGAGTGTGTGGGGCATACAGGATATGATCGCCAAGCTGGTGGTACAGGTGATCATTCTCGTGCTGAATTTTATATTCAGCAAGATGTTTGTGTTCCGTGTACATCTGCCAGAGGAACAGATGTCCGGGGCAGAATACAGCGCCAGAGTGGTGATCCGACGCTGTATTTGGATCTCCTTTGCGATCCCCGCGGCGACCATGCTGGCGGCTTATGTCATCAACGGGGTATTTCCGTTTGGAGATCACGGAGTTCTGATCATTGATTCGCTCCACCAGTATCTCCCCTTCTTCACGGATTTCAGAGAGAAGCTGGTACACAGTGAATCCCTGCTGTACTCGTTTGGAGGCGGGCTGGGCTACAATATGTGGGGCGCCATGGCGTACTATCTCGCGAGTCCCTTCAATCTGCTGATGACGGCGATTCCCATGGGACATGTCATGGACTTTATGGCGTATCTGATTCTGCTGAAGATCAGTCTGAGCGGAGCGGCATTTGCGTGGTATCTGACGACCAGAAACGGCGGAAGAGATTACACGCCCATTCCCTTTGCTTGTATGTACTCCCTCAGCGCATTTATGATCGGCTATTATTTCAATCTGATGTGGCTGGACAGTATCGTGTTGCTGCCGTTTGTCATGCGGGGGATCGAGCGCATCGTGGGCGGGAAGAGCGGCAGGCTTTTTGCCCTTTCTCTGTTCGGAGCAATCTATTGCAATTATTATATCGGATATATGATCTGTCTGTTTTCCTGCCTGTATTTTCTGGTGCTGTGGGCCTCTGCCCGCAGATGTGATCTGCGGGAATTCGTCAGCTCCGGGCTGCGGTTTGCGTGGTTTGCCCTGATCGGCGGCGGTATGGCGGCGTTGATTCTGCTTCCGGCCTACAAGGCCTTACAGTATACGGAATCAGCGGGAGGAAAGTTCTCGAGCAAGATCAAGTTTTATACGGACGGGCTGACCCAGTGGACGGGGCATTTTGCTCTGGTGGAGCCGATTAACATCTATGACGATCAATCTGGAGTGAATATCTATTGCGGAGTGATCATCATGATCCTGCTGGTGCTCTATCTGTTGGATAAGGAGATCCGTTTCTCGGAGAGAATGTCGAAGCTGATGCTGGCAGGGATCCTGCTGTTCAGTATGAACTTTAATATACTGAATTACATCTGGCATGGCTTTCACACGCAGAACGGACTGCCGAACCGCTTTGCCTTTCTTTACATTGCGATGCTGCTGATCATGGGCTTTGATGCGCTGGCTCATCTGCGCAGTCTGGCGCTTTGGAGAATACTGGCGGCATGGGCGCTCCCCGCAGCCTTTGTCTTATATTGCTATTGGACCAACACGGGAGAACGGGAGTGGTATGTCTATGCTGTGACGGGAGCCCTGCTGGGATTCTACGGGATATTTTTGCTGCTGTATCGCTCTGTGAGCACCTGCGTGGGATATATGCGCACGGTCTTGATCTCGGTCATGAGCGTGGAGATGATCGTTACCGGAATCTACGGTGTCTGCCTGAACGGAACCGTAGGCAGGAGCACCTACGTGGACGAGCAGACCGCCTATCAGAAGCTGATCTCCAGACAGGAGAATGCGCAGGAGAGCTTCTGGAGAGCAGATATTGACAGTCAGCGGATGCGCAATGAAAATATGTTTATGGGAGCCAACGGTCTTGTACTGTTTTCCTCCACTATGCCGAAATCCACGGTAGATATGTGCCGCAGCATCGGCATGGAGGCCAGAACGAACAAAACGGGCTACAATGGCGTGACCAAGCTCTTTAACGACGTGTTTGGCATACGCTATATCGTAGGAAAGAGCGGGGGCGATACCCTCTATCAGATGAAAAAGGCGGACGCCGAGGAGCCTCTGACGCTGTATAAAAATGATGGAGCCCTCTCGCTTGGCTTCATGGTATCCTCGGATATCCGGCAGTGGAATATCGAGGACAAACAGGCCATGCAGGTACAGGAGGAGTTTGCGCAGCTCGCCACGGGAGAACACTTTTTCTATACGCTTAGAGAATCCTACTCGCTGGAGGAGGGACCGACCTACATTATTCGCCTGCATCCGGGAGAGCAGACCTACATCGAATTTACAGAGCATGTGAAGAGCGTCCACATCAAGACCCCTCAGTACGACAAGACTATCAACAACTTCACCACGAATCTGTTCAATCTGGGCTACGTCATGGAGGAGGGAGAGGCGAGCAAGGCGAACATTACCATTACCTACAAGGAGGGCAAGACCAATCCTATACCTGTGCGAGTATATACCTGCACGGATGAGGAGTATGCCCGGGTATATGAGAAGCTCTCGCGCAATCAGATGGAGCATGTGGTGCAAAACGGAAACCATGTCCGGGGGACGATTCATGCGGATGAGACCGGCGTTCTGTTGCTGACCATTCCCTATGACAGAGGCTGGAGCATCCGGGTGAACGGTGAAGCCGTACAGATCTTCCGCGTGGGAGAGGCACTGACGGGATTGGAGCTGAACCCGGGAGATTATGAGATAACAATGGAATATACGCCGGAGGGGCTGTGGATGGGGACATTCCTGTCGCTGCTGTGTACGGCGCTGTTCCTGATGAGCTGCTTTGCAGAAAAATATTTTGAGAAAACAGGGGGTGTTTTATGACGGAGATAGAAGAATTTTACGGGAAATTATGTGAGCTGGTCGGGAAGGAAAACGTGCTGCGTGATGAGAAGCTCAGTGCGCATGTGACCTTTCGTATCGGAGGACCTGCGGATTATTTTGTGACGCCTCACACCTGCGAGGAGGTGGCAGCGGTTATTCACACCTGCCGGGAGGCAGGAAAAGACTGGTATATTCTGGGAAACGGAAGCAATTTGCTGGTATCCGACCGGGGCTATCGCGGCGTGATCATCCAGCTGTTCAAGAACTTTAATGAGATTACTGTGGAGGATTTTGTGGTGACTGCTCAGGCAGGAGCGCAGAATGCGGTACTGGCAAGACGGGCGCTCGAAGCGGGACTTGCGGGATATGAGTTCGCGGCAGGGATTCCCGGAACCGTCGGAGGTGCGGTGGTGATGAATGCAGGCGCTTACGGCGGCGAGATGAAGGATGTGCTCACGGAGGTGACCGTGCTGGATGAGCACCAGAGACTTCGCGTGCTTCGTGCGGAGGAGCTGGAGCTGGGATATCGCACCAGCATCATTGCAAAAAAGGGATATGTGGTGCTGCAGGCCAGACTTCGTCTGCATCCCGGAGATCCCGCTCAGATCCGTGAGAGGATGAATGAGCTGCGGGATCAGAGGGTGAGCAAGCAGCCGCTGGAGTATCCCAGCGCAGGAAGCACCTTTAAACGTCCGGAGGGATATTTTGCCGGAAAACTGATCATGGATGCGGGACTTCGCGGATTCTCCGTGGGAGATGCGCAGGTTTCAGAGAAGCATTGCGGCTTTGTGATCAATCGTGGCAATGCCACCGCAGCGGATGTAGATGCCTTGATGCAGGAGGTCATCCGTCGCGTGAGAGAACAGTTCGGAGTCACATTGGAGCCGGAAGTAAAGAGGTTGGGCGAATGAGATTTGTGATAGTAACCGGCATGTCCGGAGCAGGAAAGGTCAGCGTTCTGAAGATTCTGGAAGACATGGGGTATTATTGTGTGGACAATCTGCCGATCCCGCTGCTTTCGAAATTCGCAGATCTGGTACATGCGCAGGGAAGCGAGATACAGAAGGCGGCCATTGGCATCGATATCCGCAACGGCAATGGTCTAAAGGATATGGAAGAGCATCTGCAGCGTATGAAAAAGGCCGGATATACCTATGAGATTCTGTTCATGGATGCGTCCGACGCTACCCTGATCAGACGATACAAGGAGACGCGGCGCGTGCATCCCATGACGCAGAATCTGCGAATCGCGGACGGGATCGCCGAGGAACGGATACAGCTGGATTTTTTAAAGAAAAAGGCGAATTATATCATAGATACCAGCAATCTGCTGATCCGGGAGCTGATCCAGAATCTGGATGAGATCTTTGTACAGAACCGTGAATTCAAAAATATGGTGGTCACGATCCTCTCGTTTGGCTTCAAGAACGGGATTCCAAGCGATGCGGATCTGGTATTTGACGTGCGTTTTCTCCCCAATCCCTATTATGTGGAGGAGCTCAGAGGCAAGACTGGCAACGAGCCGGAGGTGCAGGAGTATGTGATGAATTGTCCACAGGCCGGGGAATTTTTGGAAAAATTGAATGCGATGATCACGTTTTTGATACCGAATTATGTAGCAGAAGGGAAAAATCAACTGGTGATCGCCGTGGGCTGTACCGGCGGGAAGCACCGTTCGGTGACCATAGCCAACCGACTGTATAAAATGTTGAAGGAACAGAAAGAATATAAGGTAAAGATCGCACACCGGGACATCACGCGTCAGGTGTAGCATAATGACGGGGCATCAAGGAGGGATCATGTCATTCTCTGCAGATATTAAAGATGAGCTCTCGAGACAAAAGCCGGGGGCAAGACACTGCAGGATTGCAGAGATCGCGGCAATCCTCAGTATGTGCGGAGGTGTAACGATTTCGTCGCGGGATCGGTATCGATTACGTATACAGACGGAAAACATTTCTGTCGCAAGAAAATACTTTACATTATTACAAAAAACATTTAATATAGAGCTTGAGATTTCCATACGCCAGAATCATGGGAGCAGCAGGTCACGCAGCTATACGGTGGCGGTGCGCAGACATGAGGATGCTGTCAGGATCCTGCAGGTAACGAGAGTGCTGGAGGATGACAGTCTGGTGATTCAGAAAACTTGCTGTAAACGGGCGTTTTTAAGAGGGGCATTTCTGGTGGCCGGCTCTTTGAGCGATCCGAATAAGTTTTATCATCTGGAATTTGTATGTACGACGAAGGAGCGGGCAGAACAGATCCGGCAGCTGCTGGGGGTATTTTCATTGGAAGCGCGGATGGTTCAGCGCAAGAAGTACTTTGTCGTATATCTGAAGGAAGGAGACAGGATCGTTGACCTGCTGAATGTGATGGAAGCTCACTCGGCGCTGATGGAGCTGGAGAATATCCGGATTCTCAAGGATATGCGCAATTCGGTGAATCGTAAGGTGAATTGTGAGACGGCGAACATTCATAAGACAGTGAATGCAGCTGTGAAGCAGATAGAGGATATTCGTTACATCCGGGATACGATAGGATTTGAAGGCTTATCCGAAGGGCTGGCGCAGATGGCCGAGATCAGATTGGCGAATCATGATGCAACACTAAAAGAACTGGGGTTGCTTCTGACTCCGCAGATGGGAAAATCCGGTGTGAACCACCGGTTAAGAAAGCTCAGCGAAATAGCAGACGAGCTGCGGGAAAAGAAGGAGGAGAAATCATATGATTAAAAAACCGATTACTATTCAGATTGCTAATGGACTTGAGGCAAGACCGGTAGCGCTTCTGGTACAGGTTGCGAGCCAGTACATGAGTGAGATTCACGTAGAAGTCGGTGAGAAAAGAGTGAATGCAAAAAGCATTATGGGGATGATGACGCTTGGTCTGGAGACCGGTGAGAATATTGAAGTAGAGGCATCCGGTGTGGATGAAGAGGAAGCAATGGCGGATATCGAGAAGTATCTGAGCGCAGCCTGCTAATCCTGTATTTTGTAAGAAAATGTAATTTTTTCAAAAAAATTTAAAAAAAGTGTTGACATATGTCTTGCGTGATGATATTATACAGAAGCTGTCGCGTGAGACAGCAACACAAATATAAGATCTTTGATAATTGAATAGTGATACAACCTTGAAAGATTCTAAAAAGTTAATTTTTTAGGAAC
>JAUNCG010000007.1:0-37279 GCA_030526715.1 Eubacteriales bacterium
GAGAAAGAGTGCTTGACAAGCATACTATTATATGACAAAATATAGTGGCTATATGTTGCGGAGAACACAATATATAGTTGTAAGTGAGTATAAATGGGGATTTTATAAGCTTGCGTTTATCGGAAGCTGAGAGCATATATCGAAGCATAAATACAGAACATTATGGGAGTGGTAAGATGATACGAAGCGTAGTAAAGAGAGACGGCAGGGTAGTACTCTATGATCAGAAAAAGATAGCGGAAGCGATCCTGCGTTCGCTGCTGGAGACGGGAGAGGGCAATGCGGAGGATGCGGCAAGAGTCGCCAATGATGTGCAGCGCGAGCTGGAGGCCAAATGCAGCAACGGTGAGAATCCGAATATCGAGTTGATTCAGGATACGGTAGAGCAGCAGCTGATGAATCATGATTTTCTGGCGTCGGCCAAGGCCTATATTCTCTATCGTGCCAACAGAACCAGAGCGCGGGAGGCGAATACCTCCTTGATGAAGACCATCGATGAGATCACGAATATCGATGCGCGGATGTCGGATATGAAGCGTGACAATGCGAATATTGACGGTAACACAGCCATGGGTAGTATGCTGCAGATCGGAGCGGCAGGCGCGAAAGCATATAATGAGATGTATCTGCTCCGCCCGGAGCATGCGAAAGCATATCGGGAGGGGGATATCCACATCCATGATTTTGATTTTTATTCACTGACGACGACCTGCTGTCAGATCGATATTCTGAAGCTGTTTCATGATGGGTTTTCCACCGGACACGGATATTTGCGTGAGCCGCAGGGAATCGCCAGTTATGCGGCGCTGGCGGCGATCGCGATTCAGTCTAATCAGAATGATCAGCACGGAGGACAATCTATCCCGAATTTTGATTATGCTATGGCGGAAGGGGTCGGAAAGTCCTATAAGAAGCATTATACGAAGAAGCTTACGGAGACGGTGGAGGATCTGCTGGATCTGGAGGATGCGTCCGAGGCAGTGAAAGCTGTGGTGCAGACCGCCGAGAAGGCTTCCGGGGAGGAGCCGGGGCTTGGAAATACAGAGATGTTTGATCAGAAGGTGAGGGAAGCGCTCGTTCAGATGATGAAATTATCAGACGAACAGGCGGAGCATCTGATCGCACGGGCGAGAAAGCGCGCATATAAGCAGACGGAGAGAGATACGTATCAGGCTATGGAGGGCTTTGTACACAATCTCAATACCATGCATTCCAGAGCCGGGGCGCAGACACCGTTCTCTTCCATCAACTACGGTACGGATGTGACGCCGGAGGGGCGCATGGCGATCCGGAATATCCTTCTGGCACTGGATGCAGGGCTTGGTCATGGAGAGACCTGTATTTTCCCGATCCATATTTTTAAGGTAAAAGAGGGCGTGAATTATAATCCGGAGGATCCGAACTACGATCTGTTCCGTTTAAGCTGCAAGGTCAGCGCGAAGAGACTGTTTCCGAACTATGTATTTCTGGACGCGCCCTATAACCTGCAGTATTATGTGCCGGGACATCCGGAGACCGAGGTGGCGACGATGGGATGCCGTACCAGAGTCATGGGGAATGTCTATGATCCGACGAGAGAGATCTCTTATTCCAGAGGCAATCTATCCTTCACCTCGATCAACCTGCCGAGACTGGCACTGGAGAGCAGAGGAGACGTAAAGGTATTCTACGAAAAGCTGCAGCATATGCTGGAGCTGGTGGCACAGCAGCTTCTGGATCGATTTGAGATACAGGCGGGCAAGCATGTCTATAACTATCCGTTCCTGATGGGACAGGGAGTATGGCTGGATTCAGATAAGCTCGGTCCGCAGGACAGCGTGAGGGAGGTGCTGAAGCACGGTACGCTCTCCATCGGGTTCATCGGACTGGCCGAGACACTGACTGCGCTGTACGGACATCACCACGGAGAGTCTGAGGAGATGCAGGAAAAGGGTCTTGAGATCGTAAAATATATGAGAGCGTTCTGCGATAAAAAATCTCAGGAGCTGAAGATGAATTTCACGTTGCTGGCGACTCCGGCAGAAGGACTGTCCGGTAGATTTATCCGTATGGATCAGAAGCGTTACGGTAAGGTGCCGGGAGTGACGAACCGGGAATACTATACGAACAGCTTCCATATTCCTGTCTGGCATCAGATTTCCGCATATGACAAGATCCGTCTGGAGGCGCCGTATCATGCGCTGTGTAATGCGGGACATATCAGTTATGTGGAGCTTGACGGAGATACGGCGAAGAATGTGGAGGCTTTTGAGACGGTGGTACGATGGATGCATGACTGCAATATCGGCTACGGAAGTATCAACCATCCCGTAGATCGCGATCCGGTCTGTGGCTATGTAGGTGTGATCGGAGATGTCTGCCCGCGCTGCGGACGCAGAGAGGGTGAGAGGATCGCTCCGGAGAGAGTCGCACAGCTTCGGAAGATATATCCGGAGATGCCGGCCTTTCAGGGAATAGAATGATAAAGGAGGATGAGACTATGATGACAAACAGGAACGCAAAGCTGGGCGAAGGGGTTGGATTTGAGCGTATCCGTCGTATTACCGGATATCTGGTAGGTACGATGGATAAATGGAACGATGCAAAACGCGCGGAGGAGCGTGATCGCGTAAAGCATTGTCAGGAGAGAAATGCTTAAGCTGGCGGGCATCGTCGGAGACAGTATCGTGGACGGACCGGGACTTCGGACGACGATTTTTGCACAGGGATGTCCGCATCACTGTGAGGGCTGTCACAATCCGGAGACATGGAATATGACGGGAGGGACAGAACTGGAGCCGGAAGCGGTAATGGAGATCGTAACTGCCAATCCGCTTTGTCGGGGAGTGACGTTCTCCGGAGGCGAACCCTTTGCGCAGGCAAAAGAGTTTGCGAGGCTTGGTAGACTACTGAAGGAAAAGGGGTACGAGGTGGCCTCTTACTCCGGCTATACCATAGAGGAGCTTCTCCATGGGACGAGGGATCAGCGTATGCTGCTGGAGACCATTGATGTACTGATCGATGGACGCTTCGAACTCTCGCAGCGCAGTCTGGAGCTGAATTTCAGGGGAAGCACGAATCAGAGAGTTTTGAACGTGCCGGAGAGCCTGAAACAGGGACGGGCGGTAAATGTGACCGAGCCGAGATGGCTGGGGGAATATTAAACGGGGCGTCGTGATGCGAGCCTTATCAAAATTTTATATGGGAATGGACATAAGAATGAAGAATAACAGACAGCTGGTTGGACATATATTAGCGATTTTTACAGCGCTTGTCTGGGGCACGACCTTCGTGTCCTCGAAGGTGCTTCTGAGGGAGTTTACTCCGGTGGAGCTACTGTTTGATCGATTTTTACTGGGATATTTGGCGCTGTGGCTTATGAAGCCGGGGATCCTGAGAGTGAAGGAAAAGAGACATGAGCTGATGTTTGCGGGAGCAGGGCTGACCGGCGTCTGCCTGTACTACCTCTTTGAGAATCTGGCGCTGACCTATACGCAGGCGGCAAATGTGAGCGTCATTGTATCCACGGCGCCGCTGTTTGTCAGTATCATGGCGCACTTCTTCCTGAAGGAGGAGCCTCTGCAGAAGTCGTTTTTCTATGGCTTCGCCTGCGCGATTCTGGGAATTGTCCTGCTGAGCTTTGGCGGAGGAGAGATGGTCAGTGTAAATCTGACCGGAGATATGATGTGCGTGCTCGGAGCCATTCTGTGGGGTGCCTACTCGATATTTATCAAGAAAGCCAACGGATTCGGGTATTCGGTCATTCAGACCACCAGAAGAGTCTTCTTTTACGGCATTCTATTCATGATACCTATCGTGGCAGTGTCCGGCTATCGTATGGACGTCGGCAGATTCATGACAGGGATTAATGTGGCTAATCTGCTGTTTCTGGGAATCATCGCCTGTGCGGTGTGCTTTGTGAGCTGGAACAAGGCAGTGGACATTCTGGGAGCGGTGAAGACCAGCGCCTACATTTATGCGATTCCGGTGATCACACTGATCGCTTCCGTCATGATACTGCATGAGAAGATCACGTTGATGATGGGGATCGGTACGGCTCTGACGGTAGTGGGTCTCATTGTGTCGGAGCGTGGAAGCGAACCTCACGAATCGGAAGCTGTGAGCACACAGCAAGTACATGGTCTCTAGAAAAGAGCTTCTGCTGAAAATAAAAATCTGACTCGGAACAGCGGATATCGGAGTAATCCGGAAAGTCCGGGAATTGAAATGTAATCGAAGAAAGCTTGCGCGAGATACCGATACCGGTACACTTGAGCAGGCTTTCTTTTAATGTCCAGAAACGGCAGAATAACTCGTGCTGCAGCACAGGAGTCTGTGAACATGCTTCATACAGCTGCTGTTCCGCAGGACTGAGACAGTGACGGATCAGAGAAGCTCTTGGGGAGATTTTTTTTTGTACATCAAGTCCCAGAGGTGCGTTCCCGAAGGCGCACATGACCAGCCCGTGGCTGTGGGAGATATTGAAATGTATATGCGGATACTCTGTAAGATGAGGCTTGCCATGGGCTCCGATCTGAAGCTGTGTGTTTACGGAATCCGGCGTCAGATCTAAACGATACAGGGTGCGCAGTCCCCGGCAAAGTAAGGTAAGCCCCAGAGCATGCTCTGCGGCGTGGGGGATAGGTTCCGTATAGTCTGTTATCGTGTCGTAAAATATGTTAATGATCTGTTTCTGTTTCATTTCGTGTACCTGTCCTGATTTGATTTCAGTTTACCTGAGGTGTGTTGGAAAGTAAAGAAAAATGATAAATTATACCTTTTTGTATTAGGATGCTTGACATATACCCTATAGGGGTATAATATAAAGATATGCCACATACCCTAAAGGGGTATACGAGAGGTGTGAGTGATTCTGCTGGTGATATACCGCAAAGGAGGCAGTGGATCGCAGTTTGGAATGGAACGGAGGAAGAGGAGATTATGAGTATGAGTGAAGATATGCAGGACATGCTAGATATGGAGAACAGGGATGAGGAGTGTCCGGTCTGCTGTTCGGGAAAGCACAAGGAACGTACTGTACAGGAGCAAAAGGCAATGCTGACACGTCTCAAGCGGATCGAAGGGCAGGTGAGAGGGCTGGAGCGTATGGTGGAGGATAATGCGTACTGTCCGGATATCCTGATACAGATCTCGGCGGTGACCAGCGCGCTGAACAGCTTCGGCAAGGTATTGCTCTCCAGCCATATTCACAACTGTGTGGCGGAGGATATCCGTGCGGGAAAGGATGAGGTGATCGATGAGCTGTGCGGAGTGTTGCAGAAGATGATGAAGTAAGATTACCTTGAACAGTAGTGAAATAAATGAAGTCTGCGGCTATGGCAGCATTCAAAGCTCAGATTGCCGGATGAAAATAGAAAGGAAGAGGTATATGGATCAGTATATTGTAACAGGCATGACCTGTGCGGCCTGCCAGTCTCATGTGGAGAAAGCGGTGGCTAAGGTGGAAGGTGTAGAGTCGGTATCCGTCTCTTTGTTGACAAATTCTATGTCGGTCACCGGAAATGCGACGAAGGAAGCTGTGATCCACGCAGTGGAGGCAGCGGGATACGGTGCGCAGCCAAAGGGAGCTGAAAAGAAAAAAGTGAGTGCCGGTGAGAGGCTGGCAGCAGAGGAGGATGCTTTGAAGGATCGGGAGACGCCGAAGCTGCTGAAGCGTCTTGGGGCATCGGTAGTGGTACTGTTTCTTCTGATGTATATCACCATGGGACATAATATGTGGGGATGGCCGGTGCCGTCCGCGCTGGAACATAATCATATGGGACTGGCCGTCACGCAGCTGATCCTGTCAGTGATCGTAATGTTTATCAATCGTGCATTTTTCATATCCGGTTTCCGTTCTACGATTCACGGAGCCCCGAATATGGATACGCTGGTGGCACTGGGTTCCGGAGTATCCTTTGGATGGTCCTTGTATATTCTATATAAGATGACATGGCTTTTGACAACGGGTACATCCAATGCGGATCTGATGCCGATCTACCATAATCAGCTTTACTTTGAGTCCGCAGCCATGATTCCGGCGCTGATCACGGTGGGTAAGACGCTGGAGGCTCTTTCGAAGGGAAGAACGACGGATGCTCTGAAAAATCTGATGAAGATGGCGCCGAAGACTGCGGTGGTCATACGGGATCAAGTGGAAGTGACGGTGGATATAGACGAGGTTGCCATGGGCGATGTGTTTGTGGTGCGTCCGGGTGAGAGCATTCCGGTAGACGGTGTGATCATCGAAGGCAGCAGCGCGGTGGACGAGTCTGCATTGACCGGCGAATCGATTCCGGTGGATAAGGGAGTAGAGGATACGGTAAGCGCAGCCACCATGAATCAGTCGGGCTTTATCAAGGCAAGAGCGGTCAGAGTGGGCGAGGATACGACGTTTTCACAGATCATCCAGATGGTATCCGATGCAGCGGCGACGAAGGCGCCTATCGCACGAATCGCGGATAAGGTATCCGGGATCTTTGTTCCGGCAGTGATCGTGATCGCAGCTATCGTGGCCGGAATCTGGCTGATGGGCGGAAGCAGTCTGGCCTTTGCGCTGGAGCGTGCGATCAGTGTATTGGTGATCTCCTGCCCGTGTGCGCTGGGATTGGCGACTCCGGTAGCCATCATGGTGGGTAACGGTATGGGAGCGAAGAACGGCATTCTGTTCAAGACCAGTGAGACACTGGAGAACGCAGGAAAGGTGCAGATCGTTGCTCTGGATAAGACGGGTACGATCACTGCAGGCAAGCCGGAGGTGACAGATATCATCGCGGAGCAGGGGATTCGAGAAGAGGATCTGATGAGATATGCGTATTCACTGGAAAAAATGAGCGAGCATCCGCTGGCCGGTGCAGTAGTAGCCTATGGGGATGCAAAGAACATGGAAGCATGGAAGGTAAGTCAGTTTGCGGCAATGTCCGGTAACGGTCTGAAGGGGATGATCGAGGGAAGCCGGATCGTGGGCGGCTCTTACTCCTTTATTTCCGGAAGAAGCAAGGTATCAGAGAAGCTTGCTGAAGCGGCAGAAGCGCTTTCAGAGCAGGGGAAGACGCCGTTGTTTTTTGAAAAAGACGGTCAGGTTCTGGGAATGATCGCGGTGGCGGATGTCATCAAGGAAGACTCTGCGCAGGCGATCCGTGAGCTGAAGCATATGGGTATCGAGGTCGTGATGCTGACGGGAGATAACGAGAGGACGGCGAGAGCCATCGGCCGTGAGGCAGGGGTAGATCGTGTGATTGCCGGAGTTCTTCCGGACGGCAAGGAAGCTGTCATACGCCGGCTCCAGACCAGAGGAAATGTGGCGATGGTAGGCGACGGCATCAATGATGCCCCGGCGCTGACCAGAGCGAACACAGGAATTGCCATCGGCGCAGGAACAGATGTGGCGATCGATTCCGCGGATGTGGTACTGATGAATTCCAGACTGTCGGATGTATCGGCAGCGATTCGCCTGAGTCGCGCAACACTGCGCAACATTCATGAGAATCTGTTCTGGGCCTTTGCATATAATGTGATCCTCATCCCCATGGCGGCCGGCATCTATGCAGGCATCCAGATGAACCCGATGTGGGGAGCGGCAGCCATGTCCCTGTCTAGCTTTACCGTATGTATGAATGCATTGCGTTTGAACCTGTTTCAGCTTCATCGTGCGGACAAGGATCGACCGCTTCGCAAAAGAGCGTTGCCAGAGACTGAGAAAAACGCACAGACAGGGATCACGCAGATAGAGAGCGGAGAGATAGAGGCACAGACAGAGACTATACAGGAAGATGCAGGTGCGGCGAAAATGCAAAAGACGGTAAACATTGAGGGCATGATGTGTGTACACTGTGAGAATCGTGTAAAGAAGGCGCTGGAAGCCTTGGAGGGAGTGGAGCATGCGACGGCATCCCATGAAGCCGGTACGGCAGTGCTGGAGGTGAATGAGAAATTTGATGCAGACGCAGTAAAAGAAGCGGTTGAAGCAAATGATTATACCTTTGTAAGTATCAAATAAAAGTATGCAGGGTATCTGTCAGGAATGGCAGATACCCTGTCTTGCGTTAACTGACCTTCAGCATTTTATAGCCTACCCCGATATGTGTCTGAATGTATGCGGGAGCATCCGGGTCGGATTCCAGCTTTTTGCGCAGGGTGGCCATATAGACACGCAGAGATGCGATATCACTCTCCCAGCTGCTTCCCCAGATATTCTGCGTAATATAGTTGTGGGTAAGCACCTTGCCGATATTGCGGGAGAGGAGACAGAGCAGCTTGTATTCAATCGGGGTCAGATGAAGCTCCTGATTCCGCAAAAAGACACTGCCTGCCGCATAATCTATGCATAAGTCGCCGTTGACGAAGCGGGGCTGATTTTCTGCGTCCTCCTGATGCAGAAGCTTCAGCCGCCGCTGGGTGGTACGTATTCTGGCCAGAAGCTCATCCACGGAAAATGGCTTGGTGAGATAATCATCGGCTCCCGCGTCCAGAGCGTCGATTTTATCAGAATCCTCACTGCGTGCGCTGATAATAATGATCGGCATATTGGACCAAGTGCGGATACGCCGGATGACCTCCATACCGTCGATATCCGGAAGCCCGAGGTCCAGAAGGACAATATCCGGATTATGGGAGGCAGCCGCCAGAATAGCGGCTTCCCCTGTACCGGCGGTCAGAAACAGATATCCGTGAGCCTTCAGGGTCGTAGTCATGAGATTGCGAATGGAGGGATCATCCTCCACAATTAAAATTGAAGTCTTATCCATTGAGCGATACCTCCTCAATCGGCAATGTGAATCGGAAAACCGTACCATGGGGAACACTGTCAGCTACATGAATGCTTCCTCCATGCGCATTAATGATCGCTTTGCACAGAAAGAGCCCGAGTCCGAGGCTCTTGCGGCTGTCCACGATTTTATCGGTACAGGTATAAAACATTTCAAAGACGTGTGCCTTGTGCTCATCCAAGATCCCGTTTCCGTTGTCTTCCACGGAAATCTCGGCCCAGTCATCTTTTCGAATCGCCCGGACACAGATCCGGGATCCCGGAGGGGTATATTTGATGGCATTGTCGATGAGATTGATCAGCACCTGTACGATGAGACGGGCATCCATTTTTGCAAGCAGCAACTCGTCCGGACAGTCCACGATAATGTCATGCTCGGATTTCAGGCGGTTCGCGTGGCGAAGAGCCTCGGAGATGACCTCTTCCACCAGCTCGGCACAGATATGGAGCTGCAGTCGTCCTTCCTCGAGGCGGGTGACAGACAGTAGATTTTCCACCAGATTGATAAGCCACATAGAATCATCATAGATATCCTGATACAGTCTTAGCTTTGTGGATACATCAAAGGAATCTCCATTGTAGAGCAGGTTGCTGGCATTGCCTGAGATGGAGGTCAGAGGCGTGCGGAGATCGTGGGAGATCGCTCTGAGCAGATTGGCTCGCAGCTGCTCGTTTTTCGCGCGAATGGCGGCCTGCTCCTTCTCATAAGCATTCTTTCGATTCTCCAGCGCAAGAGCACATTCCCCGAGGATCGACAAAAGCATCGCATTTTCATATTCATCCCATGGTCGGTTGCGGATCGCAACGCCGAGAATACCGGCCACGGAATCATGGCTCTTGATGGCGTAGTAGATGCATTCGGCGTCAGAATAGGGTGAAGTCGCAGAGCTGGCATGCTTGAGATGCTCTTTTGTCCAGAGTATGACCTTTTTTTCCTCGTCGGTGGTATAATCCTCCAGAGCGCTGTTGGCATTTTCAGGATAAAACAGCGGCGCGCCGATATGATCTGCGGTAACCGGATACAGGATGATATCCCGGTGCAGCAGCTGCAAAAGCTCCTGCGCGGTGACATCATAGATATCCTGAATCGTCAGGGCCTTCTGCAGCCGCTGATTCGTGTCAAACAAGATCTTCATGCGAACGGCGGTCTGAGCGGAATGCTGCGCGCTGCTTTTGAGGCGGGCGGCGAGACTGCCGGTCAGCAATGCGGATATAAACATGATAAAAAAGGTCAGGGGATAATCCTTATCATAGGCCGTCAGAGAGAACTGCGGCGAGGTGAAGAGGAAATTGAAGATCAGCACACTGGCAATAGAGGAAAAAAAGCTGTAAGCACGGTGCTCCGTCATTACCGATATGAGAAGAACCGCAAACAGATAGATCATGATCACATTGGCTTCGGCAAATCCCATTTCTTTGAAAAAAATCCCAAGAGCGCTGGCAGCGGTGAGGATACCGAGACTCTTTGCGGTGTCTGCAAGAGCAAAAGAAACGTTTTTTTTGAGGATCGCACGATAAGAGATCGGCAGCTCGACATTCTGATCCGGAATGATGTGAATCTCCATGTCCGGAAGATGAGTGAGCAGCTGCTCGGAAAGAGACAGCTTACGGAAAAAATGACGTTTGATAATGCTGCGTCCGATCACGATCTTTGTGACATTAGATAAGCGCACGAATTCCGCGATCATCAGGGGGACGTCATCCCCATAGACGGTCTCTACGGTAGCTCCGAGATCCTGAGCAAGCTGCATATGATCCTGCAGACGCTTTTGATTTTGGGGATCCAGAACATCGGAAGAAGAGGTTTTTACATAGAGCGCAGTGAACGTTCCATGAAAAACCCCGTACATACGTGCAGCTGTTCTTATTATTTTTGCATTGGAAGGAGAGGAGGAGAGACACACCAGAATGTGCTCTTCTCCGAAATCCATGGATCGTTCCATGATAAGCCCCCATTTCGGATTACGTTTTTTTGTTATGTCTAATATAACTCATTTTTTTGGAAAATTCCATAGTAACCCAGTAAATAAAGGGATGTTTCACTTCGAGATCCGAGATGGGGATCCCCTTGGTCAGCTCTTTTTTGTGGGACTCATCCATAAAGGCAATCACCCAACCGGTGAAGATCAGTCCTATTGCAAAGCAGATGATCATAACGAAAATAAGCAGACTTGTGATCATAGTTACACCTCCGTTCTTTGGGCTTAAATGTGGAAGCATTTCTGGATATCCTTCATGCTTCCGAGGACCAGCATGGTGTTGTGTTCCGGGATCACTGTGTCGGAACGGATATTCAAATTCATCACACCGTTTTCCTTTAATGCCATAATGTTGATATTGTAGTTATTTCTGATATCGAGCTGTCCGATGGATTTGCCGATCCAATTTTCTGGGATCATTACTTCGAAAATGGCATGGGTACTGTCAAGCTCCTGATAATCCAGAATATGATCCGCCGTGTAGCGGATGGCGGTCCATTCCGCCAACTGCTTCTCTGGATAGACCACATCATCGGCACCGTTCTTGAGCAGGAATTTTGCGTGTACATCCTTCGCGGCTCTCGAGACGACCTGCTTGGCGCCGAGCTCCTTGAGGAGAGAGGTGGTCTCGAGTGAGCTCTGGAAGTTGTCGCCTATGGCTACGATACACAGATCATAATTGCCGACTCCCAGTGTACGCATGAATTCCTCATCGGTGCTGTCGCCGATCTGTGCGTTTGTGACAAAAGGAAGAACGGCATTTACCCGCTGCTCCTGCCAGTCGATAGCCATGACCTGATGGTGCAGCGCATCCAGCTTCATGGCTACATGTCTTCCAAATCGCCCAAGTCCGATCAGTAAAATAGATTTTTTCATGGATCATCGCTCCTTTCTTAACCGACTGTTATTTTTTCCTGCGGCATTTTCGCGCTATGGTTGTATTTCTTTTCTGAAAAGGCTGCGTAGACAAGGGTCAGACAGCCGACACGTCCGAAAAACATCAGAGTGATCAGTAAAAAACGGGATATCAGAGACAGCTCCGGGGTAATTCCGAGCGTAAGCCCGACGGTTCCGATAGCGGAGCTGGTTTCAAACAGCGCAGTCAGCAGCGGTACATGCTCCAGACTTGCGATGATCATTCCCGTACTGAGACAGAGGAATATATACGTAAAAAATAACGTGGCGGCAGTGCGTACAACGGTGTCGGAGATCCTTCGATGAAACAGCTGCGGAGCTTCCTTTTTCCGGAAGACCGAGGCGGAGGCGGCGATCAGCACGGCTACAGTCGTGGTCTTCATACCGCCTGCCGTGGAGCCGGGGGATCCGCCGACCAGCATCAGGAGGATGAGGAGCGTTCTTCCCGTCTCTGAGAGCGTCGTCAGATCGATTGTATTAAATCCGGCGGTTCGCGGCGTCACAGATTGAAAGAGTGATGTCAGTATCCGCTGCTTCAGAGGCAGAGAAGAAAACTCCATAGTATAAAAGTAAAAGGAGGGCAACAGGATCAAAAGCGCGGAAACGGTCAGTACCACTTTGCTCTGCATACGGTATTTTTGCAGACTCCATTTGTGGGTACAGATATCTGCCCAAGTAAGGAAGCCGATGCCGCCGATGATAATGAGCAGCATGAGTGTCAGATTCACCAGCAGATGATCTGCGTAGCCGGTCATGGACGTATAAGGACTCATATAGCCATTCAGATCAAAGCCCGCATTACAGAAGGCGGAGACGGAGTGAAAGACGGCGTACCAGAGTCCTTTTCTGATTCCGAGCTCTCTGCAGAAAACGGGAGACAGCAAGACGGCGCCAAGCAGCTCTATGAGCAGCCCCATTTTCAGGATAAAGGTTGTCATTCGGACAATGCCGCCCAGCTGCGGCGCCGAGATTGCTTCCTGCATGGTGCTCCGCTGCATCAGTCCGATCTTTTTACCGGAGGCCGCGGAGATGGCGATGGCGATCGTGATGATGCCGAAACCGCCGACCTGAATCATGAGCAGGATCACCAGCTGACCGAAGAACGTCCAGTAGGTAGCAGTGTCATGGACGACCAGTCCCGTGACGCACACGGCGGAGGTGGCAGTAAACAGACTGTCCGCAAAATTGGCGCTGCCCTGCTTCACGGAAGCGATGGGAAGCATTAAGAGCAGGCTGCCAAGAAGGATGATCGCAAGGAAGCCCATGATGATCAGCTGAAAGGATGTAATATGAAAATATTTTCCACCGATACCCATGAATCAGACCTCCTTCAATGAAATATTTTTGGTATAGTTATCATACGAAAAAAGGCATTAAAGAAGGATTAAGATATGTACAAGGGACATTAAAATTGTATAAAAATACTGCCGCATCTGCACCGGAGGGTGACGAATGCGGCAGTATGCTAAAATCATAAACGATTATTCGAGAGAATGAAGAATCTTGTACAGGATTCCGTACAGCTGTCCGGCCTCCTCCTGAGTAAGATGGATGCAGGCTCCCATATTCTGGGGAACCTCAAGCGCGTCCTCTCTCATGGCTTCCCCCTTGGGTGTGAGGGAGACCATCACCACGCGCTCATCCTGCGTATCGCGGGTTCTGGTAAGCAGCCCTTTTTGCTCCATCTTTTTGAGAAGCGGAGTGAGGGTACCGGAGCCCAGATGAAGCAGCTCTCCCATAGCCTTGACGCTGATGGTCCGGTGCTCCCAGAGAACCATCATGGTGATGTACTGGGTATAGGTGAGATCTAATTTATCTAAAAAGGGAGCGTATGCTTTCGTGATCTCTCGGGAACAGGCATAGAGTGGAAAACACAGCTGGTTCTCCAATTTTAAACTATCATATTTCTGTGGCATAAAAAATTCCTTTCCATATGCAGCTATTATTTGTTAGACGCAATCCATGCCTGCATCTGAGCCTTCGGCTGGAATCCGATGCTGCGGGCAGCGATCTCTCCGTTTTTCATGAGAAATACACTCGGTACACTCTGAATGCCGTACTTTACAGCCAGCTCTGCATTGTCGTCTACGTCTACATTGAAAAATGCGACGTCGGTCATCTCCTCTGCGAGCTCATCGATCACCGGTGCGAGCATCTTGCAGGGACCGCACCATGATGCAGAAAAATCAACGACTGCGAGTGCAGCTGCTTCGATTTCTGTAATATTGTTATTTTCGATCTTCTTAACCATAATGTTCTCCTTTTCGTAAGTTATCCGTAGCTATAGGAAATCGTTGCCTTCGTCCTGAGCAGATCAGTTCTTTGCCACCTTGTGTTCTGCCAGATAGGCCACGGCGGAAAGCGCTGCGATATTACCCTGACCGGCCGCTTTGACATATTGATAAGGCTTGCCGGCGACATCTCCGCAGGCAAAGAAGCCGGGAAGATTGGTCTCCATCTGAAGATTCACGACCACATGCGCGCCGTCGATCTCCAGTCCCGGTACAAGCTTGTCCGGACTGATGGCATCCTTCAGGATAAAGACGCCGTCTACGGGGATCTCGCGCTGCTCAGTCTGCAGTGCATTCACCTTTAAGGCGCCAAGTACTGCTTTGGGACGCTCGTGTACGACCTCGATGTTCTCCGCCTCAAATTCAGGATTTCCCTTTCCGGGAATATAATACACCTTTTTGCAGACGCTGGCAAGGAACTCTGTCTCGGAAACGGCCTCGTCATTATATCCGAGGACAGCAACGGTTCCGTCTTTATAAAAATTAGCGTCACAGGTAGCGCAGTAGCTGACTCCGCGTCCAAGGTACTCATCCTCACCCGGGAGGGGCTTGCCCTGAACGACGCCTGCACCGAGGATCACCGTGGAAGCCTCATACATGCCGGCGGAGGTCTGGATCGCGAAATAATCACCCATAGCATAGATATTGGTGACCTGCTCCTGAAGCATCGGGATCTCCAGAGCATCCAGATGCTCCTGAAAAGCATCTGCCAGATCTGCACCGCTGATGTCCGGCAGACCCGGATAATTCCGGATACCGTGGGCCTTGCGCAGCTTCTCACTCAGTCCGCCGCTGCCGAACAGAAGAATATTTTTATTACGAACCTTTGCAGTGATCGCCGCCGAGATGCCGGCGGGACCGCTGCCGATAATTGCGATATCAGCTCTTGCCATGATATTTCACCTCTTTTAAGAATGGGGTTGTGGGGACTTACCTGATCCGATTAAAGTAATGCAGCTACCTGAGCGTCGATCTTACTCATATCCGCGGTCGGCTCAAAACGCGCTACCACGTTGCCCTGTCGGTCAACCAGAAACTTCGTGAAATTCCACTTGATCTCCGGATTGTTCTTATAATCCTTGTCGATCTTTTTCATCATAGCACTCATAGCCAGCGCCTTCACACCCTTGCCGAAGCCCTGAAAGCCCTGCTGCTCCTTCAGATATCCGAAGAGCGGAAGCGCATTCTCACCGTTTACATCAGACTTTTTCATCTGCGTAAACTGTGTATGATACTTCAGGGTACAGAACTGATGGATCTCTTCGTCTGTTCCCGGAGTCTGACCGGCAAACTGATTGCACGGAATATCAAGGATCTCAAAGCCTCTCTCGTGGTACTTCTCATACATCTCTTCCAGTTCCTTATACTGCGGAGTGAAGCCGCAGCCGGTTGCGGTGTTCACTACCAGAAAGACCTTATCCTGAAACTGCTCCAGAGAAAACTCCTCGCCGTTTGCCTGTGTCACCTTATAATCATAAATCGTAGCCATGTTTTGAAATCCTCCTTATAGTTTGTTCGATTACGTTGCGTTCGATTTACTGTGATTTGATTGTACACGATTGAATTGAGTATGTCAAGAAGAAAATAAATATTTTTATGATTAAGGATAAGGATGTCCATTTTTGCGTATTCACAGTCGTGGATCTATGATAAAATAATGAAAAATCCCGGGCGGATGCGCGGGGAATAGGCAGAAGGAGGATATATGAGCATCGTATTTGTGGAATACCCCAAGTGCAGCACCTGCCAGAAGGCAAAGAAATGGCTGGAGGAGCACAAGGTTACATTTGAGGACAGACATATTAAGGAAGAGAATCCGACGGCGCAGGAGCTGGCGCTCTGGCATCGACGCAGCGGACTGCCGGTCAAACGCTTCGTGAATACCAGTGGTATGCTGTATCGTGAGCTTGGATTGAAGGATAAGCTGCCGGTGATGAGCGAGGAGGAGATCTACGAGCTGCTTGCGACGGACGGTATGCTGGTAAAGCGTCCGCTGGTGGTGGGAGAGGATTTTGTACTCACCGGATTCAAGCCGGCAGAATGGGAAGAACGGCTGGCATGATCGTAGGGGAAAAGAGTGGGGGTCTTTTGCAAAGAACTCCACTCTTTTTCACATACTATATATAAATAATTAAATGATAATATTTGAAAAAGGTAGAATTCTTTCTTGTAAAAAGGGAATACAATTGTTATAATATGTGATATGGTTATTTGCGAAGAAACAGGAGAAGTAAAATGAAAAAATTTAAGACATTTTTGGCGATTCTTCTTGCGGGTACCATCGGTATCGTTCAACCGTCACTGCCTGTGCGGGTCATGGCGGAAGAAAGCGTTGAGGAGACGACAGAGAGTGAGAGCGGCGGGGAACACAGCGCTTCCTATGATGAGGAGATTGCGACGAACGCGATCCCGGGGTGGCCGCAGGCAGACCGGATCGAGGCAGGCGCTGCTATCGTTATGGAGGAGCATACGGGAGCGATTCTTTTCGGGAAGAATATTGAGAAGCAGGAGTATCCCGCGAGTATCACGAAGATCATGACGACGCTGCTGGCGCTGGAAAAGGGGAATCTCTCCGATACCGTGACCTTTTCGGAGAATGCAGTCTACAGTATCGAGTACGGGAGCTCGCATCTTGGATTGACAGAGGGGGAGCAGCTGAGTCTTGAGGATTGCCTGTACGGTATTATGATGGCGTCGGCAAATGAGATCTCCAATGCAGTGGCAGAGCATATCGGTGGAGATATTGATACGTTTGTACAGATGATGAATGACCGGGCGGCAGAGCTTGGCTGTACGAATACACATTTTGTCAATGTGCATGGTCTGCATGATGAGAATCATTATGTATGTGCCAAGGATATGGCGCTGATCACACAGGCAGCATTGAAGATCGAGAAGTTTCGGGAGATCATCAGCACCGTGGAATATCATTTTGATGAGACGAATCTGGTGGACGAGAAGCGCTATTTTATGAATCATCACAAGATGATCGTTCCGGAAGAGGAGATGCTGGATAAGGATTGTATCGGAGGCAAGACAGGCTTCACGGACGAGGCCGGGAATACGCTCGTGACAGCGGCGCAGCGGGATGGTCTGGAAGTCATCGTGGTGATCCTGAAGGAGAACGGGCTGTATGAGTCCTATCATGAGACGAAGAAGCTGCTGGATTACACCTTTGAGAATTTTGCGGAGACAGAGGTGCAGAATGCACAGATGGTGAATGCGAATACGGAGATCATCGGTATAGAAGATCCGCAGGAACTGGCCAGAATCCGGGAAGCGGATCTGACCTCAGAGCCATTTACCATAGCAGAGACAACGCCGGTGACGCTGCCTAAGGGCGTGGATAGCACGATGATCACTGCGAGGATGGACTTCACGCAGGGGCTTTTGACGTATTACTATCAGGAGCAGCCGATTGGCAGTACTACGTTTTCTTATACAGGAGTATGGGAGCCGGTTACGGAGGCGATGACAGAGATCGAGACGGAGTCTGAGACGGAGACCGAAGCGGCTCCGGCATGGGCGAAGGAAGGAAGTATTCTTGGTACGGTGTACGCCTATGCGGGCAAGGCGCTGGGCGGACTGGGCTTTCTCTATGAGCGGATGGACAGCTTTATTAAGGAAAATACGGTGGTTGCAGCCGTAATGGGCGCGGTGCTTCTGATTATTTTCATACCGATGCTTCTTGTCAGCGTCAATCGAAGCAGAAAGTATCGTCATATCATGGCTCTTCGGGAGGAGGAGATGATGATGCGGCGCAGACTGGAGGAGGAGATCGAGCGTAAGTCTGCGGCACAGGTCGAGGCAGAGCTAAAGGCTTCGGAGCTTCAGATCCGACTGGAGGAGGAGCAGAAGATGCGCATGCAGCAGGAAGCGGTGCTTAGAGAACAGGAGAATGCAGACGAATTCTACTTGGATGAGGAGGAAGACGGCGCTGCTCGGGAAGATAAGGAAGACGTACACAGGGATGAGGATAGCAAATCGGCAGAGCGTGCGGAAACGCAGGCGGAGGAGCCGATGACAGGAGCGGATCCATCCAAAGAGGTGGCGGGAGCGCTTCAGGAGCCGGAGGAGGAATTTATCGAAGTGCCGGTGGATGAACACGTGGATCCGTGATAGGAGTTTTGGGGAATCACCCCAAGGTGTGTATGCCGGTGGGGAACCATATAAATTTTTTTTACAGGAGGAACAGTATGAACTGGGTAGCACCAATTAAGGATGAAGAGACATTACAGAAGTTTAAGGATGCGCTGCGGGAGGTGGATGATAAATATTACATTCTGTTTGAGATCGGTGTGGGAACCGGAATGCAGCTGCAGGAGATCCTGAAGTTCCGAAATCGGGATATTCGCGGAAAGGATAAGATCGAAGCCAGTATCGGTACGAAGAATATCAAGAGAACCTTTACGATCCCGGAGGATCTGAAGAAGATCATCAACGATTTTACAGAGGGTAAGGATCCGGACGCTTATCTGATTCAGGGACATGCCAGCTCAGCGGCTGCGTTGTCCAGAGAGCAGGCGTATCGTGTATTTAAGGGAGTCGGCAAGGAGATGGGGCTGAATTCCATCGGCGCCCAGACCATGAGAAAGACCTTTGCATGGCGTTATTATAAGAATACCAACGATATTTACTATCTGCAGAACCTGCTGAACCACGCATCTCCTTCTATTACCTATCGTTATATCGGTGAGAAGCCGAACGTAGAGGTGGTTCTGAAGAAAATGACGCCGGAGGAAAATGAGAGAAGCCGTTATCTTCTGTATAAGGATGGCGCGGGTAAGAAACGTATGGAGGAGATCATCCATCTGTTTGAGACGCTCAAGAGCGATCTGGACGATCCGTCCAACAATGACGCCTTTTACGGCAGAGTAGATTGTCTGCTGACAGAGGTGGAGGAGCTTGTCCGTAACTTCAAGGGAACGAAATAGTCAACATCAGCATATAGTATAAAACGCACATCCGGCACGTATCCATGATGCATACGTGCCGGATGTGCGTTTTTAGAGCTGTGTCATTCAGCTTGGCTGTCTTCGCTGTGTTTGCGGATCCGTCGTCGTTCTCTTGCTGTCATGACACGGTCGCAGAGCTCCTGCGCGTGATCGACGTCGATGAGCTTCAGGGTCTTCACACAGTAATAAGCAGAGCCGTCCTCTGTGTGACGCACCCGGAGCTTCCCTTTGAGATAGCCGTGCTGCTCACAGTAGGCGAGACAGATATAGTTGCGGGTACCGCTGGGCATCCAGCGCAGCTTTTTTTTCGCCGTTTGATTACAGAGATAGCAGCGGGTGGACGCGATCTTACGATCTCGCAGCAGCTCCTTTTTGCTGGTAAATTCTCTGGAGATCAGCTTGGTATAGCTGCCGAATTCCACATAGATTTCATCCTTGCGCTTCTTCGGGGTGCGAAAGTAGTCGAAGGAGTAAAAGGACATCAGCTTCTCTGTGGGAATATGTTTGATCACCTCCGCGGTGTAATATGCGTCTGAGATAGCCTCATGGAAGGCGACATCCTTCGGAAGCCCCAGAAAATCGATGGCATACTCCAGCGTGCGACGGTTCTTGCCGTCTTCAAAGGTGAGGCTGAAGATCTTCTGGATATCATAATATTTTAGCGGAAACGGGAAAAAGTTTTCTGTATGGTGATAGCGCATATTCCGCTGCAGCTCCAGAAAATCGAGAGAACCCCAGATGCAGTAGCACACATCCGTATCGCACCACTGCCGAAAGCGTTCGATGACCTCCGGGAAGGGAGCCGCTTCGTTCAGGGTCTGCTGGGAGACATGAATGATCTCCTGTGTCCGGAAATGAAGTCGGCGGTAGACCCGAGGGCGGATATATTCGTGAAAGCGTCCGATCTCCTGCAGCTCATGATTTAATTTTATCGCTCCGATTTCTATAATCTCAAAAGGGAGCTCCTTCAGCTCGCCGGATTTTCCATCGGGACACTGATTCCATTCGAGATCAAATATAATATAGTTCATACTGTTTTCCTGATTATGAAATAGTCAGGCAGAAAACTGCCCTGAAAGTATTCTTAGGTAATCCATGAATCAGTATACACAGATAAGAGGATTTCGTCAACTTGCATAGGGATTATCCTAAACCTTCGGCAATCTGCTCAAGGAGCAGGGGGGATGGCAGGGGGTGTGACAGAAGTGACAATAGTTCTCCCAAATCTTTGGGTAATTGATGTATGGCAGTTTTGAGGAAAACCATGTATACTTGTCTCATACGCAGAATGCTTCTGCGAGAGAACGATGATTATATGATTTAGGAGGATACGTGAAATGGCAAGTTTATCACTGGAGCACATTTACAAAAGATACCCGAATGGATTTGAAGCAGTTAAGGATTTCAATCTTCAGATTGAAGATAAAGAGTTCATCATCTTTGTAGGACCGTCCGGATGCGGTAAGTCTACCACACTTCGTATGATCGCAGGTCTGGAGGAGATTTCCGAAGGTACTCTGAAGATCGGTGACAGAGTAGTGAATGATGTAGAGCCGAAGGATAGAGATATCGCGATGGTATTCCAGAACTATGCTCTGTATCCGCATATGACTGTTTATGATAATATGGCATTTGGTCTGAAGCTGAGAAAGACTCCGAAGGATCAGATCGACAAGATGGTAAAAGAGGCTGCCAAGATTCTGGATCTGGACAAGCTGCTGGATCGTAAGCCGAAGGCTCTGTCCGGTGGTCAGAGACAGCGTGTAGCTATGGGACGTGCGATCGTGCGTGACCCGAAGGTATTCCTGATGGATGAGCCGCTGTCAAATCTGGATGCAAAGCTTCGTGTACAGATGCGTATTGAGATCTCCAAGCTGCATCAGAGACTGGGCGCAACGATCATCTATGTAACACATGACCAGACCGAGGCTATGACGCTTGGTACCAGAATCGTTGTTATGAAGGACGGTATCGTTCAGCAGGTAGATTCCCCGCAGAATCTGTACAACAACCCGGGCAATCTGTTCGTTGCAGGCTTCATCGGATCCCCGCAGATGAACTTCATGGATGCAGTCGTAAATGTAAGTGGCAATGAGGTAACTCTGAAGGTTGGTTCCTTCGATATCAAGCTTCCGGCTGACAAGGCGAAGGCTCTGATCGATGGCGGATATGCAGGCAAGACCGTTGTTATGGGTATTCGTCCGGAGGACGTACATGATGATCCGGCATTCCTTGCGAAGTCCCCGGATACCGTAATCGAGTCTACCATCCGTGTATATGAGCTGCTCGGTGCAGAAGTATTCCTGTATTTCGATCTGGAGAACTTCCCGATGACCGCTCGTGTAAATCCGACCACTACAGCAAGAACCGGCGATACTGTGAAGTTTGCACTGGATGCAAATAAGATCCACGTATTCGACAAGGAGACGGAACTGACCATTACCAACTAATTATGGAAGCTTCATTCCCGGTATACCGTATGGTATGCCGGGAATTTTTTTGTAGGATAGGAAGCTTTGTCTCCTATCCTACGAAAACGCAGCGCGGAAAATGAAAACGGCAGGTATCTCCGTTTGACAAACCACTCCGTATAACATATACTTGCTGAGATATGTCTGCATATACTCAAGGAAAGAGGAGGAAGCCTATGTATGTACTGTATTTTGTGCTGTGGGTAATATTTAATGCCAACATCACACCGGAGATCTGTCTGTTTGGTCTGGCGATCGCAGCAGTGATCTTCGCATTTACCTGTAAATTCATGGGACACAGCCTGCAGAAGGAACTGGAATTTTACAGAAAATCATGGAAATTTCTCTGCTATATCTGTGTACTCGTGATAGAGATCGTCAAGGCAAATCTGGCGGTAGTAAAGATGATTCTCTCGCAGAGAGAAGAGATACGGCCGGTAATCGTAGATTTTCATTCGGATATGAAGACCTCTCTCGGACAGACACTGCTGGCGAATGCCATCACGTTGACGCCCGGAACGATCACGGTATCGCTGGAGGACGGGCAGTATGAGGTACACTGTCTGGACGAGAATCTGGCAGAGGGGATGGACACGTCTGTATTTGTGAAAATGCTCTCTGAGCTTGAAAGGAGGAACGGATGATGGGGGAAGGAATTCCGGGACTGGCGCAGGCCTATCAGGCGCTGTTTGTTGTGGCGCTGGCGGTGCTGGCGGTGCTGCTGATCCTGTGTCTGGTTCGCGCGGTGATCGGCCCGCGGATCGCGGATCGTGTCGTGGCAGTCAATATGATGGGTACGATGGTCATGGTCATCATCGGTATCCTGACCGTGATGCTGCAGGAGGGATATCTGGCAGATATCTGTCTGATCTACGCGATGATCAGCTTCCTTGCGGTGGTCGTGCTGACCAAGGTATATCTTGGGGTATATCAGCAGAAGAAGAGAGAGGAGGAGAACGGACATGACGATGATCATTGAGTGGCTTCGTTTTCTGGTCGGAGCGTTGCTTCTGCTTAGCGGACTCGGTATTTTTGTGGTGGAAATGGTGGGAGTCTTTAAGTTCAAGTATGTGCTGAATCGTATGCATGCGGCCGCTATGGGAGACACGCTGGGAATCGGTATTTCCCTTCTGGGTCTGATCGTAATGTGTGGGTTGAATTTCACGTCGCTGAAGCTGTTTCTTGTCATTGTATTTCTATGGTTTGCCTCGCCGGCATCCTCCCATCTGATCGCGCGTCTTGAGGTGACGACGGACGAGGAGCCGCAGAAGCATTATCGGAAGGAAGCGCTGGCAAGGCTGGAGAAGGAATTGGCGGCAGGAGCCGCAGAGCTGCGCATGGATACAGGGGCGGAGACTGACGGACAGGAGGAGGCTTGAGTATGGAAGTATTTATGATGATATTACTCGGATTTCTTGTCGTTTGCGCGATTTCCGTAAGTCTTTCGAAGAATCTGATGAACTCTATTTTGATTTTTATGTCTTACAGTCTTGTGATGTCTGTGATCTGGATTATCATCGAATCTCCGGATCTGGGGATTACAGAGGCGGCGGTGGGAGCGGGAGTGACCAGCCTGCTGTTCTTTGCAACCCTGAAAAAAATACATGCCATCGTGAAGCTGGAGGAAGACGGGAAGGAGGAACAGGATGAGCAGAAGACTTCCTGAACAGGAATATGAAAAGACCTTCTCGTACAAATTTAAACAGTGGCTGTCCGGAGAGAAGGATCCCTATCTGGGAGAGGTGGAAATGCAGCCGCAGGAGGAAGGTCCGGATGCCGTAGTGATTCAAAAGCAGAGAAGGAAGAATCGGCACAGGGCACAGCGCAAGGCGCTGGATCTGGGATATAATGCGGAGGTTCGCATTTTCCAGAAGATCTATAAGGTATTTAGCGTGATCTTTTGTATCTGTCTGATGATCGTGCTGCTGACGGGCGTCAGTGGTCTGCCGACCTTCGGTAAGATGGAGAATCCGGTGAATAATGAAGTCTCTTCACGATACATAGAGAGCGGGCTTCAGGAGACGGGCGCAGTCAATATCGTCACAGGTATGATTTTGGATTACCGTGCATTTGATACGCTCGGAGAGTCTCACGTACTGTTTATTGCGACCTGTACCGTGTTGATCCTGCTCCGTGTGGATAAGAAGAAGGGCATTCGTGAGCTGGAGGAGAATGACCGGGTATTTGAGCCGGAGAATGATGTGATCCTGCAGACTGTCGCCAAGGTGGTCGTACCGCCGATCGCGATTTTCGGTATTTATGTGATCCTGTGCGGTCATCTGGGACCGGGCGGCGGCTTTTCCGGAGGCGCGATCATAGGCGCGGGACTGATTCTGTATCTGAACGCCTTTGGCTTTGAGGAGACGGAGAAGTTCTTCCGGGCAAGTACCTATAAGAAGATGAGCTTCGGCGCACTGGCCTGCTACGCATTGGCGAAAAGCTATTCCTTCTTCACAGGCGCCAATCACATTCACAGCATCATTCCTCTGGGAACGCCCGGAGCGATCCTGAGCAGCGGTCTGATCCTGATTTTGAATATCTGTGTCGGCATCGTCGTGGCCGGAACGATGTATACGTTCTATGTAATGTTCAGGAAGGGAGGATATTGAGATGAATTTTTCACATTTGATTACAAATTATCAGGAAGCTGTCGCAATGATCCTCTTCTGTATAGGCTTCAGTAACCTTCTTTTACAGAAAAATCTGATCAAAAAGATCATCGGTCTGAATATTATGGATACGGCAGTGTATTTATTTCTGGCTCTGAAGGGGTATATTCAGGGACTGAAAGCGCCCATTGTGGTAAACGGGGTGCAGAGTGTGAAGGCTTACATCAATCCGATTCCCAGCGGTCTGGTGCTGACAGGTATCGTTGTGTCCGTGTCGGTCACGGCTCTGATGCTGTCGCTGACGATTCGTCTGTATCTCAGATATCATACGCTGGACATTGATGAGATCACGACCAGACTTGAGAAGGAGGGATTGTAATGGCGTTTGTACAAAATTTTCCGTTCTTCTGTATCATTCTGACGCTGTTCGGCGGACCACTTTCTTCTATATTAAGTGGAAAAGCAGCAAAGTACGTGAATGGAGGCATCATTTCCGCAGTTGGGGCGATGAACGTAGCGGTATTGGCCTTCGTGCTGCGGACAGGCGAAAGCTATACCTATATGATGGGACATTTTCCCGCGCCATGGGGAAATGAAATCCGCATTGGTGTGCTGGAGGCCGTGATGGCGGTGGTGTTCTGCATCATCATGCTGCTCAGTATGCTGGGCGGTATCCGGGAACGCGAGCAGCACATTGAGGATTCAAAGCAGAATCTCTACTATATTATGGTAAATCTGCTGCTGTCCTCTCTGATTGCGCTGATCTATACAAATGACCTGTTTACGGCCTATGTATTTGTGGAGATCAATACGATCTCCGCCTGCGGTCTGATCATGATTCGTCAGAATGGCAGAACGATCGTGGCGGGTACGCGTTACATGATCATGAGCCTGCTGGGATCCGGTATGCTGCTGCTCGGCATCAGCTTCCTGTACGGATTGACCGGACAGCTGCTGATGAGCAATATAAAAGAGTCTGTAGAGGGAATCGTAGCGGCCGGAACCTATTACCGTCCGCTGCTGGTAGCGATCGGACTGATGTCGGTGGGACTTGCCATCAAGAGCGCGCTGTTTCCGTTCCACGCATGGCTGCCGGACGCTTATGGATATTCTACGGTATCCTCCGCAGCGATCCTGTCGTCTCTGGTATCCAAGGGATATATTTTCCTGCTGGTGAAGATCTTTTACCGTGTGATCGGATTTGATATTATCAGAAACAGCCGTATTATCCATGTACTGTTTGTGTTCGGTATTCTGGGGATGATCATGGGCTCCGTGGATGCTATCAGACAGAACAGCATCCGCCGTATGATCGCGTACTCATCCGTAGCGCAGATCGGATATATTTATATGGGCTTCGGTCTGGGCACGACCGTCGGGGTAGTGGCAAGCCTGTATCATGTGATCTCCCACGCGGCAACCAAATCACTGCTGTTCGTGGCAGGATCCGGTCTGACGGAGGTCTCTGACGGCAGCACCAGATTTTTGGATCTGACCGGCGCCGGATATCGTCATAAGCTGGCGGGCATTGCATTTACCGTGGGCTCTCTGGCTATGGTGGGTATCCCGATCTTTTCCGGATTTATCTCTAAGTTGCTGTTTGCGCAGGCGGCGGTGGGACACCATTATAAGACCCTGCCGACGCTGATCGCTCTGGCGATCAGTACGATACTGAACACGGTATATTTCATGAAGACGGTGATCCGTCTGTATACGCCGGAGAAGGCGGCAGTGATCAGAGAAAAGAATTTCTGTACGATTCATGCATGGCAGGAGCCTGTGAAATCCGCAGCGCTGATCTGCTTTATTATCGTGAACGTGATCCTTGGCCTTCGCTCGGAGACGATCATCCTGATGATCGAGCGCGGACTGCAGATGTTCGGATAACACGGGAAAGAGACGGTTATATTTATGGAGGAGAAAAAATGAGCGTAGTGATCTTACTTGCCATACTCCTGCCGATGGTGGTGGGCATGGCATTGCTGCTGGTATTGGCGGCAAAAAAAGAAAAAGACGCGCAGCCGACGACGGAGGAGCTGAAAAGGCTGCACATCACCGTCGCTGCAGTGCTTGTCGCCACCGCAGCTCTGGGACTTGCGGCGGCGTGGCTTGGCAGCGGGGATGAGGGTGTGACACTGTTTTATCTCATGAAGGATATTCCGGTGTATTTCCGAATCGACGAGCTTGGAAAGCTATATGTTACCTTTATCAGCATTGTCTGGGTGATGGTGGGGATGTATTCTTTTGTATATATGAGTCATGAGGGGAAGGAGCAGCGCTTTTTCGGATATTATCTGATCGTGTACGGAGTGCTGATCGCCCTGTCCTTTTCGGGCAATATCGTGACGCTGTATCTGTTTTATGAGCTGATGACGCTGGCGACGGTACCGCTGGTACTGCATAATGGTTCCAGAGAGGCCATCATGGCAGCGCTGAAGTATCTGTTTTATTCTATGTGTGGCGCATATATGGGATTGTTCGGGATCTTCTTCCTGTATCGCTATTGCGATACGTTGGAATTTGTGCCGGGCGGCAGCCTGAATATGTCGCTGGCGCAAGGGCATGGGACGATCCTTCTGATCGCGGTATTTTTGATGATCTTGGGCTTCGGCGTCAAGGGCGGTATGTTGCCTATGCACGCATGGCTGCCTACGGCACATCCCGTAGCGCCATCCCCGGCGTCGGCAGTGCTTTCCGGTATTATTGTAAAAAGCGGTGTGCTGGCTACGATCCGGGTGGTATTTTTCATGGTGGGAGCAGACTTTATCCGCGGTACGTGGGTGCAGACCGCATGGATGACGCTGACACTGATCACCGTGTTTATGGGCTCTTTGCTGGCGTTTCGTGAGAAGGTATTTAAGAAGCGACTGGCATACTCTACCGTCAGTCAGGCGTCGTATATTCTGTTTGGCCTGTCTGTGCTTCAGCCGCAGGCTATGACCGGCGCGCTGCTGCACACGGTATTCCATGCATTTATTAAGACTGCGCTGTTTCTGACTGCTGGGGTATTTATCTTCAAGTGTCATAAGACCCGGGTAGAGGAGCTTCCGGGTATCGGCAGAATGATGCCGAAGACCCTGTGGTGCTTTACCTTTGCGTCTCTGGCGCTGGTGGGGATTCCTCCCGCGAGCGGATTTATCAGTAAATGGTATCTCGCACAGGGTGCGCTGCAGGCCAAGGTGGGTGTGTATGGCTGGATGGGGCCGGTCGTACTGCTGGCTTCCGCACTGCTGACCGCCGGATATCTCCTTTCTGTGACAACAAAAGGGTTCTTTCCGGGCGAGGCTGCGCAGGAGAGCTATGAGGATAAGGAGCCATCCATGGGGATGCTACTTCCGCTGATCATTCTGGCTGCACTGACTCTGCTGCTTGGTATTTTTCCGAATCCGCTGATCGGCTTTGCCGGCAGGATCGCGTCTTCGGTAATGTAGGGAGGGACACAGATGAATGCAGAATTGATGGTACTTATTATACTGCTTCCGATCATTGCCGGAGCGCTTGTTCCGGTGATTCCTTTCAAGAATCGAAAGCAGATGCTGATTTTTATTGAGAGCGCGGTGATACTCAACTCCGTACTGGTCTGGAGCCTGCTGCTGAACCGTCCGACAGAATCCTTTGTGCTGTTTCGGTTCACGGGCAATCTGAGCGTTACCTTCCGTCTGGATGGTCTCGGCCGTGTGTTTGCATGGATTGTATCGACCCTGTGGCCGCTGGCGACGTTGTATTCCTTTGAATATATGAAGCATGAGGGACACGAGAAATTTTTCTTTATGTTTTACACTGTGACCTACGGTGTGACCTTGGGAATTATTTTTTCCGGCAACCTGCTGTCCATGTATTTCTTCTACGAAATGCTGTCGCTGGTAACGCTGCCGTTGGTCATGCATACGCTGAGCCGCGAGGCGATTCTGGCGAGCCGGACCTATCTGTATTATTCCATCGGAGGCGCAGCCTTTGCGTTTATCGGAATGATCTTCATTTTGAGCTATGGAGTAACTCTGGATTTTATCCCGGGCGGAGTGCTGGATCCGGAAGCTATCGGGGACAAGGTGAATGTGCTGCTGATCGTATATGTGCTGTGCTTCTGCGGCTTCTCCGTGAAGTCTGCCATGTTTCCGTTCTGCGCATGGCTGCCGAAGGCCGGCGTGGCACCGACACCGGTAACGGCGCTGCTGCATGCGGTGGCTGTCGTAAAGGCAGGAGCCTTCGCTACCATGCGTGTGACCTACTACAGCTTCGGCGCAGATTTCGTGAGAGGAACATGGGCACAGGATGTGATCCTGTGTCTGACGATCTTCACCATCGTATACGGCTGCAGCCGGGCAGTGAAGGAGACGCATATCAAGCGCCGTCTGGCATGGTCTACGGTAAGTAATCTGTCCTATATCCTGTTCGGCGTGGCGCTCATGACACCGCTGGGACTGACGGGAGCACTCAGTCATATGGTATTTCATGCCGTGATGAAGATCTGTTCCTTCTTCTGCGCGGGCGCCGTGATGTATAAGACGGGGCGCCATTACGTACACGAGCTGAATGGACTGGGACGGAAGATGCCGAGGGTATTCACGATCTTTACGATCGCCGGATTGGCGTTGATGGGCGTGCCGGGACTGTGCGGATTTATCAGTAAATGGAATCTGGTGAGGGCAGCGGTGGAGAGCGAGACCGTTCTTGGCTATGTGGGTGTGGCAGCGTTGCTGATCTCCGCGCTGCTGACGGCGATCTATATGATGTCGATCACCATGCGCGCGTTCTTCCCGGGAAGAGAGTTTGATGATAAGACGGTGGAGGGCATCGAGGATCCGAACTGGATGATGCTGTTACCCCTGTTTTTGTTTACCGCAGCAATTGTGATATTTGGAATTCATTCGGAACCGGTCATCGCGGCGCTGTCAGCCGTGGCATCGGTGATCGGATAGAAAGGAGGAGTGAAATGGCTGGTTTTATGTTGGTAATACTTGTATTTTTTCCGTTTCTGGGAGCGCTCCTCTGTGGAGTGACCGGAACGAAAAATGAGACGGTACGGGATGTTCTTGTGGATCTCATAGTCATTCTTGAGTTTGTAATGGCGGTGGTGCTGCTGATATCGCAGGCGGGGAATGTAAACGCCTACGGAGAGGCCTTTGGCGCTGGTGTGAATGGGATCAGCGGCTTCGGTCTGCACTTTGTGGGAGACGGCTTCCGTCTCCTGTATGTGACGATTGCCGGGCTGATGTGGATGATGACGGGAATCCTCTGCCGTGAATATTTTAAGGGGCACAGGAATCGCAACCGCTTTTACATTTTCTTCCTGCTGACGCTGGGAGCTACCATGGGTGTGTTTCTGGCGGAGGATCTGTACACGCTGTTTATTTTCTTCGAGATGATGTCTTTCACCTCCTATGTATGGGTAGCGCAGGAGGAGAATGCGCCGGCTCTGCGGGCGGCAGAGACCTATCTGGGGGTGGCCGTGATCGGCGGTCTGGTCATGCTGATGGGTATTTTCCTGCTGTATGCGAACCTTGGAACCGTGAAAATTAGTGAGCTGGCCAAAGCCTCAGGAGCCATGAATCGCAGGGTACTGTATGCGGCGGGCGGTTGTCTGTTCTTTGGATTCGGGGCGAAGGCGGGTGCATTTCCGCTGCATATCTGGCTGCCGAAGGCACATCCGGTGGCTCCGGCTCCGGCGTCGGCGCTGCTGTCCGGTATCCTGACCAAGACCGGTATTTTCGGTATTCTGGCGGCGACCTGCAACCTGTTTTTGCACGACATAGCATGGGGAAGCTTTGTGCTGTTTATCGGAGTGGTCACGATGTTTGGCGGCGCGCTTTTGGCGGTATTTTCCATTGATCTGAAGCGGACGCTTGCATGCTCCTCCATGTCACAGATCGGATTTATTCTGGTGGGTGTGGGTATGCAGTGTTTGCTGGGAGAAGAAAATGCTCTGGCGGTGCATGGAACATTTTTACATATGGTAAATCATTCGCTGATCAAGCTGGTGCTGTTCATGGCAGCCGGCGTGATCTACATGAAGGCGCACGCGCTGGATCTGAATAGGATCCGGGGGTATGGCAGAAGGAAGCCGCTGCTCATGGTGATCTTCCTGATCGGCGCACTGGCGATCGGAGGCATTCCGATGTTCGGCGGCTATGTGAGCAAGACGCTGCTGCATGAGAGCATTGTGGAGTATACGCACATGTATCATAGTATGAAGATGAAGGCAGTGGAATACATCTTCCTGTTCAGCGGCGGTCTGACCGTGGCATATATGACAAAGCTGTTTGTGGCGATCTTCTTGGAAAAAAATGAGAATGAGGCGTTGCAGCGTAAATACGATGCGAAGAAGATCTATATGAATGCCAAGAGCACCTTTGCCCTTCTGGGCAGCGCGCTGGTACTCTTTGTCTGGGGAATCTTTCCGACGAAGACTATGGATCGCGCGGCCGGTTTTGTGCAGGGCTTCATGTGTTTGGAGGAGAACGGAGAAGCGGTACATTATTTCAGTGCGACCAACCTGTCGGGAGCGGCAGTCTCCATCGTGATCGGCGCGCTGGTATATCTGCTGGTGATCCGTAAGCTGCTGATGAGAGCTTCGGAAAATCATGTGCGGGCGTATGTGGATCTGTGGCCGAAGTGGCTGGATCTGGAGAATCTGATCTATCGGCCGCTGCTGCTTGGGCTGCTGCCGACGATTTTTCAGTTCCTGTGCAGAATTCTGGACTGTGGTGTGGATAGTATCGTGGTAGGACTGA
This sequence comes from Eubacteriales bacterium, assembly GCA_030526715.1. Taxonomy (GTDB): domain Bacteria; phylum Bacillota; class Clostridia; order Lachnospirales; family Lachnospiraceae; genus Marvinbryantia. Next base: position 30,698 of record JAUNCG010000007.1, read on the forward strand.
GGAAAAGTGTATATCATGACAGTCCGCTGCCTCACGAGCTTCCGGAGGGCAATGCGCTGACCCACGGACTGGGTTGTGTGATGAACCTCTTCCGTAATCTCCTGAATGCGACGATACGCAGGAAGAATCCGAACAAACGCAATTATGTACACGTGCTGGCATCTTGGAGTGAGATTTTCCATGAGAATAATGTGGTGATCGGACGCAGCCTGTCCTTTGGGCTGTTTCTGGTGGGCATCGGATTTTGTCTGACGCTTTTCTATATCCTGTGGGGATGATAAGTCGGCTGCTAAGAGAGCTGTCTGATGTGAAAAAGGGCATGAGATCGTAATGATCTCATGCCCTTTTTAAAAGCAAAACTATAGCTGAGCGATGACCTCGATCTCTACCAGCACGTCCTTCGGGAGTCTCGCTACCTCCACGGCGGAGCGGGCCGGAGCGGTATCGGCTTGGAAGAATTCCGCATAGACATTGTTCATAGCCGTGAAGTTGTTCATATCGCTCAGGAACACGGTGGTCTTTACGACATGCTCCATAGTACAGTTATTCTCGGCAAGAATCGCTTTAATGTTGGTCAGGGACTGACGGGTCTGCGCCTCGATGCCGCCCTCTACGATGGCGCCGGTGGCCGGATCGATGGGGATCTGACCGGAGGTGAACATCAGGCCGCAGGACGGAAGGCTGATGGCCTGAGAGTAGGGGCCGATGGGAGCCGGAGCCTGAGCAGTTTCGATGATTTTTTTATCTGACATAGATCGTTACCTCTTTTCATGTTTGATAATGCGGAGCCGAAGATCCGCAGATACAGTTATCATACTGCAAACAGGAATGGGATGCAATCGAAAGTTTAGGATTGCAGATTCAGGCAAAATCAAGTATGATGATACTCAGAATAAAATAAGTCAACGATTCCGACAGCTATCGGGATATTGGAATGGAGGCGCTATGATTTCAGGACAGATTATACAGACGTCACTCGACGAGCTCCGTGGGATTACGAGGATCGACCTGTGTGTTTGCGACTTGGAAGGGAATGTGACAGCGACCACATTTGCGGAAGAGACGCCGGACAGCGACGCAATTTATCATTTTGTACAGTCCGGTGCGGACAGTCAGGTAATGCAGGGATACTATTTTTTCAAAATTCTTGATGATGAAACACCGGAGTATGTGTTGATCGCGAAGGGCAGCAGTGAGGACGCATACATGATCGGCAAGGTTGCGGTATGTCAGATCCAGAATTTGCTGATCGCATATCGCGAGCGTTATGATGAGAGCAACTATATCCAGAACGTACTGCTGGATAATCTGCTGCTTGTAGATATCTATAACCGTGCAAAAAAGCTTCGCATTGAGTGTGAAGCGCGCCGGGTGGTGTATATTGTGGAGACGAAGCAGGAGAAGGATGCCAGCGCGCTGGAGCTGGTGAAGACGCTGTTCATATCGAGCCCCGGAGACTTTGTTGTGGCGGTGGATGAAAAGAGCATTATTCTGGTGAAGGAGCTGCAGGACGACGAGGAATATGAAAAAGCGGAGGATGTAGCGAAGATGCTGCTGGATATGCTGAACGCGGAGGCGATGTCCAGTGTTCGTGTGGCATACGGCACCATCGTGAATGAGATCCGTTATCTCTCGAAGTCTTATAAAGAAGCAAAGATGGCGCTGGATGTGGGGAAGATCTTTTATGAAGAGAAGAGCATCATCGCCTACAATACGCTGGGTATCGGTCGTCTGATCTATCAGCTGCCGATTCCGCTGTGCGAGATGTTTATGAACGAGGTATTTGAGGGACATCTGCCGGAGGATCTGGATGAGGAGACCCTGACGACGATCAATAAGTTCTTTGAGAACAGTCTGAATGTATCGGAGACTGCAAGACAGCTGTTTATACACCGGAATACTCTGGTATATCGTCTGGAGAAGCTGCAGAAGAGCACAGGTCTGGATATTCGTGTATTTGAGGATGCACTGACCTTCCGGATCGCGCTGATGGTGAACGCATATATGAAATACAGCTTGGATCAATAGAGAGCGGGGCAAGCGAAGGCTCGATCTGAGCATTTACCGCGAATCGCAATAATATATTAAACGCATTGTAAAGGAGACATTATGATCAAATTATACGATGGCGGGGCATACCTGCTGAATGGAACAGAGATTGTAGAGGACAGCGCAAACGCGGCGAAGATCATTGCGCAGAAGATGGGTGTGGCTCCTTCGAAGGAAGAGGCGGCCAGACAGACGATTGCTTATGGGATCCTGAAGAATCATAATACGTCCGGCTCCATGGAGAAGCTTCAGATCAGGTTCGACAAGTTGACCTCCCACGATATTACCTTTGTCGGAATCATTCAGACTGCGAGAGCGTCAGGACTGGAGCGCTTTCCGGTGCCGTATGTACTGACAAACTGTCATAACAGTCTGTGTGCGGTGGGCGGAACCATCAATGAGGATGACCATATGTTTGGTCTGAGCTGCGCGAAAAAGTACGGCGGCGTCTATGTACCGCCGCATCAGGCAGTCATTCACCAGTTTGCCCGTGAGATGCTGGCAGGCGGAGGCAAGATGATCCTTGGGTCGGATTCCCACACACGTTACGGCGCGCTCGGAACCATGGCTATGGGCGAGGGCGGTCCGGAGCTGGTAAAGCAGCTGCTGTCCAAGACCTATGACATCAATATGCCGGGAATCGTCGGCATTTATCTGGATGGAGCTCCGCAGAAGGGTGTTGGTCCTCAGGACGTGGCGCTGGCGATCATCGGAGCGGTATTCGGAAACGGCTACGTGAATAATAAGGTTATGGAATTCGTAGGTCCGGGTGTGGAGAAGCTGAGCGCTGATTTCCGTATCGGCGTGGACGTCATGACTACAGAGACCACCTGCCTGTCCTCTATCTGGAAGACAGACGATACGATCCGTGAGTTTTATGAGATCCACGGAAGAACCGCAGACTATGCCGAGCTGGCTCCGGGTGCGGTGACCTACTATGACGGAATGGTATATGTGAACCTGTCCGAGATCAAGCCGATGATCGCTATGCCGTTCCATCCGAGCAATACCTATACCATCGAGGAGTTGAATGCCAATCTGGAGGACATTCTTCGGGATGTGGAGAAGCGCGCGTTGGTAAGTCTGGACGGCGCGGTGGAGTATTCTCTTCGAGATAAGGTAAGAAACGGAAGACTGTATGTGGATCAGGGAATCATCGCAGGCTGTGCAGGCGGCGGCTTTGAGAATATCTGCGCGGCTGCGGACATTCTCAAAGGGGCGTCCATCGGTGCGGATGAGTTTACTCTGAGTATCTACCCGGCAAGTACGCCGATCTATATGGAGCTGGCAAGAAACGGAAGACTGGCAGAGCTTATGGCTACCGGCGCGATCGTGAAGACGGCCTTCTGCGGTCCGTGCTTCGGTGCAGGCGATACTCCGGCGAACAACGCCTTCAGTATCCGTCACTCTACCAGAAACTTCCCGAATCGTGAGGGAAGCAAGCTGCAGAGTGGGCAGATCGCTTCCGTAGCGCTGATGGATGCCCGTTCCATTGCAGCTACCGCGGCAAATAAGGGATATCTGACGGCGGCAACGGACGTAGACGCGAACTTTACCGCTCCGAAGTATTTCTTTGACAGCACGATCTATGCAAATCGCGTTTTTGACAGCAAGGGCGTAGCAGATCCTTCTGTGGAGATCAAGTTCGGTCCGAATATCAAGGACTGGCCGGCGATGCCGGAGCTGACAGAGAATCTGATTCTGAAGGTAGTCTCTGAGATCCATGATCCGGTGACGACCACAGATGAGCTGATTCCTTCCGGAGAGACATCCTCTTATCGCTCCAATCCGCTGGGACTGGCAGAGTTTACCTTGTCCAGAAAGGATCCCGCCTATGTAGGGCGTGCGAAGGAGGTACAGAAGGCGGAGAAGGCAAGAGAAGCCGGAGAATGTATGGGAGAGGCGCTTCCCGAGCTGCGCGATATCATGCATGCCATCAAGGCGCAGTTCCCGGGTGTATGCAAGACGAACACCGGAGTGGGAAGTACGATTTTTGCAGTAAAGCCGGGTGACGGCTCCGCACGTGAGCAGGCGGCGTCCTGTCAGAAGGTACTGGGCGGCTGGGCGAATATCGCCAACGGCTATGCCACCAAGAGATATCGCTCCAATCTGATCAACTGGGGTATGCTGCCCTTCCTGATCGATGAGGGCGAGCTGCCGTTCAAGAATGGAGATTACCTCTTCGTACCGCAGATCCGCAAGGCCATTGAGGAGAAGGCAACGGAGATAAAAGCCTATGTTGTAGGAGATACCATTCGTGAGTTTATTTTAAAGATGGGTGAACTGACAGATGATGAGAGAACCATTATCCTGAAGGGCTGTCTGATCAATTACTATAAAGGATAACAAATCAAATAAGATAGGAAAAGGCTGATGTTTGGGGAAATCTGACATCAGCCTTTTTATAAAAGAAAATTATATAACGGATAGGGTACTTAGCAGACCGACATTTCCGAGCTCTGCCACAAACCGCAGATTGAGTCGTCGCTCCATCTGTGCGATCATCTTCGCGGTGCGTTCCTGTCGCCGGGTCAGATCCTGATCGCAGTCGGTGACCGGCTTGCAGGGGACGACCACGACGCACCGGTTCGAGAGCGCAGGTCCGATCAGGGCAGACGGGAAGAAGGCTTTGACGATACGGCGGAACAGGACGGACTGCTTCTGCAGCTGTACAGTTGCGCCGATGATGTTCTGCATTTCGCCGTTTTCGTCAGATTCGCAGAAATGCAACGTGAGCAGCCAGCCATGGGTGGCATGGACGCCTAGCAGCTCACGGTAGGCATACAGATCGGTGGCGGTGCCGTGTGTATAGAGAAGCTGGCTGACATAGCCGCTTTCAAGGATGGGGACAACGGTCTCCATCTTTTTTTTGTTGTCAAGCTTGCGCTGCTCCTGAGAGCGTTCGTACGCAATGCGCTCAGTGGCAGTATTGATGGCAGTTACGGCCTTGATGCGGGAGACCGGCTTAGTCAGATATTCGATGACGCCGAGATAAGTCCCCTCGCGCTGGTAATTCAGCCGTGCCTTGTGAGAAACTACGATGAACAGGCAGTCCCTGTTCAGGCGATGCAGATCCCGGATGGTGCTGATGCCGTGAATGCCGGGCATCTGTACATTGATAAACAGTATATTGGGCTGATATTTCTGGAAAATATCCATGACCTGATGGGCGTTTTTTGCCAGACGGGTATCGCAGGTACTGCCAAACTCCTGATCGATCATGACCGAGAGCGCATCCAGAGCGATTCCCTCATTATCTGCCAGCATGATTTTATACATAGCTTCTCCTCCGTACCTGCATGCCTTCCGCCAAAGAATTTCGCGGTCTATGATGCAGAAAATGTTTTTCTCTGTGAAGCGAGATCCACATTCAGGTATACTTCATTTCTGAGATGAAATCTGGAATCGATGATCTCCTCATCGATATTTTCCGTGGTGACAGCCACCGGCTCGAGCTTCAAATACGGAACATCATAAATTCCGTCGTTGTAAAAGGTGGTGAGCTCCAGCGGCTCGTCCTGAATCAGTCTCATTGCATATTCTGCGGCAAGACGTGCAAGATTGTCAATAGATTTATATACGGTCATGTACTGTGTGCCCTCCACGATGCGCTGACAGGCATCAATATCGGCATCCTGTCCAACCAGACAGACATCGTTTGCCATCTGACGCTCGGAGAGCGCTTTGAAGGCCATGGCAGCCAGTGCATCGTTTCCGCAGATCACGCCGTCCACGGTGCCGATCTGATCCAGACATTCGTTCATCTGAGTATAGGCATACTCGTCCTTCCAGTTGTCGGCATAGTTTTTGTAGACAAGCTTGGCATTGTGGCGGGCGAGCACCTGATCGATCCCTTTTTCCACCTGAGCGACATTGTCATCGGACGGAGAGCCGCAGAGCGCTGCGATCTTTCCGCCCTTCGGAATCTGTGATATGACGGCCTCCGCCATCAGCTCGCCCACCCGGACATTGTCGAAGGAGACGAGCAGATCCACGTTGGCGGAATCGATGGAACGGTCGTAGGCGATGATATAGATCCCTCGCTCCCGAGCACGCTCGATCGCGTGATGCAGAGCTTCGTTCTGTCCGTCGATGGCGATGATGACCAGAGCGTCGACACCTTTATCGATCAGATATTCTATCTGAGCAACCTGCTCGTCCACATCGCCGTTGGCGTTCTGCACATTGACCTCTGCGCCGAGATCTGCGGCAGTGGAGACAAATACGTCGCGGTCCCGGATCCAGCGTTCGAGCACAAAGGTGTCAAAGGACATGCCGATCTCGATAGAAGCGGTCTCAGAGGTCGTTTCTGTGGAAAACTGGACAGGATCGGATGCGGCGCAGCCTGAGAGCAGCACAGCAGTGCCTGAGAGCAATGCTGTGGCTACAAGGCGGCGCAATGCTCTTACGGGAAGGCAGCCGGGTACGGATCGTCCGGAATCGGGACGAGGGATCGCGGGTGATTTCTGAGATTTTGTAACGGAAATAAAATGCAGCATATCAGATGCCCTCCCTGAATTCTGTGGGTGTCTG
>JAUNCG010000007.1:37379-56650 GCA_030526715.1 Eubacteriales bacterium
CGGTTGAAGCTCTTGAGGATATACTGACGCGCTTTGCCGATGGTGGTAGTCTCTTTTTCTTCCTTCGCGTGATTCATCGTGCGGCAGGCGTCGCACATTTTTCCGATAAACCAGCGCCGCAGCTCATCATAGGCGCTGCAGGAGAGCAGCTGATCCAGATAGTCCTTACGGTAAAGAAAGCTATAGGGAATACCGCCCTTCAGGAAGACCTCGCGTTCTGCCCACATGACGAATTCCAGCACCTTGGTGCGGATACTCTGCATATAGTCCGCATAATTTGCCGTCATCCAGTCAAAGAACTGTCCCGAGGTGCGGATCACATTGTCCTCGTCACCGGAAAAAACAAAATGAAAAATCTGACGCTCCAGCTCATCGGGATAATCCGGAGCGTACTCCAGCTCCATCTTGATATCCTTTAGATGAACGACGCTGCCCTTATCTGCGGTCAGTGATTTCTTGGCCTGCTCATAGGACTTGCTCAGCTCTGTGATCTTCCACACGTCGCCGATACCGGAGCGGAACTTCAGGTCGATCTGCTTTCCGAGACGGCGCACCATGTTGCGGCTCGTCTCGATGATCCGGATACGTTCCTCGTATTCCATGGATTTCGTATCATGCGGAATAAAGATGGCTACATGGCTTGCGACAATGGAGCCAATGACCGCATGGGGAAAGAACTCGTGAACGATCTCCCGGAAGGCCAGAATATATTTTTGAAGGCGAACCGTAGTGCCTACGGGATTGGAGGCTTCCTCCTCCCCGGGCAGGATCGGTTCACTGAATTCCAGCGCCATGATCCAGCCGTATTCCGCATGAATATTCAGCAGCTCCAGATAATGACTGACGTCCGGAGAGTAGTCCTGATAGAGCACCATATTGATAAATCCGTTTTCAATGATGGGGATCACGGATTCCAGCTTTTCACGGATGATCAGATCCTGACTGCGTCGACTCCGATCCTGATCGATCACGGATCTTGCTTTTTCCAGAGCTGCGATGATCTTCTCACGGTTGGCGGGCTTGGTCAGATATTCGATGACGCCGAGGTTGATGGCCTCCTGAGCAAAGGTGAATTTGTCGTAGGCGGACATGATGATGAACTGGCATCGTTTGTTGAAGGTGCGTACCTCCCGGATCGCTTCGATGCCTTTGATGCCGGGCATCTGGATATCCACAAAGGCGATATCCGGGGCAAATTCCTGAGCGATCTCAATGACCTGACGACCGGTCTTGGCAGTGCGGATCTCAAACAGCTCTCCATATTGCTTGGTGATAATAAACTTCAGCGAATCGAGTACAATACCCTCATCATCTGCAAGCAGTAATTTGTACATCTTATAAAACCTCCATATCATCGATCGGGATTCGGATCAGCACGCTGGTGCCGAGCTCGGGACCGGGACTGTCGATGGAAAATAAGTTATCTTCATTATAATATAATTTTAAACGTTCGCGTACATTTCCGAGGCCGATTCCGTTAGAATTTTTCTCGGAGGGCTCACTGCCGGTGTGACCGCTGCGGACGTCCTCGAGACGTTCCTGCGTCATACCGCTGCCGTTGTCGGTGATGGAGATCAGCACAAAGCCGTCTTTTGCCCGGATATGCAGGCGGATCCATCCGTCCCGCTCAATATCGCGGATACCGTACTGGATCGCATTTTCCACCACGGGCTGCAGGATCATGCAGGGCATGCGGACGTTCACGATATCGCAGTCAATGATTTTTTCAAAATGAATATCCCCGGAAAAACGCACATTCATAATAGCGAGATAGTTCTCTACGAGCGCGATCTCCTCCGGCAGATAGACGTCTGTCTGCAGGGATTTCATACTGTAACGGAAGAACTCCGCCATATTCTGAATAAAGGTGCAGGTACGCTCCGCATCCTCCATCATAGCCATCTGCGCGCCGGCATTGAGAGAATTAAAAAGAAAATGCGGATGGATCTGCGCCTGATAGTATTTTAGCTGTGCATCCTTCAGGTGTGTTTCCATGAGCAGCTCGCGCTCCTGCGCCTTCTTTTCGGCCTCCATACTGCTTCTGACCTGCTCAATATAGCGGCGGATACTGACCAGCATCTGATTGAAGGCGCTGGTCACGGTGCCCAGCTCGTCAGAGGAGGTGACCGGAGGAAGCTCCACATCAAAATCACCGGAAGCAACGCGGTCAGAGGCGGCGGCCAGACGCAGCAGGGGCTTCGTCATCTGTCCTACCAGAAGGATCACCAGAAAGATATTGAACAGCGCCACGGCGATGGTCATGAGATGATTGATCCGCTCAAGACTGCGCAGAGAGGATTCCAGAGAATGGTAGTTTCGGGAGTTCGTGACGAACTGCTGATTGTTCAGACTGTAGATATAAGAGGTCAGAAAACGGTAGTATTCCGAAGCCTCATTGAACAGCGCGTGATAGTTCACACTGTCTCTTGCGCGCTTGGCCTCAATGGACTGATCGGCGGTCGTCAGATACGTTTCGGAAAGATTGTAAATATTTTTTTCCATAGAGGCAGATTCCTGATCGAGAATCATGCTGTTCATAGAATCTATCCGATTCCGGTATTGCTGCGCATAAAAATAATAATTATTCAGAGAATCGCTGCTTTTGGTCTCCAGATACTGCTGGATGCTCGTCTGCAGTGACTCCAGAGTAGAATTGATGTCATTTAACGCATTGTTGCTGGTGTAAACGCTGTTGATATTGTCCAGCGAGCGATTGATATTCTGATTTAAAAACAGAGACATCGCAAAGGACAGGGCGCTGGTCAGCAGAAAAATGGCGATCAGACGCAGCTGGAAGGGCAGATTTGAAAAGAAAGCGAGCTTCTTACTCATTGGAAGCACCTCCTTCCTTGCGGGCTTCGGCGGCGAGCAGCTGAACGGCATTCTGGCGGCCGATGGTGTTGATATCTACGGAGACATAGTCGCTGGTATGTCCGAGCGTCAGATATTCTGCCAGACCGATGACAGCCTTGCTCCCCATCTGTGCCGTATCTACGGAAAGATTTGCCGCGATCACACCGTTTTTCAGCGCCTCCAGTACGGAGCTGTTCTGATAGGAGCCGATGATGGTAAAGTCACCGACGTAGTTCAGATCGATGGTAGTCTGACTGACGGCCTGCGTCTGCTCCAGATCGGTGCAGATAATGATATCCACAGAATCGTGATATTCGCGCAGGAGTCCGCGCACTCGCTCATCCACCTCGAAGGTGGTGCTGCTGTTGAGCATGATGGTATCGAGTGAAAAGCTCCGGTCGGCCTCCTCGCTGGCCTGTCCGATGCCGGAGATCAGCAGGCGCTGCTCTGCGGAGGATTCTGCGGAATCAAGCAAAACCATGACGGAGAGCTGCTTACCGCTGGAATGCTGCAGGGCAAGCTTGCCGTATTCGTATCCCATGCGCGCGCTGTTGACGCCGGTGAAGCTGAAGCGGGCGCTGTCGATGTCGTCCTTGTAGACGGTGCTGACGGCGATGCCTTTCTCCACAGCCTCGTCGATCAGCGCAGTCGTAGAATCCTGTCCGGTCGCCTCCACGATGATCGCGTCCACATTGGCGGCAATGGCCATGCGCAGAAGCTCGTCGGTAGTGTAGGTGATGTAGAGATTTTTTCCAAAGTCCTCCACATAGATATCACTTTTGGAGCCCTGTTCTCTGGCGCTCTCATAGACAGAATTCCAGAAGGCATTGTCGTAATTGTCTGTAATGAAAGCACAGTGCCATGTGTAGGACGTGCCGGAGAGCTTGGCATCATATTGCTGTTGCAGGTTGGATAATTCGTAGTATTCAAATAAAATATCAAGCACCATGACCACCAGCAGGATCAGCGCCAAGCCGGAGATGACGGTCAGATAATAGGAATGTCTGTTTTTATGATTCATAGTTTACCTTTGATTCGAGTATAGAAAACGATTGTGGATCAGCCAGACGCCTCCGAGCAGGCTGGCTGCGTCCTGCAGTGTGGAGGGGGTCAGCCGACAGTAGCTTTTCATGGTATTATGCAGCTGCGAGGTGATATCCTCACAAAGCTGCGGATGGTAACGGTGCAGCACGCTGTTGAGGACGATCACGTCGGGATTGAAAATGTTCAGCAGATTGTTGATGCCTACGGCCATATACTGAATAAAGGTCTGCATAAGGCGCTGTGCGTCCGGATCGCCGCTGCGATAGAACTCTCCGAAGGCTTCCGCCGTGATAGGCCGGTGCTTGATCTGAGAGAGCTCGGCAAAGAGCGCACGTTCGGAGGCGTATTGCTCCAGACAGCCGTGATTGCCGCAGGGGCAGGGACGCCCGTTGAGCTCAACAATAGAATGACCGAACTCTCCGGCGTATCCGTTTTTCCCCTTGACGAGCTGGTTGCGCATGATAATACCGACGCCGATACCGGAATGGACACTGACGTAGAGCATCTCGTTGGTTCTGTGACAGTAGGCCCATTCCCCCAGAACCGAGAGGTTCGCTTCATTTTCCAGAAGCACCGGAACGCCGAAGGCCGCCTCCAGCGGAGTGACAAGATCCAGCTTCTCATAAGAAGCGTAGGGTAAAAAAATGATCTGATTGTGATGCACTACGCCGTGGATAGCCAGAGTGATCCCGAGCAGCCCGTAGGGGCTGGGGGGCAGTTGGGCGGCGGCTTCTTTTATATAGGAAATCAGAGCCGGCACCAGATCGTCGTCAGAGGTCGGCGACGGATGACGGTAAAGGTGACAGTTTTGCCCCAGAAGATCTGCAGTCATCAGGGTAATCACATCCGCGGACAGATCCAGAGAAATGATATGTCCACATTCCTGATTCATCTGCAGAAGAATCGGCTTTCGTCCCTTCTTGGTATCATCACTGCCGATCTCCCGCACAAGCGCCCGCTCCAGAAGCGCCTGCACGATGGCAGAGACCGTAGCCTTTGTCAGACCGAGCCGGGCAGAGATGGAGGCACGGGAAATCGGTCCGTCCTGAACAATCGTCCGAATGACGGATTCTGTATTAATATCCCTGATAAGCTCCTGATTACCGGTCAACATCATGACACATCTCCTTTGTGTAGTAGTTACTGTGATACTGTTCAGCAACAATATAGAATAGTGCAAAAAAGGCTTGCATTTTTCGTACAATCGAGTTATTATGAGTATACCACAATTAGTTTAGTAAGTAAACAAATATGTTTGGCGATATAAAAGACTGGTATCGCGGACAGAAGGAGGGAATTATGCAGATTAAAAGTGTGACGGATGCTGCGTTTCGCAAATATGGACGCGTGCTGAAGCTGGAGACTCCGGATCTGTTGAAGCGTCTGGAGGGAACACCGTTGCCACAGGACGTGATTTATGTAGCTTCCGCCCCCGAGCTTGAGGCCTGCGCGGAGTATGAGACCATCCGTGACAGCGTTTTTGGCGGTATGCCGATCCAGATCGGATACTGCAACGGCAATAACCATAAGCTGAACGCTGTAGAGTATCATCGTGATTCAGAGATCAATATCCCGCTGGAGGGAGCGATCTTTATGCTCGGTTCCGAGCAGGATGTGGAAGATGATTTCACCTATGATACCGGAAAGATGGAGGCCTTTGAGGCACCGGCCGGAGCTGTACTGGAGTTCTACGGAACGACACTTCACTATGCGCCGTGCAATGCCATCGATAAGGGCTTTCAGGTAGTCGTCGTTCTTCCGAAGGGAACGAACACGGAGCCGCCGGTACTGTCCGGTAAGCTGCCGGAGGATCGTCTTATGACTGCACGGAACAAATGGCTCATTGCTCATGAGGAGTCAGGTCTCGGCGCAGACGGCGCATTTGTCGGATTAAAGGGCGAGAACTTAGAAGTTTAATATAAATTCATCAGGAGGATAAGAAAATGGAAAACATGCCAAAGGTAAAAATTGGAATCGTTGCAGTCAGCCGTGACTGCTTCCCGGAGTCTCTGTCCGTTAACAGAAGAAAAGCACTGGTTGAGGCTTACACAAAGAAATATGATGCAGAGAACATCTATGAGTGTCCGGTCTGTATCGTAGAGAGCGAGATCCATATGGTACAGGCTCTCGAGGATCTGAAGAAGAACGAGTGTAATGCACTGGTTGTTTATCTTGGAAACTTCGGTCCGGAGATCTCCGAGACACTGCTTGCTAAGCATTTTGACGGACCGGCGATGTTCGTTGCAGCTGCTGAGGAGTCCGGCGACAGCCTGACACAGGGACGTGGAGATGCTTACTGTGGTATGCTGAACGCAAGCTACAATCTGGCGCTTCGTAACGTGAAGGCTTACATTCCGGAGTATCCGGTAGGTACTGCTGAGGAATGTGCAGATATGATCGAAGAGTTCGTTCCGATCGCTCGTGCGGTTGTTGCTCTGAAGGATCTGAAGATCATCTCCTTTGGTCCGCGTCCGCTGAACTTCCTTGCCTGCAACGCACCGATCAAGCAGCTCTACAATCTTGGCATTGAGATCGAGGAGAACTCTGAGCTGGATCTGTTCGAGGCATTCAAGAAGCATGAAGGCGATGAGAGAATTCCGGCTGTTGTTGCAGATATGGAGAAGGAGCTTGGCGAAGGCAATATGAAGCCTGAGGTTCTGCCGAAGCTTGCTCAGTATGAGCTGACTCTGCTCGACTGGGTTGAGGCTCACAAGGGCTATCGCAAATACGTTGCTATCGCAGGCAAGTGCTGGCCGGCATTCCAGACGCAGTTTGGTTTCGTTCCGTGCTACGTGAACAGCCGTCTGACAGGCCGCGGTATTCCGGTTTCCTGTGAGGTTGATATCTACGGCGCACTGTCCGAGTTCATCGGTACCGCAGTCAGCAATGATGTTGTTACACTGCTTGACATCAACAACACCGTTCCGGCTGATATGTACAAAGAGGATATCGAGGGCAAGTTCAATTATACACACAAGGATACCTTCATGGGCTTCCATTGCGGAAATACCAACTCCAAGAAGCTGGCATTCTGCAGCATGAAGTATCAGCTGATCATGGCAAGAAATCTTCCGGAAGAGGTTACGCAGGGAACTCTTGAGGGAGATATCACTCCGGGCGAGATCACATTCTATCGTCTGCAGAGTACCGCTGACAACAAGCTTCGCGCTTACATTGCACACGGTGAGGTTCTTCCGGTTGCAACCCGTTCCTTCGGAGGTATCGGTATTTTCGCTATTCCGGAGATGGGAAGATTCTATCGTCACGTACTGGTTGAGGGCAACTACCCGCATCACGGCGCAGTGGCATTCGGCCACTACGGCAAGGCTCTGTACGAGGTATTCAAGTACATCGGCGTAGATGTGAATGAGATCGGTTACAATCAGCCGGCAGGCGTGAGATATCCGACAGAGAATCCGTTCGCATAAGATAAGAAAATAGATGATCATTACAGCAGACCGCCGTTCGCGACGGTCTGTTGCTGAATAGGAGGAAAATATGTCTTTATATATTGGTATTGATCTTGGCACATCTGCAGTAAAGTTGCTGCTCATGGATGGCGCAGGCAAGATCCAGAACATTGTTTCCAGAGAGTATCCGCTGTATTTTCCGCATCCGGGCTGGTCTGAACAGAAGCCGGAGGACTGGTGGAACGGAGTGGAGGAAGGTCTTGATGAGCTGATCGCAGATTGTGATAAGAGTCAGATCGCAGGTATCGGTATCGGCGGACAGATGCATGGTCTGGTAGCGCTGGATGAGAAGGATGATGTTATCCGTCCGGCTATGCTCTGGAACGACGGTCGTACACAGAAGCAGACAGACTATTTGAATAACGTGATCGGCAAGAAAAAGCTTTCCGAGTATACAGCGAATATCGCGTTTGCAGGCTTTACCGCTCCGAAGATCCTCTGGATGAAGGAGGAAGAGCCGGATAACTTTGCGAAGATCCGGAAGATCATGCTGCCAAAGGATTACATTGCCTTTAAGCTGTCCGGCGTACACTGCACGGATTACTCCGATGCTTCCGGTATGCTGCTTCTGGACGTAAAGAACAAGAAATGGTCCAAGGAGATGCTGGAGATCTGCGGCATCACAGAGGATGTTATGCCGAAGCTGTTCGAGAGCTATGAGAGCGTAGGGGATATCCTGCCGGAGCTGGCAGAGAGATTCGGTATTCCGAAGAACGTCAAGATCGTAGCTGGCGCAGGTGATAATGCGGCGGCAGCAGTAGGTACCGGAACCGTTGGCGATGGTATGTGTAATATTTCTCTCGGAACCAGCGGAACCATCTTTATTTCCAGCAAGGAGTTTGGCGTGGATGAGCACAACGCGCTGCATTCCTTTGATCATGCAGACGGTAAATACCATCTCATGGGCTGTATGCTTTCCGCAGCATCCTGCAACAAGTGGTGGATGGATGAGATCATCGGAACCAAAGACTATGCGGGAGAGCAGACGAAGATAGAGAAGCTTGGCGAGAATCATGTATTCTTCCTGCCGTATCTGATGGGTGAGCGTTCTCCGCACAACAATCCGAATGCGCGCGGTACCTTCATCGGTATGACCATGGATACCACCAGAGCGGACATGACACAGGCGGTTCTGGAAGGTGTGGCATTTGCGATCCGTGATTCCTTCGAAGTAGCAAAGTCTCTGGGAATCAAGATCGATCGCACGAAGATCTGCGGCGGCGGTGCAAAGAGTCCGCTGTGGAAAAAGATTTTCGCAAATGTGCTGGGTATCAAGGTAGATGTGATCGAGAGCGAAGAAGGACCGGGTTACGGCGGAGCAATGCTGGCAGCAGTAGCCTGCGGCGAGTTTGCAACGGTTGAGGAAGCTGCAGCGAAGCTGGTAAAGATCGTAGATACCATCGAGCCGGACGCAGAGCTGGTTGCAAAATATAATGACAGATATGCGAAATTCGTGAAGATTTACCCGACCGTGAAGGAACTGTTCGATACGGTGACGATTTAACCGAATCAAGTAAGTCCCCTGCTTCAAATGCGGATTGCGAATATCCGCTTGACAAAATAATAATATTGAGTAACACAGGAAAGCCCATGCTCGTTTGCATGGGCTTTTGAAGCGTCTGTATTTCTTTTATTCTTTGAGTTTCTTCGGTCTCTGACAGGTTTTTTCTTTGGAAAAGGCAGAATATATGTTATGATAAAAATAATAAGCTAAATTAAGACTTTGTAGAAAACAAAAGATGTGGTAGAATCATATGCAAAAAGAAGAGAAAGAGTGAGTTATGATTATATTAGAAAAGCAACCGGATGAAAAAGCCAGTGTATATGCACGCCGGGTGATCCTTCAGAATATTGTTGAGCTGGAGCTGCTGCCGGGAAGCTCCATCAGTGAGAATGAATTGTCTGCACAGCTGTCGCTGTCCAGAACGCCGATTCGTGAGGCGCTGATCGAGATGGAGAAGCTGGGCTTAGTTGAAATTGTCCCGCAGAAGGGAAGCTATGTGACGAAGATCGAATATGACAGGATAGAGGATGCAAAGTTTATACGTTTGTCTCTGGAGACTTCGGTTGTAAAGCTGGCATGTGAGCAGGGGATTTCTGAAAGACATCTGAAGAAGCTGCGTGAAAATATTGAAAGACAGCGAAGCTATGCACAGCACCCATCCTCAAAGTATAATATGACGGATCTGGATAATATTTTTCATCAGCTGCTGTTTTGCGCAGTTCAGAAGGAGCGCGTTTATGAATTTCTGAAGCTGCAGATGGTACACTTTGACCGTTTGAGAAATCTGTCATATCAAACTTTAAAAACAGCAAAGCTGGAGCGGGCGCTCAGAGATCATGAGAATATCCTCTATGCGCTGGAGCGTAAAGACAGTGAGCTGGCAGGGATGGTAATGAAGGTGCATCTGACACGCCATCAGATAGAAAAAAAAGAGCTGGAAGAATTCTGTCCGGAATATTTTGTGTAATAGAGCTTGGAAATAGTAAAGAGAGATACTGCTTTGGCGCGGTATCTCTCCTTTTTGCGTCTCAGAAGATGAGACGGTCTTATCGGTTGTTATGCTTCTTCCGGCTGATCGAAGGTAAAGACGATCTTGCGGATAGAAGGATCACGACTGTCTACAAAATCGAAGGCTTCCTGTGCTTTGGTGATCGGGAAGGTGTGGGATACAGAGCCCGTAAGATCAAGCTTGCCCTCACGGATCATTTCGATGGCCTTCTCAAATCTGTGATTCTGCAGTCTGGAGCCGCGGATATCAAGCTCCTTGGAAGTAATCAGAAACTGGTTAGCTTCCACCGGATTGTTTGAAAATCCCATCGTCATTACACGGCCGGCATTGCCGGTAACCTTTAAGAGGGTGAGCAGGGAATCCTTTGTTCCGGAGGAATCGATGGAAACCGTAGCGCCATGTCCGTCAGTATATTCCTTTACCTTTTCCTCGAGATCTTCTTTTAATACGTTGATCGTATACTTCGCGCCGTTTGCCTTTGCATCCTCGAGCTTGTCATCTACGATATCGGCTACGATGATGTGATCACAGATCTGACGGGCAATTCGAAGAACAGAGCTTCCGAGAGCGCCGGAGCCGAGGATCAGGAGCATGTCGTCTTTTTCGAGCTCTGCACGGGTGCAGGACTGAATGGCAATGGTTGTGGGTTCGATCACAACGGCATCGACATCGGAAATAGAATCGGGAAGCAGGTAGCAGTCGCTTTCCGGAACAACAATAAACTCGCGGTATCCGCCGTCAATATGTACGCCGCGTACCTTGAGGTTGTCGCAGACATTTCCTCTGCCTTTGCGGCAGGGATAGCAGTGACCGCAGCTGGTCACCTGATTAATGATCACGCGATCGCCGACTTTCAGATTAGAAACAGACGCGCCGACTTCCTCTACGCGGCCGACCATTTCATGACCGATAATGCGCGGATAGGTAGCGGCGGCGTTGGTTCCGTGATAAATTCCAACATCCGAGCCACAGATACCGGCAGCGGTCATACGGATCAGGACTTCGTTTGAAGCGGAAATAACAGGCTTTTCCATATCGATTACTTGCAGACGGTTGGGTTCAACAATCTTTACAGCTTTCATTAGGGCAACTCCTTTCATATTTGAAATAACACAATACTGGTATACAAGTATTGTGACATTGCATTTAAAAAATGTCAATAAAAAAAGAGGGAAAGTCGATTAAAAGGTAAAATGCACAAAAAACAACCGGATTTTTTATGAAATATCCCATCTTGATTTATTGACGGAATTATTCTAGTATACAAGTACAGGGTTCCGTATAAAACAATGGAACGATGAGTAAACGTAAATTTATAGAACAGGGAGGAAATGTCTATGAAAATGTTCAAGAAAATCGTATCACTTGGTCTTGCAGTGATGACTGCAGCTACTCTGTTAACTCCGGCTACTGCTTTCGCAGAGGATGTTGAGCAGATCGATCTGGTCTTCTCACATATCAATGCGGAGACACATACGTGGCACAAGATGGCAGTGAAGTTCAAAGAGCTGATCGAAGAGAAGTCCAACGGTAATATCACAGTGACTATTTATCCGAATAACCAGCTGGGTTCTGAGATCGAGACCGTGCAGTCTGCTATCGCAGGCATGGGTGATTGCGATATCGTTCTGACCGGTGAGTCTATGCAGACCTATGTAGAGGAGCTGGGAATCATTGGTATGCCGTATGCGATCACAAGTGACGAGCATATGGATGCAGTGCTGAACGGCGAAGTAGGCGAAGAGCTGGATGCTCTGATGCTTGGCGCAGGTCTTAGAAATCTTGGCGCGATCAAGAGAGGACCGAGAAATATTACTTCTAATAAAGAAATCCACACACCGGATGATCTGCAGGGCTTTATCATTCGTACTCCGGAATCAAAGATGACTATGGCAGCTTTCGAAGCTATGGGCGCAAAGCCGACTCCGATGGCTTTCTCCGAGATCTTTACATCTCTTCAGCAGGGCGTTATCCACGGTCAGGAGAATCCGCTGGCAAACATCTGGGATGCATCTCTGTATGAGGTTCAGGATTATGTAATTGAGACTGAGCATCTGAGAGCTTGGGTATACATGGCAATTTCCGAGGCAAGATTCTCCAGCTTCTCCGAGGCAGCACAGGAGATGATTCAGGAATGTGCAACAGAAGCAATTGCTTACGAGCATGAGCTGTTCCTTGAGGATGAGAAAAACCTGAAGTCAAAACTGGAAGAGAAGGGCATGACCTTCATCGAGGTAGATCAGACTCCGTTCAAGGAGAAGGCTGTATCTGGTGTATTAGAGGTTCTTTCCGATAAGCAGAAAGCTATCTATGATAAGATGGTAGCAGCGGATCCGGCAGCATAAGAAATGAAATAAAGAAGTTTGATTAACAGAATGCCGGTTTTCAGGATGTGAAGACCGGCATTTTTAATGAAAAATGAGTGGAGACAGAATATGAAGAAGTTTATAGAAATATATAGGTCGATCATGACTTACATAGGGGTTCTTGGACTGATCGGATTCATCGGCAGTGTCCTGATCCAAGTAGTGGCAAGAACCTTTTTGCCTACAGCACCGAACTGGACAGAAGAAGCAGCGCGCTTCCTGTTCATTTTCATGGTAGCTTTTGCAGGAAATGCAGCAGTTCTGAATGATGAGTATGTTGGTGTAGATATGCTTGTAGAGGCGTTTCCGAAGTCTGTACAGAAGATTATGAGACTGGTAATTTATATTGGCCTTGGTGTATTCGGTGGATTCATATTTTTTAAATGTGTTCTGAGTCCACAGGGACTGCTGGCAATCACACCGCCGACCATGGTATCGACGGCATTGGAGCTTCCGATGAAATGGGTTTATTGCTCAGAAGTGATTTTGTTTGGATTTTATATCATTAGTTACTTGTTAAGAATTTACATGGAACTTACCGAGAAGGAGGACTAGAAGATGGTTGCAGCATTATTTATCACCTTTGTTGTTTGTTTGGCGATCGGCGTACCGGTTGCATTCAGTCTCGGTGTGGCATCCTTGGTATATTTTATTGGAAACGGCATGTCTCTTTACATGTTTGCACAGAGATTCTTCGCAGGTTTGAATTCATTTACCCTGCTGTGTATTCCGGGCTTCGTATTTGCCGGTGCGCTGATGAATCAGGGCGGTATCACGGAGCGTCTGATCGGTTTCTGCAACAAGATTGTAGGTCATATTACCGGTGGTCTGGCGATTGCAAACGTTGGCGCATCCATGCTGTTTGCAGGTATTTCCGGTACAGCACTTGCAGATACCGTAAGTGTTGGTGGCGTTCTGATTCCGGCAATGAAAAAAGAAGGCTATGATTCGGATTTTTCCTGTGCCGTAACAGCGGCTTCTTCCTGTATTGGACCGATCATCCCACCATCTGTGCCGATGATCATGGCAGCGACGATGACAGGACTTTCCGTTTCTAAGATGTTTGTAGCCGGAATGCTTCCGGGTATTCTGATGGGCGGCGGAATGATTTTTGTAGCATGGTATGTTTCTAAGAAACGTAATTACCCGAAAGCAGAGAGAAGAGCAACTCTGAAAGAGATTATTCTTTCCGCAAAGGAATCTTTCTTCGCAATCCTGATGACACTGATTATCCTGTCCGGTATTATCTTTGGTTTTGTAACACCGACAGAAGCATCTATCCTAGCAGTTGTTTACGGTATTTTTGTTGGTTTCTTCATCTATAAGGAGTTGACACTGAAGAGATTGTTGGAGTGCATGAGAACTACCGTAACCTCTAGCGCTGCAATCATGGTACTGGTAGGTATGGCGAATGTATTTGCTTACATTCTGACCAAAGAGCAGATTCCGCAGATGGTTGCGGATGCAATGCTTTCCATCACAACAAATAAGTATATCATTCTGCTTCTGATCAACCTGCTTCTGGTGTTTGTTGGAATGTTCATGGAGACGATCGCAGCAATTCTGATTTTGTTCCCGGTACTTCTGGGTCTGGTTACTCAGGTTGGTGTAGATCCAATCCAGTTTGGTGTGATCGTAGTATTGAATCTGGTACTCGGACTCTGCACACCGCCGGTTGGCGTATGCCTGTTTGCGGCAACCAATATCGGTGAGACGAAGCTGCAGGGAGTTGTGAAGGAACTGGTTCCGTTCCTGATCTCCAACTTTGCGGTACTGTTATTGGTAACATTTGTTCCGTTCCTGACATCGGGTGTAGCGAATCTGCTTCTCGGAGCGTAACGTATGCTTCCGTAGGAGCTTGGGACATTCGTTTGGAGCATGAATTACAGTTGAAAGATAATAGGATAGATATTGAAAATGATTTTAGGAGGATATGAAAATGAAGATGACATTTCGCTGGTATGGTGAGAATAGTGACGCTGTATCATTAAAACAGATCAAACAGATTCCGGGTATGTCCGGTCTGATGGGATTCCTTGATTACAAGGCAGCAGGGGAGGTATGGACTGAGGAAGAGATCAAGTCCTACATCGACGGCGTCCATGCGGCAGGTCTTGAATGCGAGGTTATCGAGAGTGTAAACGTCCATGAGGACATCAAGATGGGACTTCCGTCGAGAGACGAGTATATTGCCAATTATATTACCACGATCCGCAATCTTGCAAAATATGGCGTGAAGGTAATCATCTACAACTTTATGCCGGTATTTGACTGGCTGCGTACGGATCTGGCAAGAGTCATTCCGGAGGATGGATCAAACAGCCTGTACTTTGACGAGAAGGATCTGGGCGATATGGGTCCGATGGAGATCGTGAAGAATACGATCGAGAATTCGAATGGATTCTCTCTTCCGGGCTGGGAGCCGGAGCGTCTGGGCGAGCTTGAAAAGACCCTGAAGGCTTATGAGGGAATGACGCCGGATAAGCTGCGTGAGAATTATAAGTATTTTCTGGATGCGATCATTCCGGTATGTGAGGAAGTCGGCGTACGTATGGCATGCCATCCGGATGATCCGGCATGGCCGATCTTCGGACTGCCGAGAATTGCACATACGGTGGAGCAGTTTGATATGATCTGCGATCTGCATGATTCTCCGGCAAATGCGCTTTGCCTGTGTACCGGATCTCTCGGATCCAATCCGGACAATGATATCCCGGCAGCAGTTCGTCATTTTGGAGAGAAAAACCGTATTGCAGCTATGCATGTACGTAATATTAAATACCTTGGCCACCATCATTTCCGTGAGGCGAGTCATCTGTCATGCGAAGGTGATCTGGATCTGTTCGAGATCATGAAGGCTGTGTATGATACCTGTCCGGATACTTATATCCGTCCGGATCACGGCAGAATGATCTGGGATGAGGTTGGTCGTCCGGGATATGGTCTGTATGACAGAGCCTTGGGGGCAACTTATCTGAATGGTCTGTGGGAAGCGATTGAGAAGATGTCCAAATAATCCGGAGGGTAATAAATATGAAGCTGACAATAAATGGAATAAAAGATACTGCCAAGTGGCAGGCGGCAGGCGTGGAGCTTCCGTCCTATGATGTAGAGAAGGTGGCAGCGGCTACCAAGGAGTCACCGGTCTGGGTGCATTTCGGAGCAGGAAACATTTTCCGAATTTTTATAGGCGGACTGGCAGATCGCCTGATTTCTCAGGGAGAGATGGAAAAGGGTATCACCTGTGTAGAGACATTTGATTTTGATGTTGTAGACAAGATCTATAAGCCATATGATAATCTTGTACTTGCAGTAACGCTGAAGGCTGACGGTTCCACCGAAAAGCAGGTGATCGGTTCTCTCACAGAGGCCATTAAGGCTCAGTCTGCAGATGAAGTCCAGTGGAATCGCCTGAAGACTATTTTTGAGAATCCGGGACTGCAGATGATTTCCTTTACGATCACGGAAAAAGGCTATGCGCTGAAAAATGCGGATGGAGGATTTTTCCCGTTCATACAGGCGGATATCGATAACGGACCTGAAAAACCGGGCTCTGCTATGGCTGTAGTATGCGCGCTTCTGTTTGAAAGATATAAGAACGGGGGAGCGCCGTTAGCGGTAGTGTCTATGGATAACTGCTCACATAACGGAGAAAAGCTTCAGGCGTCTATCCTTACAATGGCAAAGGAATGGCAGAAAAAAGGCTTTGTAGATGAAGGATTTGTTGCATATCTGGAGGATGAGAAAAAGATTGCATTCCCGTGGTCTATGATTGATAAGATCACACCGCGTCCGGCCGAGAGTGTATGCGATGAGCTCAAGAAGCTGGGAGTCGAGGATATGGATCCTGTGATCACCGGCAAGCGCACTTATATTGCGCCGTTTGTCAACGCGGAGGGACCGCAGTATCTTGTGGTTGAGGACAAGTTCCCGAACGGTCGTCCCGCACTGGAAAAAGCTGGAGTTTACATGACAGATCGCGATACCGTGAATAAGGTAGAGCGTATGAAAGTAACCACCTGCCTGAATCCGCTTCACACAGCGCTGGCTGTATATGGCTGCGTATTGGGCTATACTCTGATCGCAGATGAGATGAAGGATACAGAGCTGAATCGTCTGGTTCATGAGATCGGACCGGTAGAGGGAATGCCGGTGGTGACTGACCCGGGTATCCTTTCACCGAAGGATTTTGTGGATGAAGTCATCAATGTACGTATCCCGAATCCGTTCATGCCGGATACGCCGCAGAGAATTGCGACAGATACCTCACAGAAGGTGGGTATACGCTATGGTGAGACGATCAAATCCTATGTGGCGAAGTATGGCGATGCGAAGAAGCTGAAGGCGATTCCGCTGGCGATCGCAGGATGGTGCCGTTACCTTCTTGCGGTAGACGACAATGGCGAGGCATTTGAATTATCTGCGGATCCGATGGTCGAAGAGCTGACAGCTAGACTGAAAGGCATCGAGCTGGGAAAACCGGAGACCTATACAGGCCAGCTCAAGGAGATCCTGTCAAACGTCCATATTTTTGGCATTGATCTGTATGAGGCAGGAATCGGTGAAATGATTGAAGAATTATTCAAAGAAGAAATTGCAGGCCCGGGTGCAGTAAGAGCAACCTTGAAGAAGTATCTGAGTGAGTAAGGTATTTAAGGAGAGCATATATGGCATATTATCAGTTACCGGCAGCGGTTACCCGACGCTACTGTGAAGATATTTTTGAAAAGCACGGATTTACAAAGACAGAATGTCAGAGGATCGTGGATGTTGTTCTGACCGCGGATCTGTATGGAATTGAATCTCATGGAATCCAGAGAATGATCCGCTACCATGATTCTATTGTGAAAAAGCTGGTGAATCCCAAAGCGAAGCCCGAGATCGTGCATGAGACCAAGCTGTCTGCAGTGATCGACGGTGCGCAGACGATGGGGCAGACGACTGCCACAATGGCAATGGAGATGGCGATCCAAAAGGCAAAGGAGCATGGCTTTGGCGCTGTGAACGTTCGAAACTGCAATCACTACGGAATTGCGGGATATTATGCGAAGATGGCTGCCAAAGAGGATCTTATGGGCGGAAGCTCTACCAATACGGAGGCGATCGCTATCCCGACCTTTGGAAAGCAGGCCATGCTGGGGACCAGTCCGCTGGCGCTGGCTATGCCGGCGGATCCGTATGATTTTCTCTTTGATGTGGCGACCACGGTAGTTCCGCGCGGAAAGATCGAGGTGTACAACAAGCGCGGAAGCGCATTGGTAGATGGATGGGCTGCGGATGAGAACGGAAACAGCTGTAAGGATGCACAGCATGTGCTGGATAACATCAATGCAAAAAATTTCGGCGGAATCTTTCCAATCGGCGGCTCTGCGATTGAGACCGGTTCCCATAAGGGATATGGCCTTGGCATTATTGCGGAGATTTTTACCGGTATTTTGGCAGGCGGACACACCTCTCCCCATGTGATGAATGGTGGAATGGGAGATACGAGCTTTGGTTTCTTTGCATTGGATTACGGCTTATTCGGAGATAAGAAGACGATTCGTGAGAACATGTCTACGCTTTTGCAGGAGTTGCGCGACAGCGCAAAGGCAGACGGGCAGACCCGCATTTATACGCATGGAGAAAAAGAGGCGGAGTCTGAAAAGATCAAGCTTGTGCAGGGAATCCCGGCAAGCGAAAAAACCGTGGAAGAGCTGCGGATGATCGGCGCATATGTTGGATTAAAATTTGAGGATTATTTCGAGCAAATCTGAGCTTACTGTTCACGAGACGTCGTTCGTTAGAGCGATCTCGTGAACAGTAAAATGTTTCTAGGGAGATAAAGGAAGATGAAAGCAGTAAAATTAGAAGAGCCAAAAAATATTGCATGTGTTGAGATTGCGAAACCGTCCCCGCAGAAAGGGGAGGCTTTACTGAAAATCATGACTGCAGGAATCTGCGGCAGCGATATCGGTGCATATCGCGGAACGAACAGTCTGGTGAGTTATCCGAGGATCATCGGACATGAGCTTGCGGGTGTGATCGAGTCGATTCCGGAGGATAATCCGAAGGGACTGTGCCCGGGAGACGAAGTGCTGGTGGATCCGTATCTGTATTGCGGTGAATGCTACCCGTGCTCTATCGGACGTACAAATTGCTGCACGGATCTGCATGTACTGGGTGTTCATGTTGACGGAGGAATGGCTGAATATTTCTGCCATCCGGCAGATATGCTGGTGAAAAAGCCGGCAGAATTGAGCTGGGAGGAAGCGGCTATGGTAGAGCCGTTGACAATTTCACTTCATGGCGTACACAGAGGCGCATTGAAGGCGGGCGAATATTGCGTGGTGATCGGTGCCGGAACGATCGGTCTTCTGGCCGGAATGGTTGGACAGGCCTATGGGGCGCATGTGATCTTGCTGGATCTGGTACAGGAGCGTCTGGACTTTGCCAAATCTCTTGGAATTGAATATGTCATCAATTCCGGAAAAGAGGATGCAGTAGAAGCGGTGAAGGCCATTACCGGTGGAAATATGGCACAGCTCGTTATGGAGTGCAGTGGCGCAAACGCCGCGATCCGTGCGACATTGGACTATGTCAGTCACGCAGGACGTATCACGCTGACCGGATGGCCGCCAAGAGCTACGGAGCTTCCGACAGATGTGATTACACGCAAAGAGATCGACATTCGAGGAGCGAGAACCAGCGCCGGTGAATTCGAAGAAGCTATTCAGCTGATCGTGGAGAAAAAGGTTGATATTAAGAAAATCCTGACAAAGACCGTATCCATAGACGAGGCGCCGGAGACAGTAAGAGATATTGAGCAGAATCCCGGGAATTACCTTAAAGTAGTAGTTGATTTGAGATAATCCTGTCGGATTTCCTACACAGGGAGCTTTCCTTTTGATTGATGAAATTTTGTAGATTTATTTAAATTTCACATCAAAATGGGTGAGCTTCCTTTTTCTTGCTTTTTTTGTAGCTCATATCATGATATATTAAATATAGACGATATGAAGTTGTTTTGGAAAAGATGAAGAATT
>JAUNCG010000117.1 GCA_030526715.1 Eubacteriales bacterium
CCACGCAAAATGCTTTGTATTATCTTTAAGCCAGATGTGCCGGAATCCGATATACCAGCATAGCAACCGGATGCACTATCGCTGCGTAATATACACGTTGATCCATGTTTTCCTTTGCAGTCATAATATCCTTCCTTTCTTCGGAATGCCATGTACTCTCTGCATTTTCGATTCCCGTCATGCTTCCTGTTCTGTCGGATCTATACACGGTACTTTCCATGCACCTCTGCTCATTATTTGGCTGAATATTAGCATTCATCTTTGCCGTATAGACGGTCTTCACACTTTTCGCCTGCTTCTTATCCTTATTCTTTTTATGTCTTGCTATTTCGTCCGGTGTATCCGGAACAAAAGTATGATGACCGCCCTCTCCAAGTATGATCACACTGTCCGTGGATGCCACACTTCCGGATGTCCGACTCTCCTGACGAAGCGCGCTTTGTACCGGTGCCGTATTTTCCATCAATTCATCTGCCATATGCTCATACACATTCTCCGGGTGTCTGCCAAAGATGATTTTCCCCTCTCCTTCGGTGGTTCCATAGCCCTTCACGCCCTCTGCCGGAATGAATTTCCAATAAAATTCCAGTATTTCTCCGTCCTTACCGCTCAACGGCATATGATTATCCAGTACAAAAGAAAATTCCGGATCCGGCGACCAGATGATTCTCCCCGGTATGTTCTCACCATTCACTCCTTTTGCTGTCTGAGGCGGTTTGAGCGACCCCAGCCCTTTCCCCGATTCCAGATACTGTATCGGCATAATATATACAGGCTCTGCCTTTTCCTTCTCCGGATGCTCCTTTTGGTTCTCTTCGTTGACAGGACGGGCATCCGCTTCCATATACGACACGTCATATTCTTCTATTTTGATGCTGTCTCCACTCTCAAGCTCTGCAGCTGCAACACCGCATCCCAGACATCCCGCCGTCATCATTACACATATTATCGTCTTCCAAGTGTTCTTCATCTGTATTCCTGCCTTCTATATGGATTTTTTTCTCTATCTCTCAAAAACCATCTATATTATAAATATAATTACATGGAAATCTGCTTTCTAACACTCATTCTGACTAAAAATTTTTATCTCTTGACATTATAATATTGTGGTGATATCATTTTGATATCAGATAGACTTGGGTCCATTCAGAAACCCGTCAACCGATTCATTTTGGGAGGTAAGTGAAATGAAAGAAAAGATGTTAGTCACTCGTAAAAATGGTATGCTCTATTTGCTGGGTACGATTCTTCTGTGTATCCTCTCTATCGCAGCCATAGTCTTTGGCGCAATTATCATGGAGAATGTCGGCAATCCGTTTCTCCTGATCCTTGGTATTGTGATGACGACCGTATGCTGGATCCCTTTTTGCGGACTGAAGGTACTCAAGCCTCAGGAAGCGCTGGTGCTCACATTATTCGGTAATTACGTAGGGACGCTTCGTGAGCCCGGATTTTATTTTGTAAATCCCTTCTGTACCAGCGTGAATCCGGCTGCCAAGACGAAGCTCAATCAAAGCGGTGATGTTGACAGTACCAACAAAAAAGGCATGTTTACCATCAATACCGGTTCCGCCAACGTTTCTCTGGAATCAGAAAATAAGAAGATTTCCCTGAAGGTCATGACGCTGAACAATAACCGTCAGAAAATCAATGACTGTCTGGGTAATCCGGTAGAAATCGGTATTGCTGTAACTTGGCGTGTTGTAGATACCGCGAAGGCTGTATTTAATGTGGATAATTATAAAGAATATCTATCTCTGCAGTGCGACGGCGCTCTCAGAAATATTGTCCGCCTCTATCCTTATGATGTAGCTCCCAATGTGGATACTACCGGAGACGGTGTCGCTGATGAGGGCAGCCTGCGAGGTTCCAGTGAGATCGTTGCCTCCCGTATTCGGGATGAGATCCAGAAAAAGGTCGCAGAATCCGGTCTTGAGATCATCGAGGCACGTATCACATATCTTGCTTATGCACCGGAAATTGCCGCTGTAATGCTTCAGCGACAGCAGGCCTCCGCAATTATCGATGCTCGTAAGATGATTGTTGACGGCGCTGTAGGTATGGTGGAGATGGCTCTGGAGCGTCTGAATGAGAACCAGATTGTAGAATTGGACGAGGAACGAAAGGCTGCGATGGTTTCGAATCTTCTGGTCGTTCTCTGCGGTAATCACGACGCTCAGCCGGTCGTCAATTCCGGCAGCCTCTACTAAATGGCAGATACAAAAAAACAGGTTCCTCTTCGGTTATCATCCAAGCTTTACAATGCCATCGCAGCTTGGGCTGAGGATGATTTCCGATCTGTGAACGGTCAGATTGAATATCTGCTGACGGAATGTGTCCGTCAGCGAAAAAAAGACGGAAAATACGTCTCCGAGCATCTGGATGAGCCTCCGAAGCTGGATATTTAGCGTATTTACATGCAGCTTGGTTCTATATCCATTTTTTGATATATGCATTTATGCTTGGCTCATGATCTATAAATCAAAATGTGCAGGTCTTCGATATGCTCCGGCTTTCCTGCCGCGCATATTTCTCAAAGAACCTGCACATTTTCTATGTGTGACTTTACTTGCTTTTCTTATCTTATCTTTGTGTATAAGATTTTACACTGTCTCCAACGTAGTATCCTCAGTCTCCTCGTCAGTACTCTCTATGTTATTGTGAACTGCCAGTACAGAAGCCACAACCGCATCCAGACTGGTCTTCAGCTCCACATCCTGATCTTCTGCAATCTCCAGATCTCTGACACGAATCACATCACCGATCTTCATGTGACTGACATCCACTCTTATTTTCTCAACAAGAGCTGACGGATACGCCTTGTAAGCAACTTCCTTCAGGCTTTCCTGAACCACACCCTCTGCTACCTTGTCGATATTTTCCAGAATGATCTCTGCGACAGAATGTACCTTCTTATCGCTTACCAGTTCCTGAAAATCTATCTCATTTACCTTAGTTCCCATAGGTGCGAGGTCGATCTCCTTGATCAGTACATCATAGATCTGACCTTCTACAT
>JAUNCG010000008.1 GCA_030526715.1 Eubacteriales bacterium
TATGGAGATATCAATTCGGAAATACCACTGGCTACTTTTAAATGATATGACAAATAGTCAACAAAAGTGACAAATAACATATAGGATATGCACAAAATAATTCTGGGGGGGGGCAGAACAATTGTCGGCAGAATCGACAAAAAATGTGAAGAAAATGTGAAAAAAGTAATTGACATGTCAGTGGCGTAACGGTAAAATATGGTTATATTACTGAAAGGAAGGTGCGAAATATGAAAAATAATTTCCACAAAAAAGCGTTGGCAGCATTGTTGGTGAGTGCTGCAGTACTTACAGTTCCGACCGTGGCTTCTGCAAACAGAGTTGTTCGTCCTAAGGCGACACAGGATACAGCCGTGGCTTCTCCGGTTACCTTGACAGTTCAGAGAGAAAGAGAAGCGGGTGATAGTTCTCTTTCGACATATCTGAAGTGGACGCCGATTACGTTAGCGGATAATCAGTCCTTGTGTATTGAGTATTCTGAGGATCCGAATTTTCCGGATACGAGAAAGACAAACTACTATTATGTTGACGCAGATGATGCAAAAGAGGGTAAAAAGGAGATTTATACATCTGCAGGTAAAGCAAGATATTATAGAACTGTAGTGCTCACGAATGGCGTATACAGCGCATATTCTGCACCGGTTTCTTATACGGCAGAGGTAGATGACGCATATATTAGTAACAAGAACGTTACTAAGAATAGTGTAGAGTTCCGCCTCTATGGAAATGTTGATGGATTTGAGATTTCCAAGAAGGTTGGCAACAAGTATAAAGTAATGGCGACCACGAATGACAATGTATTCACTGAGAAGGGATTACAGAGCGGGAAGACCTATTCCTACAGAGTACGTGGTTATGTTTATGATGAATATACAAAGCAGAAGATATTCGGGGATAAATACGACTATACGGATGTAACTACTTGGGGTAGTGCGCTGAATGTGAAGGCAGTTGCATTAAATAAAAAGAGCATCAAGCTGACATGGAAAAAGGTAAAGGGCGCAAGCGGATATCGTATTTATCGTGCGGCAGGCTACTCGAATGGTGAGTCAAAGAAGGAGGTTAGCACAGCTTTCAGTAACTATAAGCTTATCAAGACCTTCAACAAGGCGGGCGCACATTCCTTTAAGGATAAGAAGCTTGATGCAGGCGTAACATATAACTACAAGGTAGTGGCGTTCTCTGTTGATAAGAAGGATAAGAAGGCAGCTGAGCTTTCTGTAGAAGACACGGCAAGTGCTACTACAGATTTCGATGCTTTTGCAAATTACAAAAAGTATACGAATGAAGATGGAAGCGTAACCTGCACATGGGATAAGACACTTGGCATCGAGGGATACATTGTTGAGCGCTATGGTAAGAAGGCGGATGGATCTTGGGGTTATATTGAGGTGGATAGACCGGCTGCCGGTATTACCACATACACATTTGCTCCGTATGACAGCAAGGATACTAATTGGGATAATGACTATTGTCTGTATGCATACAAGGGCGATAAGTATGAGAGAAAGTACATTTCTACATCTGAGACACAGAAGGTAGCAACGACCACCGGCATTACTGCGGTTGCAGCAGCAGACGGCAGCGGAATTGATGTATCATGGGCACCGGTAGCGGGCGCAGCATATTATCGCGTATATCGCAGCACACGGATTTCTGAGCTTGATTTGGATGAAAATACTTATGATAGAGAGGGTAATACTGTATATACACTGAAGAAAGAGGGTACGCTCTCTGCGGATGGAAAGTACTATACGGTAGATCCGACATATACCTACGATATTCAGGGCACCACTGTAAAGGATACATATCAGGGTTACAGCGAGACCTATAGCGATGACTCCACATATGAGTATGTGCGTCAGGAAGGTCCGAAGGCTGGAGTTCGCTACTACTACTATGTTCAGGCATTTGCCAGAAATGGTGAGGCGATTCCGACAGGTCAGACTGAGCAGGATGTGATCGGTAATGATTATTACTTCAATAACAGCAATAAGTACTCTAAGCCGGCAAGCGCTATGATCACAGCTACCACAGTTGGCAAGGCTAAGATCAAATCCGTAGCTTCTACCGGTAAGGGTAAGGTGAAGGTTACTCTGAAGGCAGTAAGCGGCGCTGAGAAGTACTATGTATACTGCTCCACCAAGAAGGGCGGCAACTACGAGTTCTGCGGCGTTACTACTAAGAAGAACGTAACAGTGACAGGTCTTGAGTCCGGTAAGACTTACTACTTCAAGGTTAAGGCTGTAAAGGCTAATGAGGCTGGTGCAGATGCAACAGGTACTCTGTCTAAGGCAGCTAAGGTAAAGGTTAAATAATGGAACTATTGTAAATAGGTTCACTTCGAGGGTTCGGCATTTGCCGAACCCTCAAATCATATACGGAAATGTTGGACTTTTGTTGGAGTTGTTATAATAGAATGATGGAAAGGTTACCGTAAATAACAAGAAAAGGAGCAGTGGATCACATGAAGAGAAAATGGTTGTTTACTTTATTAACAGTTGCTATGGTAAGTACAAATATGTTGAGCGGATATACGGTGAAAACCGTGTCGGCCGCCGAAGCGGAGAATGAGAACGCTGCCGAGACGGACACAGAGGAAGAGAATGCGGCTGAGTCTGAGACAGATACAGTGACGGCTACAGAGGGAAAAACACTCTGTGAAGAGGGTCGGGAGTGGCTCTACGGACTGAATGAAAGAGAGTGTGATCTGGAGAAGGCGTATGCGAGATTTCAGGAGGCGGCAGAGGACGGGTATCAGGACGCTTGGTTTTATCTTGGGTTGATGACAGACGGGTACGCTTATCCGATCCGTGATATGGAAAAGGCTATGGAGTATTATAAGCTGGCGGGAGAGAATCCCTACGCCCAGATCAACATGGGCTGCCTTTATTTATTCGGTCAGGGGGTAGAGGCGGATAGCGAGAAAGCTTTGGATATGTTTCAACAGGTAGTCGATTCGGGCTGTGAAACAGGAAATATCGGATTCGGATGGTATTGGAACGGCAGGGAGGAATACGACAAGGCTTGGGATTTTTATGAAAAAGTAGTTGATGAGGAGCAGGAACCCTTCTTTAAAAATAATGCGAAGGAACTCATGACCAGCATGATTTTCTATGGTCAGGGCAGAGAGGTTGATGATAAACTGGCATTAGCGCAATACGAAGAGCTGATGGAAACCAATGATCCTTACGCATATGGGATGGTCGGACTGATATATCGGATGGGATATGGCGTGGATGTGGATAAAGATAAAGCGCTGGAGACATTCGAAGAGGGGCGCAGACTGCATGATGTGGATAGTATCAAATATCTTGGGGAAATGTACTGGTACGGAGACGGAGTGGAGCAGGATATCGATAAGGCTATTGCCTATTATGAGGAAGCGGGACGTCTGGGTGATCCGGAGGCATATCGTATAGTAGGTGACAATTATGCTTCTGGAGCAGGCGGTGTCGAAGCAGACAGTGAGAAAGCAAAGGAGTGGTATGAAAAGGCAGGGGATACCACTTTTGAAAATGAAGCAGTAGAAGGCGAGGACAAATCATAAATTGTCCATGGGGGATAACAAGATGGGAGACAGGATAGTCGTTGGCTGTCCTGTCTCCCATTGAGATTTTATGATTATAAAGCTTTCGTAAACCGTGCAGTCTATTATTTGTTTAACAACGGTATTGCAAACTTACGGTTGAACCAGTCGATCAGCGGTCCCATAAAAAATGCGGTGATGATGGTTCCGATGCCGACAAAGGTGGGAACCATACCCAGCTCGCCGCCACTGATCAAAAATACCAGTATGCCGGAGCCTACACAGACAAGATCTGTGATAATACGGATGTACTTAAA
This sequence comes from Eubacteriales bacterium, assembly GCA_030526715.1. GTDB lineage: Bacteria > Bacillota > Clostridia > Lachnospirales > Lachnospiraceae > Marvinbryantia. The sequence goes on from JAUNCG010000008.1 coordinate 3,847, forward strand.
GGGTCCAAGCTTCCACTTGTTAGCGCACACCAGAGCGATGGCATCATAGGTAGATACACCCAGATCTGCAGTCATATAGAGCGCGGATCCGAAACAGATAATGACTATAGCCACTAACAGACATCCAAAACGGAAGATGAGCGAGGGATCCGGGAAGATCCTCTGCAGCAGCGCATAGGAAAACTGTGTAATATAACCCAGTAAAAACAGATTGATAAAGGTCGCGATACCGATATAATGACGATCTGTGAGCAGTGCAAAGGACAGCAGGATCAGATTGACGATCATATATAAGGTACCGAAGGAAATCGGGATCATATGATCCAGTCCGCTCATTAATGACTGAAACGGATCGACGCCAAGAGCGGCCAGCTTGAAGATCCCGATACTGACAGAGCAGATGACTACACCACATAGTGACATGAATACGCGCTTTGTTCTTTGATTCATCTTTTTGATAGTTCTCCAATCGTTTCTCTTTTATGTTATTTCATGGTGATCAGCTCGTAGGCTCTGGTGCCCAGACCGATCTTCTCCGCATGGATCAACGTCTCCTCCCATGCCACGTTCGGGTTGGAATTGTGCCATACATCGCCATGATCATGGAAATGCTCGCTCGCCATGTTATCACCCAGCTGTGAGTTGCGGATCGGTGTGGAATTCTGACAGAGGTCTACGCAGGCCTGATCCAGAGCAACCGGATCGAAGGAAGCCAGCATTCCGATGTTCGGAAGGATCGGGGCATCGTTCTCGCCGTGACAGTCGCAGTTCGGGGATACATCCGTGATTAGGGTCACATGGAAGCAGGGTCTGCCGTCGCAGACAGCCATGGTGTATTCACTCATCTTGCAGCCGAGGATCTCGTTTGCATTGGAGTTATCGTTTGAAATTGCGTCAAAGGAACATGCGCCGATACATCTACCGCAGCCCTTGCAGAGTTCCTGATCGATCACTGCCTTGCCGCTATCATAGAAAATGGCGTCGGAACCACACTCCTTGGAGCATCTGCGGCAGTTTCTGCACAGCTCGGCATCTACGTGCGGCTTGCCCTGATTGTGCTGCTGCATTTTACCTGCGCGGGAGCCGCAGCCCATACCGATGTTCTTGATGGTTCCGCCGAAACCGGTAGCCTCATGTCCCTTGAAGTGTGTCAGTGAGATAAAGATATCCGCATCCATAACAGCGCGGCCGATATAAGCAGTCTCACAGTATTCTGCATTCTTCACCGGAACCTCGATATCGTCCGTTCCGCGCAGTCCGTCGGCGATGATGATCTGACATCCGGTGGTGATGGTGTTGAAACCGTTGATATTTGCACAGTCCAGATGCTCAAGCGCATTCTTTCTGCTGCCCGGATACAGGGTATTGCAGTCGGTCAGAAACGGCATACCGCCCAGCTCCTTCACGATGTCAGCCACTGCCTTGGCATAATTCGGGCGAAGGTAAGCGAGGTTGCCGAGCTCACCGAAATGCATCTTGATGGCAACGAACTTTCCGTCCATATCAATGTCGGCAATTCCCGCTTTTTTACAGAGCTTCTGAAGCTTTGCTGTCAACGGAACCTCCAGCTTGGTTCTGAAATCTGTAAAATATACTTTTGACTTTTCCATAGGGTTCGATCCTCCTGTTTGATCTCTGTAGAATTTAATAAAACTATCATTTCTATTATAGAAAGAAAAAAGCGACTATACAAGATGTAATTTTAAATTAACTAGGATACATAAAAGTAACCGCTATTGCATGAATTTTTGTGGATGTCTCGAATAATCAGATAATTTACACAATTTTAAAGCATACACAAATAATTAAAAGAAAAATGAAAAATAGTGTTGACAAAATGGAAGCGCTATGTTATGATACAACCATCAAAACAATATCTGATACGTAATAAGAGACGAGAAATCTTAATACCTTAACAGAGATTGTTTTTTTGAATCTTAGTAAAGGAGGTCAGTCCCATGGACACGATATCAATAGCTAAGTTTCAATATGATTGTGGTAGAGCGAATGGTTCCTGCGGAGATGACCTTTATCAGAGAACCTGATCCGAACGATATAACAATATCAGAAGAATCGGAGAGAAGATACGGATAGGGCACGATAGAGACGCTCTTCATATTGAAACAGAGTTCCGGAAGTTTTGTGAAAGAACATACCACATAAGCAGTGATTTATCATATAGATAAAATAGACGCAGGAAAGATAAGCTCCGATTCTATAAAATATATAAGAAAGAGTACAATTGAATAAGAAGATGTAGGGGTTGTCACCGATGGAGTGACAACCCCTTTTTGCTGATGATAAAACGCATGCTGCACGATCTGCTGCCGAAAATGACGGATTCCTATCCGAGTACAGTATGCAGTACCTCTGTCACCTCATGTACCGGAATGACCGTAAGCTCTTGAAGCACCTCAGGGGCGACGTCTCTCAGGTCAAATTCGTTTTCACGCGGGATAAAGACGGTCTTTACTCCGGCGCGCTGAGCGGCCATCAGTTTCTCAGGAAGACCGCCGATAGGCATGACATTGCCCCGTAGGGAGACTTCTCCGGTCATGGCATATTCCGGACTGACCGGTCGGTCATTGACGAGAGAGGCCAGAGCGGTAGTCAGTGTGATTCCGGCGGAAGGCCCGTCTTTGGGAGTAGCGCCGGCAGGTACGTGTATATGCAGATCTCTGGTCTCAAACAGCTCTGCTTTTTCCGGGTAGAGCTTCTTGACAAGGCTGATAGCGATCTGAACAGATTCCTTCATGACGTCGCCCAGTTGACCCGTGATCTTCAAATTGCCTTTTCCCTCGGTGAACATGGTCTCGATGAAGAGGATCTCACCGCCCACAGCAGTCCATGCAAGTCCCGTCACGATGCCGGGTACCTTGGTTTCCTGTACGCTGTCGTGTAATATGGGGCGCTGCTCAATAAAGTCGGTGAGATTATCCGCCGTGACATGGATCACCTGAGTCTTATCCTTTACTAATTGGACGGCGGCAATACGACTGAGCTGATCCAGCTGTTTTTTTAGACCGCGGACACCGCCCTCCATGGTGTAATCACGGATGATTTTTTGCATGGCATCGTCTGTGACGGTGAGTCTGCCCTCAGGAATACCGTGTTTCTTTTTCGCCTTTTCCAGAAGATGCTTCTTGCCGATCTGCACCTTTTCCAGAGGCGTGTAGCCGTTGAACTGAATGACCTCCATACGGTCCAGCAGAGGAGCCGGAATGGTATCCAGTGAGTTGGCGGTACAGAGGAACATGACATCAGACAGGTCGTATGGCACGTTCATATAGTGATCGGTGAAGGTATTGTTCTGCTCAGGATCAAGGACCTCCAGCAGAGCGCTGGCGGGATCGCCGTTATAGCTTACGGACAGCTTGTCGATCTCATCCAGTACCATGACCGGATTCGAGGTACCGCATTTTTTCATACCGTCCATGATACGGCCCGGCATGGCGCCGATGTAGGTGCGTCTGTGGCCGCGGATATCTGCTTCATCCCGCACGCCGCCGAGACTGATGCGGACATATTCTCGCCCCAGAGCCTCTGCAATACTGTGGGCGATGCTGGTCTTGCCGGTGCCGGGTGCTCCGACAAACAGCAGGATAGAGCCGGACTGTTTTTTACTCAGGGACATGACTGCAAGCTGTTCGATGATCCTCTTCTTTACCTTCTTCAGACCGTAATGCTCCCGATCCAGAATCTTCTCAGCTTTTTTTAGATTGATCTTGCCGATTACATTTTTACGCCAATCCAATCCGGTGACAAAATCCAGATAGTCATACAGCATGCCGGATTCATGACCGTCCTGTCCCTCGGACTTGAGACGGCGAAGTACCTTGTCGGCTTCCTTGCGGGCTGTCTCGTTCATGCCGGACTTTTCGATCTTTTCCTCAAGGATCTGAAGCTGAGATTTGTCCTCCGGGTGGAGATCGTCCAGCTGTTTTTGCAGAAAACTGATCTGTTTTCTCAGGGCATTCTCGCGATAGAGCTTTTGATAGCTCTCATTGCTGTCCTCGCTCGCTTCCTGTGCGACCTCAAACACGGTCAGAAATTCCTGAATCGCCCGTGTGATCTTTTCTATGCGCTCAGAATCTGTGTCGGCGGCCATGATGTCATATTTTTCTTCGTTCGACATATTCATGTATGGAGCGGAAGCAACGATAAGCTTGTTCCATGTGTTCAGCGGAGCAAGATACATCGCAACGGTATAGCCGCCTCCGTTCTGGAGCTTCGACAGAGCCGTGATCATCTGCTTTTTCAGAGCGGCGAGCTTTTTCTCAGACTCCTCCTGCGGAACATCAGAGAGCTCGGCACGAATGCCGGAGGCAACTACCTGATTCTGCAGATCTACTTCCTCAATGTCCAGACGCTCCAGTACCTCGATGCTGACGCTGCCGTCAGGCTCCACAAGAACGACGGTGCCGGAAAAGCCGATGGGATAAAAGCGTCCCGGGCGACCGTTCTGACGTTTCAACAGCAGAATGACTTCATCATTGATATGAAGTTCCGGTAATTCAATGGAGTCCAGACTCTCTTTACTAAGATTGATCGTGGTATTTGGCAGCACAAGACTATTGTAAATTGGTATAATAATCATAATACTTCCTCCTTTGTCAGCACTCTAATTAAACGAGTGCTAATAATTTGAAGATAACATTATGTAGCAGGTGTGTCAAGAAGATTATAAAAAGTTTATAATTGTGAGGAAGAGATGACTGTGTTATACTGCTGACAGTAATCAAGTGAGCAAAGGATGACGGGATGAGACGGGTATTTACTTATCATATAAAAGAACATGAGGACATCACGGTCGCGGAACTTCTGCGCGGGCAAGGCTTTTCGCGTCATATTCTGACACGGGTACGCAAGGCTGAGGGGGGAATTCTGGTGAATGGTCAGCGGGTCTGGTTATCTACAAGGCTGCGGATCGGAGATGTGCTGACAGTGACGCTGACGGAGGAAGCCTCCTCTGAGCATATTGTCCCGGTCGAGCTTCCGCTGGATATCATATACGAGGATGAGGATCTTTTGGTGATCAATAAGGCAGCGGATATGCCGATTCACCCATCGATCCATAATTATGAGAACACGCTGGCAAACGGTCTGGCATGGTATTTTGCAGAAAGGGGAGAGAAGTTTGTCTACCGGTGCATCAACCGTCTGGATCGTGATACCACGGGACTGCTGATCGTAGCCAGACATGGGCTGAGCGGAGCGATCCTGTCGGAGCAGGTGAAGCAGCGCGCGATTCATCGAGAGTATCTGGCTATCGCGGAGGGGGAGGTGCCGCAGCAGGGGGTCATTGACGCTCCCATAGCGCGAAAGGGCGACTCCGTGATCGAACGGTGTGTTGATTTTGCACGGGGAGAGCGGGCAGTGACGCATTATCGCAGAATTGCATACAAAAATGGGTACTCCCTAGTCTCCCTGAGACTGGAGACCGGGCGTACCCATCAGATTCGCGTACATATGAAGTATTTAGGTCATCCGTTGATCGGCGACTATCTGTACCATCCGAAGCTTGACCGGATAGATCATCAGGCGCTGCATTCCTATCGTCTGGAATTCATCCATCCGATCACGCAAGAAGCGATGTGCTTCACGCAGGCGCCTCCTTGGGACTTTGACGAGATAGCCGATGCCTGAGGAGCGCTGTGTTTTTACGTGCGGGCATGACCTGCGGCGCTCTGTGCCGCATGATCTGTAAGCAGCGGTATCGTCAGAGCTACAGTGCGGCGTCTGTACGGATACGGGGCACTTCGTCAATGTGCAGATAACGGCTGAGGGTCTTGATGATGAGATCGTGGTCGGACATGTGAGGCAGACCGGAGACGATGATCGCGCCGATCACGCCGACCTCCTCGACACGGATCGGGAATCCACCGCCCACAGCGGCATAATCCCGCTCGTCCAAGAACCAGTCAGCCAGAGACTCCTCATTTTTGCGAAGCATCATGCAGGTATGCAGACTGCTGTGCTCCAGTGTCTTGACGGTATTGAACTTGCGCTGCATCCAGTGCTCATTGTGAAGATTCGTTCCCTCGGCGGCATACCGAAACAGGGTGTAGCCGTTGTTCAGACGAATGGTGACAGCTACCGGGAGCTTGCGTCTGTGGATCTCCGCAACAAGATGCTGTCCGAGCTCCCATGCATCTTCATTTGTAAAATGTGTAAACTGGAGGATCTCCTCCTGCATTTCCAGCATGGAAATTAATTCATCAATGATCATACTTGTCCCTCCTTGTGTGTAGTTAAGATCATTATACGCTTATTTTAGGGAAAAGGACATGGTTTATAAAAAATTTAGAGATTTTAGCGCAGTTTGATTGAGTTCCGAAAAAAATAAGACTATACTATAGGAATCAGGAGGTAGCGGTATGGATAAGTTTCGAAGACGACTGGAAGAGTTTATGCGGGGCAGATACGGCATTGACCAGTTCTGCCAGTTTCTCATGATCACGGCATTGGTGATGCTGGTGCTGGGAAGTCTGTTTCGTATGGGGGTATTTCATTTTCTTGCCATTGCGGCGCTGGGGTATCTGTATTTCCGGGCGCTTTCCCGTAACATATATCGGCGGCAGGCGGAGAATCAGAGGTATCTGGCAGAAAAAGAGCGTCTGCGTTTCCGCATACAGAGCTGGAAGGTTCAGCTTGGTCTGCGCAGGACGCATAAGTATTTTAAATGCAAATCCTGCGGGAAGAAGCTGAGGGTTCCCAGAGGGAAGGGGAAGATCGAAGTGACCTGCCCGCATTGCGGCGAAAAGTTTACGATGAAATCATAAGAGAACACGAAGACCGGCATCTGAGAAGCCATATCTCAGACGCCGGTCATTTGCTTTTTTTATGATAAATCTTTGCTTTCTATATATACAGGATGACCGGACCGCATATACAGCAGATCCGGTTACGCATTCAGAGGATATTTCTCTGTCAGTGTGCGGATGATGGCTTTGGCCTGCTCTTTATGATCGGCACTATGGATCATCAGGGAAATGGCCTCCGCGATCTGATCCATATCCTCCGCATTGAGACCGCGTGCGGTGACTGCTGCGGTTCCGAGACGCACACCGCTGGTCACGAAGGGAGACTCCGGATCGTTGGGGATGGCGTTCTTGTTGCAGGTGATGTTTGCCTCATCCAGCAGCTTCTCCATGGCTTTGCCGGTGATACCTGTGCCGCGAAGATCCACAAGCATCAAATGATTGTCCGTGCCGCCGGACACGATATGGATGCCGCGCTTCATGAGACCGGCGCAGAGAGCTTTGGAATTTTTTACAATGTTTGCCTGATATTCTTTATATTCCGGCTGCAGAGCCTCCTGAAAGCAGACCGCCTTGGCTGCGATCACGTGCATCAGCGGACCGCCCTGAATCCCCGGAAAGACCGCCTTATTGAAGTTGAACTGCTTTGCGATCTCATTACTGGACAGGATCATACCGCCTCTGGGACCACGCAGGGTCTTGTGCGTAGTGGTAGTGGTCACATGAGCATACGGGATCGGGCTCGGATGGAGTCCGGCAGCGACCAGTCCCGCAATGTGCGCGATATCTACCATCAGGTAAGCGCCGACCTCATCGGCAATCTCACGGAATTTTTTGAAATCGATAATACGTGCGTAGGCGCTTGCTCCTGCAACGATCAGCTTCGGCTTTGCTTCAAGTGCGATTCTGCGCACATCTTCATAATCGATCACGCCGTCATCATTGACACCATAAGGAACGATATGAAAATAAGCGCCGGAAAAGTTGGCAGGGCTTCCGTGGGAGAGATGACCGCCGTGTGCAAGATTCATGCCCATTACGGTATCGCCCGGCTTTAACATTGCAAAGAACACGGCCATATTCGCCTGAGCGCCGGAGTGGGGCTGCACATTGGCATACTCACAGCCAAAGAGCTCACAGGCGCGCTGCTTGGCCAGCTCTTCCACAACATCGACACATTCGCAGCCGCCGTAATAGCGCTTTCCGGGATAGCCTTCCGCATATTTGTTGGTCAGCGGGCTTCCCATGGCAGCCATGACGGCCTTGCTTACCCAGTTCTCGGAGGCGATCAGCTCAATATGAGAATTCTGTCTTGCAATCTCAGACTGAATGGCCGCTGCGATCTCAGGGTCTACGTTCTGTATTTCTTCAAATGAATACATATTTCTTTCCTCCTCATGTTCGAATCGGGCGATAAGCCTGCAACCATTTTATACTATTTGCCATAGGAATGTCAACCTGAAAAAGACAAATATCCGCACAGGAAAGACAAAAAGAGCTTGAGGAAGAGGGGGGCGCGCTTGCGCGCTGCAGACATCTATGGTAAGATGGCAGAGACGAAAGAAGGCGGAGAGAAGGGATCGGTGTGGAGGAAATTTGCATATCGGATGAGAAAAAAGAAGTGATCCGCATCTCGGTGCGGGGCTTGGTGGAGTTCATTCTGCGCAGCGGCGATCTCGACAGCCGCAGAGGAATGATCGCGGATCAGGAGGCTATGCAGATGGGAAGCAGGATCCATCGCAGGATTCAGGGGCAGATGGGGGCAAATTACCGCTCGGAGGTGCCGTTGAAGAGGCTGGTGGATTGTGGTGACTTTGTGCTGAGTATTGAGGGACGGGCAGACGGCATTCTGGAGGAGGCCGATGGGGTGACCGTGGATGAGATCAAGGGAGTCTATCGGGAGCTCGAGCTGATGGAGGAGCCTGTGCCGGTGCATCTGGCTCAGGCGAAGTGCTACGCCTGTATTTATGCGAAGGAAAAGAGCCTGCAAAGGATCCATGTTCAGATGACCTATGCGAATCTTGATACGGAAAAGGTGCGAAGATTTCATCGGGAGTACACGCAGGAGGAGCTGGAGACGTGGTTTGATGCACTGGTTGGGGAGTATCGGAAGTGGGCCGGGTTTCAGAAGCAGTGGGCAGGGATCCGTGGCTCGTCTATCCGCGAATGTACATTTCCGTATGCCTATCGTGAGGGTCAGAAGGAGCTGGCAGCCTCGGTCTATCAGACGATCCGCCGGGAGAAGAAGCTGTTCATTCAGGCTCCTACAGGGGCGGGCAAGACCATTTCTACCGTATTTCCGGCTATCCGCGCAGTGGGACAGGGATATGGGGAGAAGATATTCTATCTGACAGCCAAGACGATTACCCGGACGGTGGCGCAGGAGGCATTTGATCTGCTGAAGGAGCGGGGGCTAAGGTATAAGGTCGTGATTTTGACGGCGAAGGAGAAGCTCTGCGCGCTTACGATAGAGCAGCCAAGCAAAGCGTCACGGTCGCCGGAGTGTGATCCTGAGAAATGTCCTTACGCAAGAGGCCATTTTGATCGTGTGAACGATGCCGTGTATGAGCTGCTGACCGGGACGATATCCGGGAAGATCCCGCAGGAGGGACTGGTATCCGGTGGATATCCGCCAAGACCGGAGGGCGCTGTCTGGGATACTTATACCAGAGAGAGGATCTTGCAGCAGGCAAAGCGGTGGCAGGTCTGCCCGTTTGAGATGTCGCTGGATCTGTCGCTGTGGGTGGATGCGGTGATTTGTGATTATAATTATGTATTTGATCCCAGAGCGAAGCTGAAGCGTTTCTTTGCGGACGGGGCGAAGGGAGAGTATATCTTTTTGATCGATGAGGCACATAATCTGGTGGAGCGGGGGCGTGAGATGTTCAGCGCTTCGCTTTATAAGGAAGATTTTCTTGAGATCAAACGATTGCTGAAGGGGAAGGATAAAAAGGCAGAGCGGGCTCTGGAAAAGGCGAATCGTTGTCTTCTGGAATGGAAGCGGGAATGTGAGAGCTATCTGCTGCTGAAGGATATCGGCGTATTTGTCATTGCGCTTATGAATGTGAGCGCGGCGCTGGAAAGACTTCTGGAGGAGCGGGAGATTGCACTGCCCGACGGGGAGGACTGGGAGCAGCTGCGGGATTTTTATTATCAGATACGCACGTTTTTAAATACCTATGAGACGCTGGATGAGTGCTATGAGATCTATGGAGAGATCTGTGAGAGCGGAAGCTTTCGGATTCGGCTCTTCTGTATTGATACTTCGCATAATATCGGCTCCTGTCTGGAAAAAGGGCGGGCGAGTGTGCTGTTTTCCGCGACACTGCTGCCGGTGCGCTATTACATGGAGCTACTGGCAGGAACCGGCGAGGACTACGCGGTATATGCACGATCCGTGTTTTCGCCGGAGCAGAGACGGATTTTTCTGGGCTCTGACGTGAGCGCTCGCTATACGAGGCGCACAGAAGAGGAATTTCGGCGGTATGCCAGTTATATTGAGAAGATGGTACGGGCAAAGCGGGGCAATTATCTGGTATTTGCTCCTTCGTATAAGATGCTGGACATGATTCGGGAAGCCTTTGAGGAGCTTGAGAGCGGAGTGGCGGTCATCGCGCAGGAATCCTATATGACGGAGACACAAAGAGAAGAATTTCTGGCAAAATTTTCGAAAGACCATGAGGAGGCTCTGGTGGGCTTTTGTGTGATGGGCGGGATCTTCGGTGAGGGGATCGATCTGAAGCGTGAGCGCCTGATCGGCGCGCTGATCGTGGGTACGGGACTGCCGCAGGTATGCCATGAACGGGAGATCCTGAAGAACTATTATGATAAAAAGGAACACAATGGCTTTGACTATGCATATCGGTTTCCGGGGATGAACAAGGTCATGCAGGCGGCAGGGCGTGTGATCCGCACCGAGGAGGATCAGGGGGTGATCCTGCTTCTGGACGACCGGTTTACACAGTCGGGCTACCGAAGCCTGTTTCCGCGGGAATGGAGTGGAAATGAGATCTGCAATTTACAGAATATCGAAAAAAAGCTGGAGAAATTCTGGATGGATATAGAAAAAGGAGTTTGAGATGAAGATGGAAAAGCTGATTTTGGCGTCCGGTTCGCCGCGCCGCAGAGAACTGCTGACACAGGCGGGCATTCCCTTTGAGGTGATCGTAAGCAATGCAGAGGAGAGGATCACGAAAAGCGAGCCCGGAGAGATCGTAGAAGAGCTGTCCTGCTGTAAGGCTCAAGCGGTGGCCAAGCAGTATCCGGACAGGCTGGTGCTTGGCTCGGATACGGTGGTAGTGTTGGACAAAGAGATTCTGGGTAAGCCCAAAAATGAAGAGGATGCGGTACGTATGCTGACTGCGCTGCAGGGGAGAGTACATCAGGTGTATACCGGCGTAGCTTTTATACGGGGGACAAAGATACACACTTTCCATGAAAAGGCAGATGTCTATGTATACCCCATGAGCGCGGAGGAGATCCGCGCCTATGTAGACGGAGGAGATCCCATGGATAAGGCAGGAGCCTACGGTATTCAGGGAAGCTTCGCCAGATATATCGAAAAAATACAGGGAGAGTATAATACCATCGTGGGTCTGCCTATCGGGCGGGTATATCAGGAGCTGAAGAAGCTATAAAATTACCGCACGGGGCAGGAGCATCGATGATGAGGAACGAGAGGAGAGGATGGGGGATAAAGGCGTATGAGATACCTGAGACCACATTACTATGATCAATTTGAATGTACAGCGGACAAATGTCCGGCTACCTGCTGTGCAGGATGGCAGATCGTGATCGATGACGATTCGCTCAAGCGTTATGAACAAGAGGATGGCAGCTTCGGCAACCGCCTGCGTAATTCCATTGACTGGGAGGAGGACGTATTTTATCAGTATGACAGACGCTGCAGCTTCCTGAATGAAAGGAATCTGTGCGATATCTATGAAGCGCTGGGATCGGATGCGCTGTGTGATACCTGCAGACTGTATCCGAGGCATACGGAGGAATACGAGAATCTGCGGGAGCTGTCGCTTTCCCTGTCGTGTCCGGTGGCGGCAGAGATGATGCTTTCATGTAAGGAAAAGGTGACTTTTCAGGAGAGCTTCACGGAGGAGGATGAGGAGTTCGAGGACTTTGATTTTCTGATGTTTACCCAGCTGGAGGATGCGAGAGAGGTCATTTTCGGGATCCTTCAGAATCGTTCGCTTGCGATGGAAGTGCGCATGGAGCTTGCAGAGCAATTATCATGGGAGTTTCAGCGGTGCATAGACGAAGGCAGAAGCTATGATATTGATGAGATGCTGGAGGAGTACCGTACACATATGACAGCTGCGGGAGAGCGAAGGATATCGGAAGCCGTCGAATGCAGGAAGCGCGAAGCGTCAGGCATGGACAAGGGCTGTGGAAAAAAGGGATGGCCGGATGGAGCAGGCAGCGAAGCTGCGCAGGCACATTACGGGCAGAGCCTGAGAGAGCTGCAGATGCTGGAAGGTCTGGAACGGCTGCGTCCGGAGTGGACGAAGCTGCTTCGACAGACCAAAAGAATATTGTTTGACGGCGGCCCTGAGAGGTATTTTGAGATTCTGTCAGAGTTTCAGGAAAAGTATGTAATGCAGGAACGGGAAATGTGGGAGAATATCGCAGAGCAGCTGATGATATTTTTCGTGTACACGTATTTTTGCGGAAGTGTGTATGATGATATGGTGTACGCGAAGACCGCTCTGGCGCTGTTTTCCACACGCTGGATACAGAGGCTCTGTGTTGCGCGGTGGATGGAGCAGGGACAAAGCCTCGGATTAGCGGACATTGTGGAGCTTTCATGGAGATTCGCAAGAGAAATAGAGCATTCAGATGAGAATCTGAATGCTCTGGAGGAGTGGCTGGATGCGCAGGAGCATTAAAGCTCCTGCGTGAGTTCAAACCACAGGGTATCAATGGTGATGCCCGCCTGTGCAAAATACAGCTTTACAAAATTGTGAGGATTCATCAGTCGATCCATGACAACCTCACGTTCGATCCACTCTCCGTGTGTTCCGTTGATGGTTACGGTAGCCTTCAGCACGTTATTCACGAAGACAGAGATCGGGAGCTGCGCGAGATCTCCGGCATCCGCTTTCATCTTAAAACGGATACGGTAGATTCCGGGTTTTGCGATTTCGATTCCATAGTGGAGCGTGGAGCCGCGGGAGGTATCAAGACCTGCGCCGCTCAGAGCAAGACTGCCGTCCACCTTATGGAATTCCACATTCAGGTCGGCTGCATTCTCGGCTTCTGCGATCTCGGCAGCGGCAAGCTCGTCTTCGCTCAGACGTCCAAGGTGACGATCCATCACCGGAAGACGCAGGATCACATCCAGCAGTGTCATAGCACAGCGCTGCAGGGCGCTGCGCTTTAAGGTGCCGTTCGCGAGAGACTCTGCCAGATTATCGTCATTGGTATTCTCCTGAGGCTGCTGTACCACCATAAAGACATCGTTGCGGGATTTTACCATGGCAGCGACATTTTTCATAGAGGCGGTATCTTCCCCCTCTTCATTCATCTCGGCCCACCAGTCGGTCATGACAAATCCGTCAAATCCCCATTCCTTTCGAAGGATCGTCACCAGCAGATCATAATTGCTCGCGGTCCATAATCCGTTGATAGCGCCGTAGGTGCTCATAACGGAAAAAGCCTGCCCTTCTTTGACGGCAATCTCAAATCCCTTCAGATAAATTTCACGCAGTGCCCGTTCAGAAACTACAGAATTATAGAATCTTCTGCGGTGCTCCTGATTGTTGGCCGCAAAATGCTTGATGGCTCCGGTGACACCGAATTCCTGCATTCCCTGAAGCTGTGCGGCTGCCATCCTGCCGGTGAGGAGCGGATCCTCGGAAAAATACTCGAAATTGCGTCCATTCAGAGGATTACGATGGATATTCATGCCGGGTCCCAACAGGATCTCTATATGGTTCTTGCGCAGCTCGGCGCCTTCCATACGATACAGCTCACGGGAAAGCTCCTCATTGAAGCTGCAGGCAAGACAGGTGCCGTTAGGCAGTGAAAAAGCCATGGTGCCACAGTCCATTCGGATACCGGAGGGACCGTCGGAGCAGCAGGCGGCCGGGATACCGAGCTTCGCCAGTCCATCGCTGACACCGCCGAAGGCTGCAGCAGTTCCGGGAGTCACACGGGGAGAACACATGCCTTCCCCACGGACAATACAGAAAAGATCTTCGTCTGTAAACTGGGCGACAAACGCCTCCATAGTGATTTTTTTATCGTAAACATCTGCAAGCACATACCCACGATCTCCGGTGAAGGGGATCTCCGGCATTTCATCAGCCTCCATACGCTCCTTCATGGAATAGGTGCGCTGCAAAACAGGCTCATAAACAGCAGAAAATGTTGCATCGGCATTGGCAACCGGCTTCAGACGGTCGAATGCGACAGTCGGTGCCAGCGCCTCGGTGCATTCCTTGATCACGATCGTCTCTTCCGCGTCAAATCCACCGATGGGAGCTGCGCTGCGAACATCTCCGCCGAGATAAAATTCGTAATGCCCTTTTTCCAGCACGTAGCAGGATCTGTGTCCGGTGATACCGCTGTCATCATAAGAGGCAATGGTATCGTCAGAGACGCAAAGCGTCAGCTCCTGTGTATCGCCGGGCTGCAGAAGAGCTGTCTTGGTAAAGGCTACAAGGGAACGGGCGGGTTTGCCGAGCAGTCCCTGAGGAGCGCTCACATAGAGTAGAACGCTCTCTTTACCGGCTACGGAACCGGTATTTTTTACGGAAACGGTGAAGGCGCTGCTATCGACACCGTGTTCTACGGAAGCCACCGTTTTCTCAAAGGTGGTGTAGGAGAGACCAAAGCCAAAGGGGTAGAGCACCTTCTCCTTTGCGAAGGTCTCGAAATAACGATAGCCCACGTAAATATCTTCGGCATAAAGATTGCCGTTCTCCCCTCCGAAATTCTCTGTGGAAGGATAGTCGGCGATCGATCGGGCGATGGTGTCGGAGAGGCGTCCGCACGGATTTACTCTACCCATGAGCACATCAGCCACGGCATGACCGCCCTCCATACCGCCCTGCCAAGTGTAGAGGACAGCCTGAGGTCGGTATTTTTCAACCCAGCTCATATCGATGATATTGCCGACATTCAGCACTACGATCACCCGGGAAAAGGCGGCGCAGACCTTAGAGAGCATATCCTCCTCCGTCTGTGTGAGAAGAAAGCTTCCGGGCTCATTCGCGGCGTCACGGTCTTCACCGGCAGTACGTCCGATGATGACGAGCGCCGCATCGGATACTGCAGCCGCGTCTGCAACTACAGCTTCGTCAAGGGGCATCTCCTCCTGACTCCATGGATCCTGCGCCCATCCGGTACCGTGGTCGAACGGATGCTCTTTGATCCAGTCGAGATAGATCTGTTCAAGTGTGGTGTTCAGGGTAAGGTTTTCTTTTCGGAGCGCTTCGGGGATTCCGATGATGTAGCGGGTATTTACCATGCCTCCGGAGCCGGTACCGCTTTTATAATAATCAAACTGGATTCGTCCGAATACGGAGAGCCGGATACCTTCATTTAACGGCAGCGCGTGATGCTCATTTTTCAGTAAAACAGCGCCTTCTGCAGCAGCTTGGCGCGCGATGCGGGCGTATTTATCCCAGTCAACGATATATCTGTTTTGCATGGAAACTCCTCCTGTTTTTCGTTCTTGTGTTTCATTATAATATAGAAAGCTTTTTTGTAAATATAAAGATTTTACGGAAATGTAGAATAATTTAACAGAGTGGCGAAAAGAGTAAATACTTGTTGATTTTTTCACGATGTTCTAGTATAATAGCGAATGATTAGGGACATTCTGGAAGCCCTGATTATTTACTATTGATTTACAATTATGAAAGAAAGAGGTTGAGTGAAGCATGGCAAACATTGATCTGAGCAAGTATGGTATCACCGGAACAACTGAGATTGTTTACAATCCGTCTTATGAAGTGCTCTTTGAGGAGGAGACCAAGGCAGGTCTTGAGGGCTTCGAAGTAGGTCAGGAGAGTGAGCTGGGTGCTGTAAACGTTATGACCGGTATTTACACAGGTCGTTCCCCGAAAGATAAATATATCGTAATGGATGAGAACTCCAAAGACACTGTATGGTGGACCTCTGATGAGTATAAGAATGACAACCATCCGATGTCTGAGGATGTTTGGGCAACTTTGAAGGATATTGCTAAGAATGAGCTCTCTAATAAGAGACTGTTCGTAGTAGATGCATTCTGCGGAGCTAACAAGGATACCCGTATGGCGATCCGTTTCATCGTTGAGGTAGCTTGGCAGGCACACTTTGTTAAGAATATGTTCATCGTTCCGACAGAGGATGAGCTGAAGGATTTCGAGCCGGATTTCGTTGTTTACAACGCATCTAAGGCAAAGGTTGAGAACTACAAGGAGCTGGGTCTGAATTCTGAGACAGCTGTAGCATTCAACATCACCAGCCGCGAGCAGGTTATCATCAACACATGGTACGGCGGAGAGATGAAGAAGGGTATGTTCTCCATGATGAACTACTATCTGCCGCTGAAGGGCATCGCTTCCATGCACTGCTCTGCAAACACAGATATGAACGGCGAGAACACCGCGATCTTCTTTGGTCTGTCCGGAACAGGTAAGACGACTCTGTCTACAGATCCGAAGCGTCTTCTGATCGGTGATGACGAGCATGGTTGGGATGACAACGGCGTATTTAACTTCGAGGGAGGCTGCTACGCTAAGGTTATCAATCTGGATAAGGATTCTGAGCCGGATATCTACAATGCAATCAAGCGTAACGCTCTGCTTGAGAATGTTACTCTGGATGAGAACGGCAAGATCGACTTCAATGATAAGAGCGTAACAGAGAATACCCGCGTATCTTACCCGATCCAGCACATTGAGAACATCGTTCGTCCGGTATCTTCTGCACCGGCAGCTAAGAACGTGATCTTCCTGTCTGCAGACGCATTTGGCGTACTTCCGCCGGTATCTATCCTGACTCCGGAGCAGACAAAGTACTACTTCCTGTCTGGTTTCACAGCTAAGCTGGCTGGTACAGAGCGTGGAATCACAGAGCCGACACCGACCTTCTCCGCTTGCTTCGGACAGGCTTTCCTTGAGCTGCATCCGACAAAGTATGCTGAGGAGCTGGTTAAGAAGATGGAGCAGAGCGGCGCTAAGGCTTATCTGGTAAATACCGGATGGAACGGCACCGGCAAGAGAATCTCCATTAAGGATACTCGTGGTATCATCGACGGCATTCTGGGCGGAGCTATCCTGAGCGCACCGACCAAGCAGATCCCGTTCTTCAACTTCGAGGTTCCGACAGAGCTCGAGGGTGTTGACACAGGTATCCTTGATCCGCGTGACACCTATGCGGATGCTTCTGAGTGGGAAGTTAAGGCAAAAGACCTCGCTGAGCGTTTCATCAAGAACTTCGCGAAGTATGAGGGTAACGAGGCTGGTAAGGCACTGGTTGCTGCAGGCCCGCAGTTATAAGAAACAGAATACGCAAAGCGTGTATAGAGACTCCCGGAGCGATCGCTCCGGGAGTTTTTGCGCTTCAAATATGACTTTGAAAAGAAACTGCTTCAGCAGGATCGCGAAGCTCCTGCAGGTTCACTGACGGAAAAGCTTTTGCATAAAAGAGATATTCCTTGTCGAATTATGCGATAAACATTTCTTTCTCAGCTACTCTATTTGACAAATCTCACATGCCCTGTTTTGTATAATTACGAGGTAAGAAAGCGGGGCATGCAGTGTATTATGAATTCTATTTAGATCTGTACTTTCTCGAGAATTTTCTTATAAATTACCTGATCCTGCGCCTGAGTGCAGTGTTGCTGCACAGGCATCCCAAAAGAGTATGGACTGCGCTGATCGCCGGTGCCGGAGCTGTGATTTCCGCTGCTCTGGTGCTTAGTCCGGTGCGAAAGTGTCGAATACTTTTGGCATTTTTGAATATTATGTCAGGCGGTAGCATGCTGCTGGCCGTCTATTCTTCGACGGGAGAACAACATAGGAATATGAAACATCCGACTCCTTCTTTGCGTCCGATTCGGTTTGAGCGTCAGATGGGCAGAAGCGGGTGGGAAACGCGTGGAGATGTTCTGCGGACGGGTCTGCTGGCTGCAAGTATTCTGGGAACGCTATGGCAGATATTGTACCGTATTTTGCAGGGACATTTTTGGCTGACAATATGGACTGGATATGTCATAGCATATGCGGTGTGCAGCATCCGGCACAGAAGAAAAGAGGCAAGAGAATTTCTCTATGAAGTGGAGCTGTATCGGGGAGAACAGCGGGTGTACATTCGTGGACTCTTGGACAGCGGCAATCATCTGCGACAACCGGGAACAGGAAGAGCGGTACAGATTATAGAGATGAAGGAACTGCAAGGCTTACTTACAGATGAAGAATGGCGGGAGCTCGATGGAATGGTTCATTTTTCCATAGTGGAATCGCCTTCCGGAATGTTTACTTACATACCATATCACAGTATCGGCAGAGCGAGGGGGCTGATGCCACTGATGAAGGTGGATGATATGAGGATAAGGCATGGGGAGCAGGCATGGAATACCGGAGAAACTCTGGTGGCAGTCACCCGGACAGCTATCAGCAGCGGAGGAGAATATCAGATGATATTGCATCCTCAGATCTTAAAGTAGCGGAGGAAAACAAAATGATGATAAAGGTGTCAGTACCGGAGCGGTTCCAGTTTCGGGTAGTACCGTCGGTCAAAAATATGTTGTGGAACAAATCGTCAAGAGACGTTCATTATATAGGGGGAAGTGAGGTGCTGCCTGCGCCGCTGGAGCCCACAAGGGAGGCGCAGGCGATAGAAGAGCTCTGCGGAGCGCAACCGGATGGAGCCAAATCGTTGCTGATCGAGCACAATCTGAGGCTGGTGGTCTACATAGCAAAAAAATTCGATAATACAGGAGTTGGAGTGGAGGATCTGATCTCCATTGGCACCATTGGACTGATCA
Organism: Eubacteriales bacterium; assembly: GCA_030526715.1. Classification (GTDB taxonomy): domain Bacteria; phylum Bacillota; class Clostridia; order Lachnospirales; family Lachnospiraceae; genus Marvinbryantia. The sequence continues at coordinate 22,603 of JAUNCG010000008.1, forward strand.
AAGCGATCAATACCTTCAATCCGGGAAAGAATATCAAGCTGGCGACTTATGCGTCCCGATGCATTGAAAATGAGATTCTGATGTATCTGCGGCGGACAAACAAGACGAAGCTGGAGGTATCCTTTGATGAACCGCTGAATGTGGACTGGGATGGCAATGAGCTTTTGCTTTCCGATATTCTCGGCACAGACGAGGATGTGATCTACCGGGATATGGAGACGGAGGTAGAATATAAGCTCTTAGCCAGAGCGCTGGAGACCCTGTCAGCAAGAGAGCGCATGATCATACAGCTGCGCTTCGGTCTGGGAACCCGGGACGGGGAGGAAAAAACCCAGAAAGAGGTAGCGGATCTGCTGGGGATTTCACAGTCTTATATTTCCAGACTGGAGAAAAAAATTATCGGAAGATTAAAAAAAGAAATTGTAAGATTTGAATAAATATATTATGCTATGCGGTGTAGGCAAAGTCTGCACCGTTTTTTTGTTTTTAGCGTTTTTATTATGAACTGTGGGAGAATAAAATGAAACATAAGAAAAAATGGAAGATCGCGGCAGGGATTTTGATCTGTCTGCTCTTTGCGATATCGACGCTGCTGTTTATTTCAGCGATCTGGCTGTTTCGAACATGGGGCTCTCTGACGCTGGATGAGATCATATATCATCTATCCACCAGCATCGAAGGGACGAATCCGGATATGATATGGCATTATATCACACGGTACGGAGTTCTGGTGGCAGCGGGAAATCTGATGATGCTTGCAGGCCTAGCAGTCCTGTATAAGAAAAAAAGAGGCTGGCTGAGATATGGTTTTATTGCGCTGCTGCTGGCGTCGCTGGTAATGCTGGGATTGACGGGATGGTACGGAAATAAGAAGCTCGGGATCGTCCGGTATCTTCGTGAGACGTTGGCGCAGAGCGGCGAGGATTACATAGCGGATCGCTATGTTGCTACAGAGGATGTGCAGCTGGAGTTTCCGGAGAAGAAACGCAACCTGATCTATATCTTTTTGGAGTCTACGGAGATCACCTATGCAGACCGGGAAAGTGGAGGAGATTTTGAGGAAAATATCATCCCGGAGCTGACGAAGCTGGCTATGGAGGGCGATTGCTTTAACGGCGGCGGTACAAGACTCAATGGCGGGTATGTGCTTCCGGGGGCAAACTGGACTATGGGAGCGCTGTTTGCACAGTCGTCCGGAATGCCGTTGAAGATTCCGTTGAACGGAAACCGTATGAACTATCTGGACGAATTTTTTCCCGGACTGCGTACTCTGGGGGATGTTCTGAAGGACGAGGGATATCAGCAGACCTTTCTGCTGGGATCGAAGAAGGAGTTCGGAGGACGTGATCGGTACTATGAGCAGCATGGCGATTTCAATATTAAGGATTATACATGGGCGGTAGACGAAGGAAAGATCCCGCCGGATTACTATGAATTCTGGGGCTTTGAGGACGAAAAGCTGTTTGACTATGCGAAAGAGGAGCTGACCAGACTGGCAGCAGAGGATGCTCCGTTTAATCTGACGATGCTGACGGTGGATACACATTTCGAGGACGGTTATCTCTGTGAGCTGTGCGGGGATACCTATGGAGATAATCAGTATGCGAATGTCTTCGCCTGCGCAAGCAGTCAGGTGGGCCGCTTTGTAGAATGGATCAAGGCGCAGGATTTCTATGAGAACACGACCATTATACTCAGCGGTGATCACAATACCATGGATACAGATTTTTGCGATGGAGTAGAGGAAGACTATGTGCGCAAGCCGTTTCTGGCAATACTGAACAGCGCAGTGGAGGATACGTCCGGGAAGGAGCGTGTTTTTTCTACTATGGATCTCTATCCCACGACACTGGCATCTCTCGGTGTGACGATTCCGGGAGGTTATCTGGGATTGGGGACGAATCTGTATGATCCAACGGTGCAGACGCTTCTGGAAAAAGAAGGGGTAGAGTCTGTGACGGAAGGCCTTGAGAAAAACTCGGCTATGATGAAAAAGATGTCGGGGCTTGTGATCACCGGGGAGATTCTTCAGAAAATAAAGAAGGTATCTTATGTGGAAGCCAAAGAAAATGCGAAAGGGATGCTGGAATTCCGCGTGAAAAAGCTTCATAAGGTACTGGATATTTCTTCGGTGGACAAGGTGGAACTCAGAGTCAGCATTCCGGATAAAACGACCGGGAAGGTGAAAAAGCAGACGTATGTTATGGAGGTAGAAGAAACCGGTACGAATGCATTCAAAGTTACATATGAGACGGATATTCCTTATGCGGAGGTGGATGTAGAAAACATCACGGGACGCGCATATGTCTGGGGCGCCGGCTTCTCTGAATGTGAGACCGGAGGTGTGCGAGGCGTATCGAGCGAAGAATGATAAGGATATGCGCAGCTGCAGAGAAGCAGCGGAATTTGCCCGGAGATTTCAGAAAATTAAAGGATAAGAGTATATGATGAGAAAAAAAGAAAAAACCAGAGGGATATATGCGCTCGTATTGTTTACGGTTCTCTTCGTGGGAGCAAGCTGGTTGATTTTTGGGATATTTCCGCGAAAGGGGATTTCCATGGTTGTGAATAACGATGCGTGGAATCAGCATATCCGGGCGCTACAGTACTATTCGGACTGGCTGCAGAGTATTGCGAGAAAGCTTCTGGAGAAGCATCGTCTCATCATTCCCCGATGGGATCTGAGCATCGGATATGGAAATGATGTGTTTACGACACTTCATTATTATGCGATCGGTGATCCGCTGACGCTTCTGTCGGTATTTGTGCCGGACTACTATATGGTTCATTTTTACAGCTTTATGATTATTTTCCGGATTTATCTGGCAGGTATTGCATTTATCCTGTTGATGCGATATTGCGCGAAAAGGATGCCGGGGGCAGTGTCACAAGAGAGAGGGCTCTGCGGTGAGCTACTATGGATTTCGGCGCTTATGGCCGGAGCGTTTATCTACATTTTCTCAGGATATACCATAGTGATGGGGATGCATCATCCGTTTTTTCTAAATGCCCTGATCTATCTGCCACTGATGGTGCTGGGGGTAGAGAAGCTCCTGCGCAGAGAATCTCCGATGCTGTTCGTGCTTGTAGTCTGTGTAAGTCTGATGAGTAACTTCTATCTGTTTTATCTGTGCGGAGTAAATATCGTGATGTACGTGCTTGCTCGTCTGCTGACGAGCTACGGAATCCGGAAGCTGCGGCTGATGGCTGTATGGATCGCGAAGATCGCAGGATATACCGTTGTGGGAATGGCTATGGGATGCATCGTGTTCATCCCGGTATTGCTGCGCCTGAAAAACGGGGCGAGAAATGATGTGGTGGAGGGGGTTCAGCTACTGCAGAAGCTGAGCTTTTATAAGAAGCTTCCACAGGTGTTTTTTTCGATGAATGTAAACGCCGGAAACCGTACGGTAATGGGATATTCCTTTGTGGCGGGCATCTGTCTGATCCTGTTATTTATTGAAAGAAAAAGAATGACACAGCTAAAGGTGTTATTCATCATTATGACGGCTGCGTGCTGCTCACCGATTGCAGGAAGGGTATTTAACGGATTTGCTTATTCGGCGAATCGCTGGATGTTTGGATTTACGCTGCTGATAGCCGGTATTGTTACATGGAAATGGAATGCTATGTATTTTATGAAACGAAGCACATGGGGAGTGCTCAGTGGAGCGCTCGGAGTGCTGGTCGCGTATATGCTGTTTTGGAAAAATGGGCAGGAATGGAGAGCAATAGGGCTGTTTCTCTTGATATCGGTGGTGCTTTTGACGGTTGTTACCTATGTGGGAAAGCGTCGGGTCAGGTGTGCGGTGTCTGTAATGCTGCTTGGATTAACGCTGCTGTCTGTAGTCACTGCCGGAAGTGCGTATTTACATCAGAAGGTGGATGAGGGGGATTATCTGAAGGTCGCGCAGGTTCGCAAGAGCTTTGTCTCTGATGTGGATAAGTCCATACTCAGTCTGTCAGAGGATATGACGGAATTTTGCCGCTACAGTGCTCCGTATGAGCTGATTGCCAGAAATTCAACATTGAAGAGCGGGCTGTATTCGCTGCATTATTACTGGAGTATGGGGGATCGGGTGCTCAGACAATTCTTTGATGAGCTTGGTGTAAACGAGACCTTTGCATATAAGATTCGCTCGTTGGATGGGCGAACGGCGTTGGATACACTGGCCTGCGTGCGTTATTTTGTGACACTGAAGGACTCTGATCAGGTACCTCCCTTCGGGTACGAAAAGACCGGTGAGTATTCTGTCGGAGACAGGCAATACAATATCTATGAAAATCAGTATACCCTACCCTTTGGCTATACCTATGACAGCTGTATATCGAAGGCGGACTGGGAGCAGATGAACGAGCAGGAAAGAGAATATGCAATGCTGCAGGGAGTGTATCTTGAGGAGATACCGGAGGGCTACGCTATACGAGAAACGGAGAAATCAGTACAGGAGCTGTCATGGGAATGGGAGGCTTCTGATACGGTGGAGAGGAACGGAAGGACCTTTACCGCCAAGAAAAACGGCGTGCTTCCGATGAAGGTCGAAGGCGGAATAAAACGCTGTGAGACTACCGTGACGGTCAGGGGGATAGAGTATTTATCGAAGTCCGGCAGCGGAAAAGCATCTGTAAAGCTTTGCATATACTATGAGGATGGCAGCTTTGTCACCAAGACGATCCGCTTCCTGACGAGCAGCCATGCGCGGTACGGAGGTGTGAAGGATTATATAGTCAATCTTGGCTGGAGTTCATCGGAAATCGACCGCGTGGAGCTGATTTTTCCGGAAACAGGAACATACCGTATGGAATCGATAGCGTTGTATGGACAGCCTATGGATACCTACGCGAGCTATGTCCGGGAACGGAGTGCGCATACACTTCAGAATGTGAAATTCGGCGCAGACAGGATAACGGGAAGTATTACGTTGGAGCAGCCGCAGATCCTGTGCCTGAGTATGACCTGCTCTGACGGATGGTCCGTCTATGTGGACGGAGAGAAGAGGGAGCTTCTTACGGCAAATCTAATGTATATGGCTGTACCGCTGGAGAGTGGAGCCCATGAGGTGGAGCTTCGATACAGGACGCCGGGATACGACTTGGGGATGATAGTATCTCTAGTCGGGGTAGTGAGCTTTCTGGGCATTAGTGTCTGCAATAGAAAAAATCATAGGAATTTTCAAAAAAAGAAATTGTAAGATTTGTGCAAATAAGTTATAGTAAACGGTGTAGGTACTGCCTGCACCGTTTTGTGTTGCAAAAAAAATGGCTTAAAATAAGGAGTGTGTATATGAGTAATATGACACATTTAGATGAACTGGAGGCAGAGGCAATCTATATCATGCGTGAGGTTGCCGCAGAGTGTGAGCGTCCGGTGATGTTATATTCTATAGGAAAGGATTCTTCCGTAATGCTGCATCTGGCGAAGAAGGCGTTTTATCCGGAGAAGCCGCCATTTCCATTTCTACATGTAAATACCACATGGAAGTTCCGGGAGATGATAGAGTTCCGTGACCGTGTGGCACAGGAGAATGGTATTGAGATGCTGGAATACATCAATCAGGATGGCGTCGATCAGGGTATCAATCCCTTCGATCATGGCTCGGCATATACAGATATCATGAAGACACAGGCGCTGAAGCAGGCGCTGGATAAGTATGGCTTTACCGCAGCCTTCGGCGGCGGACGCAGAGACGAGGAGAAGTCCAGAGCGAAGGAGCGTATCTTCTCCTTCCGCAATTCCAGTCATGCATGGGATCCGAAGAACCAGCGTCCGGAGATGTGGAAGCTGTATAATACCAGAATCCGTCAGGGGGAGGAGATCCGCGTATTCCCGATCTCCAACTGGACAGAGAAGGATATCTGGCAGTATATCAAAAGAGAGAATATTGAGATCGTTCCACTGTATTTTGCAAAGGAACGTCCTTTCGTGCGCAGGGACGGCAACATCATTATGGTGGATGATGACCGTATGAAGCTGCGGGAGGGAGAGGTCGTGGAGCATGCCAAGATCCGTTTCCGGACGCTGGGCTGCTATCCGCTGACCGGAGGCATCGAGAGTGAGGCAGATACTCTGGACGCGATCATTGATGAGACACTGAGTGCGGTATCCTCCGAGCGAACCAGTCGTGTGATCGATAGCGACGGCGGAGCCGCAAGTATGGAGAAAAGAAAGAGGGAGGGTTATTTCTAGGATGAATAGTCTTCTTAAATTTATCACCTGCGGCAGTGTGGACGATGGAAAATCCACACTGATCGGACATATGCTTTATGATGCGAAGCTGCTCTTTGCAGATCAGGAGAGAGCGCTGGAGCTGGACAGCCGTGTAGGCAGCAGAGGGGGAGCCATTGACTATTCCCTGCTTCTGGACGGACTGATGGCGGAGCGTGAGCAGGGCATTACCATTGATGTAGCTTATCGCTATTTTACAACGGAGAACCGTTCCTTCATCGTAGCGGATACTCCGGGACATGAGGAATATACAAGAAATATGGCGGTCGGCGCCTCCTTTGCGGATCTGGCGGTCATTCTGGTAGATGCGACACAGGGCGTTCTTTTACAGACCAGAAGGCATACCCGTATCTGTGCACTGATGGGGATCCGTCATTTTGTATTTGCGGTAAACAAGATGGATCTGATCCATTATGACGAGAATCGTTTCCGCAAGATCGAAAAAGAGATCCGCAAGCTGGTAGCGGAGTATGATTACGAGACCATGAAGATTCTTCCGGTTTCTGCGACGGAGGGGGACAATGTCACAGTGAAGTCCGGGAAGATGCCGTGGTATCACGGGGAATCTCTTCTGACTTATCTGGAGAATGTAGAGGTGCATCATTCTGAGGAGAATGAGGGATTTACTATGCCGGTACAGAGAGTATGCCGACCGGATCACACCTTCCGCGGATTTCAGGGGCAGATCGAGACAGGCAAGGTATGTGTCGGAGATGAGATCACCTCCCTGCCGTCCGGAGAGACGGCGATCGTAGAGCGTATCATCGATGCCGGGAAGGAGGTACAGGAGAGTGAGAGCGGTCATGCGGTTACGATCGCCATCGATCGTGAGATGGATATCTCCCGCGGCTGTGTACTGGTCAAGGCTGCATCTCCGGTACAGGGAACGATGTTTACCGCCCGGATCCTGTGGATGGATGATAACTATCTGGTGGAGGGGAAGAATTACTATCTGAAGCTGGGTACTATGCTGGTTCCGGCGACGGTCATGAATATCAAGTGTAAGATCGACGTCAATACGGGCAATGAAGTACGTGCGGATGTGATTTATAAGAATGAGATCGCGGACTGTGATATCGCGGTATCCGATAAGATCGTATATGATGAATTCAATAAAAATCAGGCTCTGGGCTCCCTGATCCTGATCGACCGAGTGACAAATATGACCTCGGCCTGCGGCGTGGTCATGCATGCTCTGCGACGTTCTGAGAATGTCGTATGGCAGCAGCTGGATATTACAAGAGATATCCGCGCGCAGCAGAAAGGGCAGAAGCCGGTGACTATCTGGCTGACGGGTCTGTCCGGCGCAGGCAAGTCTACCATTGCAAATCAGCTGGAGAAACGTCTGGTGGCGCTTGGGCGTCATACCATGCTGCTGGACGGTGACAATGTGCGCATGGGACTGAACAAGAATCTCGGCTTTACTGAGAAAGATCGTATTGAGAATATCCGTCGTATAGCGGAGGTGGCGAAGCTGATGAACGATGCCGGCCTGATCGTGATCACCTCCTTTATCTCCCCGTTCCGTCAGGATCGTCGGAATGCAAGAGATATCATCGGCAACGATAGCTTTATGGAAATCTATGTGAGTACCTCTCTGGAGGAGTGCGAGCGCCGTGATGTGAAGGGGCTGTACCGTAAGGCACGTATGGGAGAGATCCCGAACTTCACCGGAATCAACAGTGAATATGAGGCACCGGAGCAGCCGGAGCTGATTGTTGATACGGAGAACCGCACGGTGGATGAGTGCGCGCAGGCGATTCTGGAGCTGATAAAGGACAGAATCGGATAATATTCTTTTAAAGGAGCAGATATGTCAACAGTATATTTTCATCTGGGAATGCCGAAAACAGGAACCACTGCTATTCAGTATTTTCTGAATACGAATAATGAGGTGTTGAAAAAAAGAGGTATTGAAGCGCCGGATTTTGGCATAAGATATGCAGACATCGGGCCTATGCGCAATGGTCGTTTTCTGATTGGAGCATCGGTCTATCGCGGTGCCGATGAAAAAGTGAAAAAGCAGGAAAAGGAAAATTACAGAATCGGACTGGAGCGCATCAAAGAGCTGTCGTCTGTCAGGGAAAGTATAATTTTCTCGGATGAGGGACTGTGGAACGGTGGAAGTAAGCGTCCGGAGTTTTGGAAAAATCTGAAGCGGGATATGACAGAGCTGGGCGTAGATTTCAAGGTCATCGTATATCTGAGACGTCAAGATGAGTTCCTCCAGTCGCATTGGGCGCAGGTGGTGAAGCGCAAGGGAAAGCGCTATAGCTTCAGGGAATATTGTGAAAGCATGGTTCGTGAAGAATACCCATTGAATTATTTTGCGTATCTGGAGCATATTGCAGAATGGGTAGGAAGAGAGAATATCATTGTCCGTGTGTATGAAAAAGAGAGCTTTGGCGGCGCTCAGAAGACCTTGATTTCAGATTTTCTGGATATTTTCGGTTTGACGCTTACGGAGGAATTTGAGTCAGGCGGAAAGATCTACAATACCAGTCTGGCGGGAGACGGTGTGGAGCTTAGACGCCTGATGAATGCGATTCCGCAGACATGGGGAGATAAACATCCTCTGACCTATGCACTGAAGGAGGTGCAGGATATTCCGGCGTTTCGGGAGGCATGGAGGGATAAGACCTTTTTTGCGTCTCAGGAAGACCGGGAGAATTTCCAGTCACAGTTTGATGAGAGCAATGCAGCGGTGGCGAAGACTTATCTGCACCGTCCGGACGGACGGCTGTTTCGATCGGAGATACCGCATCAGGAGACCTATGAAGCGGATGCTCTGAGAATGGCGCAGGAGCTCTCCGTGCTGTTAGCCAGAACCGTGGCGTCACAGCAGGAGGAGCTGGAAAAAATGCGCAGGGATACCAAGAGACAGATCGATGATCTGAAAAAAGAGCTGAAAAATGAGATGCTGTCTCAGCGGGTGAAGAAAAAAGTTAAGCATTTTCTCGGGAAAAAGTAAGATGGAGGACCAAAACATGGCAACGGTATATTTGCATATTGGTACACCGAAGACGGGTACAACTGCGCTGCAGTTCTTTTTGCCGGAGAATAATGAGATATTGAGAAAACACGGTGTGGAATTTCCGGATTTCGGCTTCCGGTATACCAACCGCGGACTGAATCACAACGGACGCTTTCTGCTGGGAGCCGCGAAGCTTCCCGCAGGCTCGCAGGAGCAGACCCGCAAAGAACAGGCAGAATATCAGGCGGGACTGGAGAAGCTGAAGGCTCTGGCACAGCACAGAGACAGGATCATTCTGTCGGAGGAAGGACTGTGGCCGGAGGGAGCGCAGCGCCCCGGATTCTGGCAGCATCTGAAAAAGGATATGGACGATCTGGGGATTGAGCTCAAGATTATCGTGTATCTGAGACGACAGGACGATTTTGTGCAGTCGCATTGGGCGCAGCTCGTGAAGAACCGCGGCAGTCTGAATGACTTTCGAGAGCATCTGCAGTGGATGGCGAAGATCGGTTATCCGCTGGATTATGAGAAATATCTGCGTGAGATCAGAACGTATGTGGGCGTCGGGAATATGATTGTCCGAGTCTATGATAAGAGCTGCTATGTGGGAGCGGAGGGCACGATTTTTTCGGATTTTCTTGCGATCTTCGGCCTGCGCATGGCAGACGGCTTTGAGGTAAAGCAGAGTGTGTATAATACCAGCCTGAGCGGAGATACCGTGGAGCTGAGACGTATGATGAACCGGGTGAAGGGTACTCAGGGAGGCGCTCATCCGTTGACGCTGGCTTTGAAGCAGATTCAGGAGATCGATGAATTTGCAAACGGATGGAAGGACACTATGTGCTTCGAAAGCGAAGAAGAGCATCAGCGCTTTATGGCGCAGTATGAGCCGGGGAACGCAGCGATTGCGCGGGAATATCTTGGCCGGGAGGACGGAGTCCTGTTTCCGTCAGCGCGGGAACAGCGGCCGTATCAGGCGGATGCAGACCGGATGATCGGGGAATTGGCGGTGCTGCTGGCAGACATGACTGTGCGTCAACAGAAGGAAATAGGAGCGCTGCAAAAGGAACTGAGGGAGACCAGAAAGGAGCTGGAGCAGTCCATGCTCTGGTTCAGATGCAAGCGGAAGGTAAAGCATTTGCTGGGAAAGGATAAGAAGGCGTAGAGCGATGCGCCGATTTTGGGGATATGAGTAAACAAAAGTCACTCTTTGGCGCAATGCTTCGGATAGGAAGCATTGGGTTTGGAGGCGGTACGGCGTTGATTCCTGTGATCGAAAAGGAAGTGGTTCGCAGGAGCGGCATCGTATCGGAGGAAGAATTTAATAATCATGTAACGATTGCCTGCATCACGCCGGGGGCGCTGCCGGTGGAGGTGGCTGTGGGGATCGGACATACAGCGGCGGGAAACCGGGGAATGGTTGCCGCCGCTTCTGCCATGGCGCTGCCCGGGAGCCTGATGACGATGCTTTTGCTGATCGTTCTGTCGGGGATGACGGAGAAGGTGCGCAGACCGATTCTGTGGCTGGCGGCCTTTGTCAGCCTGTTTATTGTATGGACGCTGGTCAGATATGCATATGAGACCGTGCGGCAGGCAGATCGTCTGCGGGATGTGGCGATCTATGCTTTTTTGATCGTGGCAGTTTTTGCAGCGGCGAGGGTGCTGAAGATTTCCACGGTGCGAATCCTGATTCTGGCGTTTGCTGGAATTATTATGATCGCAACCGTTCAATATATGCAGGGCAAGAGATCCGGTAAGAAAAAACATCGACGGATGCAGTATCAAGGGAAAAATCTTGTAAAGTCCCTCCTTACATGGGTGATATTTCTTGCGGTGTTATCGATTCCGGCGCTGCTGGTGACAGGAAGAACCATCGGTCTGGCATGGCGCGGAATGCTCTCCACCGTGATGTCCTTTGGAGGCGGAGACGCTTATCTGAGTGTGGCGCAGGGGATGTTTGTGGACGAGGGCTTCATAAGTAATTTTGACTTTTACGGGAATATCGTAGCGGTGGCCAATGTGCTGCCGGGTTCTATTTTATGTAAGACGCTGACAGGAATCGGATATATGCTCGGCTATCGACTGCACGCCTCCGTGGTGGAGGGAATCTGTGTGGCAGTTTGCGGATTTGCAGTCAGTGTGGCGACCTCCGGATTGATTTTCGAGATCGTCTATGCGGTCTATGAACGCTACGAGAATCTCAGAGTATTCCGTATCATGAAAAAGCTGATCCGTCCTATTATTTCCGGACTGCTTTTGAATGTGGCTCTGACGTTGGTGGAATATAATATATTGCCCCTGCTCTGAGCAACGGCGGGGGAGGTATCATGGCGCAGCTATCCGGTATTCATGTTTACCGGTACGGAGCTTACAGAAAGAAAACGGAGGCTATGTGATGGCGACAGTATATTTGCATATCGGGATGCCGAAGACCGGAACCTCGGCGCTGCAGAGATTTCTGGCAGTCAATCGGCCGGTGCTGGAAACATATGGGCTGAGCTTTCCGGATCTGGGATTTCGCTTCCCGGGACGGGGAGAGAACCGCAACGGATATTTTCTTCTGGGAGAGGGATATACGCCGGAGGGGGCGGCTGCCTGTGAATGGAAAAGAAAGGAATACCACGAAGGGATTGCAGAGCTTGCAAGGCTGGGAAGGGCGTATTCACGGATCATCCTTTCCGACGAGGGGCTCTGGTGGGGCGGCAGACGCAGACCTTTGTTCTGGCCTGAATTAAAGAAGGATTTTGAAAAAGCAGGACTGGAGCTTAGAGTGATCGTGTATCTTCGGCGGCAGGATGATTTCGTCCAGTCCCGCTGGGCGCAGGTCATTAAGGAAGGGCAGAGCAGCAGCTTTGAGGATTACATCAGGGAGTCGTGTGAAAAAAATTATCCGCTGGATTATGCGGAATATCTTTCAAAGATCGGTTCCGTGATTGGAAAAGAGAATGTCCTTGTCCGTGTCTATGAACGCGGTCAGTTTGCGGGAGAAGAGCAGACGATCTTTTCGGATTTTCTTGATATCTTCGGGAGAAAGATGACAGACGGATTTGAGGCGGGAGAGACGGTCAACAATCTGAGTCTGGAAGGCGGTTATACACATCTGCAGCGTTATGTGAATCTGAGCGATGGAACGGCGTCGGAGAAGAAGCCTCTGAGCGAGATGATACGCAGGATGCAGAGTGAGGATGTGAACATACAGAAGCGGCGGCATGAAATGTATTTTGCATCGGAGGAGCGCCGGAGATCGTTCATGGATTCTTTTGCAGAGAGCAACAGCATTGTGGCGAGGGAGTATCTGGGACGAGAGGACGGCAGGCTGTTTTATCAGGAGGAGACGAAGACGGCGGCGCAGGATCGGATGGAGATGCTGGGAGATCTGACAGCGTTGCTGGGAGAGATGGAACAGGCGCAGCAGAAGGAGTACGCTTCTTTTCGGAAAGAGCTTCAGAGTCTGAAGCGCGAGATGAGAGCGCAGCGTTTGTCAGTGTGGCTAAAAAATAAGTTTTCCGGACACTGACAGCGGTAAAACTGTTTGTCAAGGTCTAATAATTTTAATATTTTCTGCGAAATCGCATAAATGAGTGCCATTGTGAGAATTACTCTACTAGAAACTATTTTCCAGGAGGGATTCTTGCAATGGCACTTAGTAAAGTTGAGATATGCGGCGTAAATACATCCAGACTGCCGCTGCTGTCAGAAGCGGAGAAGGCGGAACTGTTTCGAAGGATCCGTCAGGGAGACCGCGAGGCGCGGGAGCAGTGCATCCGGGGAAATCTGCGTCTGGTATTGAGCGTGATCAAGCGTTTTTCGGGGAGCAATGAGAATGTCGATGATTTGTTTCAGATCGGATGTATCGGTCTGATGAAAGCCATCGACAATTTTAATACAGAGCTGGAAGTGAAATTTTCCACCTATGCGGTGCCTATGATCATCGGAGAGATCCGGCGTTATCTGCGGGATAACAATGCGATCCGGGTGAGCCGTTCTCTCAGAGAGACCGCCTATAAGGCGCTGTATACGAAGGATGCCTATGTGAAAAAGAATCTTCGGGAACCTACGATCAATGAGATCGCGCAGGAGATCGGGATTTCCAGAGAGGATATCGTGTACGCCATGGATGCGATCCAGAGTCCCATGAGTCTGTACGATCCCGTATACTCTGAGGGCGGCGATACGCTCTATGTGATGGATCAGATCAGTGACAAGAAGAATAAAGAGGAGCGCTGGGTAGAGTCTATTGCTTTGGCGGAGGCCCTGCGCAGACTGAATGAGCGGGAACGAAATATCATCACTATGCGTTATTATGAGGGGAAGACCCAGATGGAGGTGGCAGAGGAGATCGGAATCTCTCAGGCGCAGGTCAGCAGACTGGAAAAGAGCGCGCTAGGCAACATGCGAAATTATCTGAGGTGATGCAAAAGGAAGAGAAGAAGCCTTAAGGACAGCCGGGTTTTCCGGGAAGCTCAACCAGAATGATATCGTCGCCGATCTGACAGATGCACTTCCACGGGATGGACAGCGTGCTGTCGCGGCCGAACCAGCAGGAGAAGCGCCCGGGACCCGGGACGATCAGATCTGTCACGAGGCCGGTCTTGCAGTCGATCTCCACATCCATCACACAGCCCAGAGAGGCACAGGTGCAGATATTTATGACTTCTTTTTGACGGAGCTCACAGATGCGCATGGATGATCCCCAACGTCTTTTTTACAGTATATGCAGAAGTGAACGGATTGCTATAATTTAAAATACGGCTTTGTCAGTCTCCCCCATGCCTATGTATTTTTTTCAAAATGTTGACACATGTACTCGGAGTGGGATATACTCAGAATAACCATGGGAGCGTCTGGGATGTTTCCGGATTTCAGGGACGAATGTATTGGGTGTAAAGGGGGAGACGGGATGAGATGTCCGTTTTGCAGTGAAGATAATACGAGGGTAGTGGATTCCAGACCGGTTGAAGACAATTTCTCGATCCGCAGGCGCAGACTCTGCGATTCCTGCGGGAAGCGTTTTACTACATATGAAAAGGTGGAGACCATACCGCTGATCGTGATCAAGAAGGATGAGACGAGAGAACAGTATGACAGACAGAAGCTGGCTAACGGAGTGATACGCGCATGCTATAAGCGTCCGGTGCCGACGCAGGCCATCAATGATGTGGTAGATAAGATCGAGACCAAGATCTTTGAGCGGGAGGAACGTGAGATCGCCAGCAGCGAGATCGGTGAGATCGTGATGGAGCAGATCAAGGATCTGGATCCGGTAGCCTATGTGCGGTTCGCATCGGTATACCGTGAGTTTAAGGACGTGAATACGTTTATGGATGAGCTGAAGAAGTTTTTGAATTGACAGAGTGTATACCTCGCCTGATCGCGGCGGGGTATCTTTGCTTATAGAGGATGGAGAAAAACATTGAAGAGAAAAATGAATGATTTATGGAATGGAAAGATTGCATATGCGCCGAAGATACCGACCTTTTCGGCAGACCGGCTGGACGGTATCGTTCCTGCCGGCGAGCGGTTCGGAGTGCGCTTTTTTGCCAAAGCCGCAGAGGGCAGTATTCTTCAGGGATTTCTGTATTCTACCAATGTCCGGGTGAAGGTACAGCCCGCCATGTTTGAGGGAGCGAAGATCGACTTTCGGCTTACGCTGGATAGCAAAGGCCTGCAGGAGGACGATAGCGTGGAAGGCGCCGTGATCTTCTGTACGACGGAGGGAGAGTATCATGTTCCTTATCGGTTTATGATGGAGAGCGGGAATCGGCAGGAGCAGCCGCAGCCCCTGCATATGACTCCGGAGGAATTTGCGGCGCAGGCGCAGGCAGACTATGCCGGAGCGTATGTCCGGTTTGTATCCAGAGAGTTCGCAGTGCTGGTAAAAGACTGGGGCGGCAATTATGGGGCGCTATATGAGGGGATTTGTACACAGTCCTTGTCCTATCAGAGCATGGAGCAGTTTCTCATCGGCGCTGGTCTAAAGCTTCCTGTAAGCTTGAAGGCACAGACCGACAAGGTATGCTTCAAGGGGATCGTTCAGTCCGTGAAGGAGGAAATCCTTCTGACAAAGGATACTTGGGGCTTTGCGGGGATCCGGGTGAGCAGCGATGCAGATTTTTTGACGGTGGAACGCCCGGAGATCACTACAGAGGAATTTGTCGGAAGCAGCTATAGTCTCGGATACTATATTCATAAAGAAAAGCTTCATGCGGGGCGCAATCTGGCGCGTCTGACGATCACCTGCGGGTGTGAGACGATCTGCTGTACCGTGGAGGTGCGAAAAGAGCAGGAGCCGCAGCGCCATGCGTTGCGCAGAGCAGGGAAACAGGGACTGGCGGAGCTGGCGCGGATCTACATAGATTATTGCGCGGGACGAAAAGAGAAATCCGTATGGATCGAAGAGTCGCTTTGCAAGATCGCACAATGCCGCGGGACGGGAGATGAACGGATCTTTTTCGATTTCTATGAGACATTTCTTCTATATGAGAAGGAAGCGTGGGAGGCGGCGGATCGGAAGCTGTCCCTTTTGTCGGAACGCAGAGAAGAGCTGGAGATCCCGGAGTGGAAGGGGTGCTATCTGTACCTCTCCACCCTGCAGAACACGGAGCGCAGCTATCTGGAGTATGTGCGTGAGGAAGTGGCACAGCTGTTTACGCAGAACCGGGAGAACTGGATTTTGCAGTGGCTCTTATTCCGGCTGAGTCCGCATCTGCTGAAAAATGATACGGAGAAGCTGGATGCGATCCGCAGACAGTATCTTGGCGGATGTCACAGTATCGTAATGTATTTGGAGGCGTGGGAGATCCTGAAGAATGAACCGCTGCAGCTGCGTCGGCTGGGCGACTTTGAAGTACAGCTGCTGCATTTTCTGTGCAGACATGATCTGCTTGACCGTGAGATCTGTGGACAGACGGCACAGCTGGCCATGCGTGTACAGAGCTTTGACCGGCTTCTCTTTGAGATCCTGTGCAGCGGTCAGGAAAAATATCCGACCAAAAATATGCTGACGGCGATCTGCACCATGTTGATCAAGGGACATCGAACAGAAGCAAGGTATGAAAAATGGTATGAGCTTGGGATTTTGGAGGATGTGCGTCTGACCGGGCTGTATGAATATTATATTGAGACGATTCCGAATCTGGGAGATCGTATGCTGCCGGAGTCTGTGCGGAGATATTTCGGTTATCATAATACGATGGACTATGTGCGTAAGGCTGCGGTCTATGCGAATATTATTCGTAACCGCAGCAGGGATGCGCAGACTTGGCAGCTTTATCGTTATGAAATGGAGCGGTTTATGGAAGAGCAGCTGGCGGCGTGCAGGATCAATCATGATCTGGCGCTGATCTATGAGACGCTGCTCACAAAGGAAATGCTGAGCGACCAACTCATCGAAGGACTCTCCAAGCTGATGTTTGTGGGAGAAGTATCCTGCAGCCTGCCGCACATGCGTCATGTAGTGGTGATCCATGAACAGCTGCGGCAGGAACAGAGAGTTCCGCTGGCGGAGGGGAGAGCCTATGTGCATCTGTATAGTCCGAATTGTAGCATTTTGCTCGAGGATGAAGAGGGAAGAAGGTTCGCGGATCCTTCCCTGTATCGGTATGAACGTCTGCTGACACGGCCGCTGTTTGAAGAGTATTGCAGGGAGAGACCGGAGCATGCAGCGGGATTTATTTTGCACGACTGCTGCAGCGAAGGCACGGAGGTTGGGATCACGCAGGAGAATGCGCGCAGGTTTGTTCTTCTGTGCGGACTTCCCGAGATACGGGAGAGCTATCGCAGAAAGCTGGAGCGACTGCTGCTGGAATACTATTATGAGCATCCGCAGACAGAAGCTCTGGAGGAATTTTTAAATGGCCTTCAGGAGGAGACTCTGGTTGGCACACACCGAAAGGAATTGATCGAGCTGCTGGCAGGAGCAGGACTCGCTGGGCGTGCTCTGGCGTTGATCTATGCCTACGGCGCGGAGCATGTGCGCCCCGGGGTACTGGTTCAGATAGCCAGCCGGGAGGTACAGGAGCAGGAGTTTGAAAGATCGGATCAGCTGCTTGCACTATGTGAGCAGTGCTTTGCGCAGCATGTCTATGATGAAAATATACTGCGTTATCTGATACAGTATTTTGAAGGATCGCTCATGCAGATGAAGGAGCTGTGGAGAGCTGCAAGGGGCTTTGATCTGCAGACCTACAGTCTGGAGGAACGGATACTGACGCTGCTTTTGTATCTGGGCGGTCATGCATGTGTGAAGGTGTCCGGAGACGGGACCGTGCAGAGCTATGGTATGGAGGATACAGAAGCGATCTTTGTGTCCTATGCAAAGCAACAGGGTAAGGCGCGTCTCTGTAGAGGGTATTTGATCTTGAAATCCCATGAGTATTTTGTTTTGGGAAGATCTATGGAAGAGGAGACGGCAGAGCAGCTGGCGTATTATGTGAGTGCCGGGAACGGTGTGCCGACAGTGTGTCGTCTTGCGCTGCTGCGCTGGTATAGTGAGAAGCACAGCTGCTCGGCAGGAGAACTGATGTGGCGCGATCGCCTTTTTGAAGCGGCTGCTGAAGCAGGACAGATTTTTGCATTTTACCGTAAGCTTCCGATGAAGCTGCTGCGCAGATATCAGCTTCAGGATAAATTCATTCTGGAATACCGGACGAATCCAAAGGATCTTGTGACACTGTATTATCGCATCAACGATGGGGAGGAGAAACGCCTGCCCCTGCGGGACAGCTTCGCAGGGATATTTAGCGGAGCATTTACGATGTTTTATCATGATCGCCTGACTTGGCATTTTGTAGTGGAGACGAAGGAAGGAAAAAAAGAGACGGCAGAGCAGACCTTTCTCCATGAAAAACGTCCGGCCAAAGGAGCCTGTAGCAGATATGATCTGATCAACCGACTCATTGAGGCGCAGGAGAAGCATGATAGTGAGAGCTGGAATGAGATCAGACGGCAGTATATCGGACAGCAGTATCTGGTGGACGAGCTGTTTAAACTGAGTTAGATAACAGGAGAAGAATATGAGAATGCGAATCATCGGATTAGATCTGGATTTTCCATATTCCCAGATTTCGATTTACAGTGAACAGAATAGAGAGCCGGAGACACTGAGCATGTCGGCACAGGAACAGCGGTTTCTGATCCCTGTGCCGGAAGGACTGTATCGGTGCGTGGATAACGGTCTGGAAAAGGGGACGGTCATGCTGACGGAGTTCATCCGGGACGCTCTGAGTCTGGTGAAGCCGCTGCCGGATCCTGCCATGGTATGTATGATGGTGACGATGAAAGAAATGTGCCGCCCATGGACGGAGGTGATCCGACTGGCGTGTGAGAAGCTCGGCATCGGACAGGTGTTTTTACAGTCACATCGGGAGAGCTTTTTTTCCTATACGCTGCATCAGAAAAAAGAACTCTGGCAGCATAAGGTAGCTCTTTTTGAATATGAGGATGCGAGAATCATGTCCTATGTGCTGGAGATCGATTACGGAACCAGACCGGCGCTGGTACAGGTAACTCCGGGACGGGTGCTGGAGCTGGGGGCGGCCGGCCGCAGGAGTTCGGAGGACTGGGATCGCAGAAGAGATGAGAAATTCCTTGAGATGATCAGAGAAATGTTTCAGGGAGAGAGCTTTTCTTCGGTTTTTTTGATCGGAGAAAGCTTTGACAAGGTTTGGGCGGCGGAATCCGTGCGCTTCCTGTGCAAACGGCGGCATGTATTTCAGGGGCGCAACCTGTACACGAAGGGCGCCTGCTATGCGGCCTGTGAGAAGGCGGGAGTGCAGAGTATGACAGCAGATTTCCTGTATCAGAGCGAGGATATGGTAGAGATGAACCTGAGCATGCAGCTGAAGGTGCGGGGCAGACAGAAGGAGCATCTGCTGGTGAGCGCCGGTCAGAACTGGTACGAGGCGGTACACACCTGCGAAATCCTGCTGGATGATGAGAAGGAGCTGCTGCTCTACAGTAAGTCCATGGTGGACGGGGCGACGGCGAGCTACAGCATTGCTCTGCCGGATCTGCCGAAGAGACCGCCGAGGACGACACGGCTGGAAATAAAGATCGCCTTTCGCTCGGCAGACCATTGTCGGATCACGATCCGTGATCTCGGCTTTGGGGAGTTCTTTGCAAGCTCCGGTCTGGTGTGGGAAAGTGAACTGGAATTGTCGGAGGGATAAGGGATGAGTGGATATTATCTTTGTACAGTGCGTCATGCCGCACATCCATTTTATATAGAGACGATCGACCTTCATCTCTATACCATAGAGGAGCTGTGTTATTATCTGCAGCAGAATGTATATTTGATCGATGAGACGATCGTGAATGAGAAGCTGTGCAGCTGGCTGGGTGAGGAGCTCGGATTGAAGCGTCTGCAGCTTCGTCTGACCCGTGTGCTGGAGCATGAGCAGGATGAGCTGGCTTTTGTTTTGCCGATTTTTGAAGAGAGCGGCTATTTGTCGCAGCAGGAGCTGGAGTATTTCCGGGATCAGATGCTGGAGGTACTGCAGGAGCCTGTGCAGATACGTCAGAAAATGAAGGGCGATTATCTGGTGATGTATGGAAAATACACAAGCGCCATCGCGGAATATCGGGAAATACTGAGGAAGCAGAGCTTCGCGCGTATGGGAGTACAGTTCTATGCGGTGGTACTGGAAAATATGGCAGCGGCGTATGCGAAAATGTTCAGATTTGAAGAGGCGGCAGAGTGTCTGTGGGAATCCTATCAGACGCTGCGCTCAAAGAAGGTGTATGAAAAATATCTGCGTCTGCTTCCATTGTATATGACGGAAAAAGAGTGGCAGAACCGATTGGCGGAGATCAAGGCAGATCGCGATGAGGCCAATCGCCTTCGCGCCGACAATGAGGCCATCTTCCGTGAGGCACAGGAGAGTGAGCTGACGCAGGCGTGGGAAGGCAGAAGTATGGATGAGCAGGTGGAGGCTCTCCGGGCAGAATATCTGGGGATTTAACTGAATCAGACAAGCTTCCCTTCGACCTCACGCTTCCTGCGGGAAAAATAGCAGATCATGGTTTACCGGTCGATAGAACAGCTTCTTAAATGCGGCCGGATCGTCGGTCTGACCAAGCGCCCACATGGTCTTTGCGACCACTGCCTCCAGAGTCATGTCGTAGGATTCCGGAAGGCTGAATTCATGCTTCATAGTCTTGCCTACCTGATAGATGGACATATCGCTGCCCTCATGAGTCACCTGAGTGGCCATGATGACAAGCTTACCTGCCTCGCAGCAGGATCGGATAGCTTCATAGAAGGCATCGTCGCCGTAATCCGGCAGTCCGCCTACACCAAAGGATTCGATAATGATGGCATCGTAGGCGCTGAGCAGGGTCTTGAGGAGCTCGCCGCTGCTTCCGGGAATCAGCTTGTAGAGGAAGACCTTCGGGTTGACCTTGTGGTAAAAGGCAAGAGGCGAAGTGATCTGATATTTGTCATCGATATAAAATACAATACGATTTTCCTGAATGACGGCGATCTGAGGATAATTAATGCTGGAAAAAGCATTATAGCTCTTGGATCGCTCTTTTTTTGCTCTGGTTCCGGCGATCACCTTGCCGCCGAAGACAATGGTGACTCCGTGGGCGCGCTCATCCGCAGCAAAACGCAGACTGTCCAGCAGATTCGTCCGTGCATCGGTGACGGCAAGATCGATGGGCTTCTGTGCTCCGGTAATGACCACCGGTTTATAATTATTCTGAATCAGGTAGGAAAGAGCAGCGGCTGTGTAGGCCATGGTATCCGTTCCATGGCAGATGACAAAACCGTCATAGTATTCGTATTTTTTCTCGATCAGCTCAGAAAGACACAGCCATTGGGGCCAGCTGACATTGGTACTGTCCAGATTGAAGGGCTGGATGGTGTCGATCTCGCAGAATTCCCCTGCAGTCGGCACATAAGAGAGCAGCTCTTCGGAGGAGATTCTGGGGCTCAATCCTTTTTCGGTATATTTTGAGGCGATCGTACCGCCGGTTGCGATTAGAAGAAGTTTTTTCATGGTCAGGAACCTCTGTATTTGAAAAATGAATATATATGTATGCAGTGTATCATAGAACAAAAGTGTATTTCAAGAGAAACTCCGGTAATCTCTTTTTCGTGCAAAATAAAGTTGACGAAGTGCCATGATAAAAAATATAATAAGAAAAGATGAAATCCTTTGACAGAATTTGAGCTGTGTTGTGAGGTAGAGGAGGAATAGAGGATGCCGGCAGTTTATGCACATGATCGGTTTGGAGAGAAGGTTCTGG
This sequence comes from Eubacteriales bacterium, assembly GCA_030526715.1. GTDB lineage: Bacteria > Bacillota > Clostridia > Lachnospirales > Lachnospiraceae > Marvinbryantia. Next base: position 44,055 of record JAUNCG010000008.1, read on the forward strand.
AGCAGATGCGTCCGGAGCTTCGGGTGATCGCAAAAAAATATATTCATGCATTTCGCATTGGTCTTCAGGGACCGGACATTTTTTTCTTTTATCGCCCATGGGAGCATAATGGAGTACAGAGGTACGGAACTCATCTGCACGAGATTCCGGCGCGTCCGTTTTTTTATTATGCTGCGGATGTGGTGCGCAGGTACGGAAGGGACAGCGGACAGTATGCATATCTGCTTGGATATCTCTGCCATTTTACACTGGACAGTGAGTGCCATCCCTATGTGGAGAGCTTTATCGGGAAGAGCGGCGTGGCACATCTGGAGATTGAGGAAGAATTTGAGAAAATGCTGCTGCGTATGGACGGGAAGGAGGCGATCAGCTATCCCATGGGGAATCTGATCTCATGGGGGACTTACACGCCCGGGCATATCAGTCCGTTTTACCCTTCGATCAAGGATCTGACCGTGTTGGGGAGTCTGCGTGGAATGCGTTTTGTGAAAAAGCTGTTTACGGCGCCCTTTGCTTCTCAGCAGTGGGTACTGAATACCATCATGAAAAGGATGGGAGTATACCATGAGATGAAGGGACTGATGAACCAGCGCAGGGATGAGGTGCGATGTATTGAGAGCAATGAAGAGCTGCTGCGCAGATTTACGAAGGCGGTGCCTCTGGCAGTACAGCTGCAGAGAGAGCTGGATCTTTGCATCCGCAAGGGACAGCCGCTGGGGGAAAGATTCAAAAGAACATTTGAGTAAATACGAATAACAGAATGTTGCCGCTGTGGGGCGCGGCAGGGAATACGGGGAAGGATATGAACGAAAAGAAACTGACAAAACTGGAAAAATACTGGATACTTTATGATGTAGGGAACTCGGCGTTTGTCATGCTGGTGGCGACGATTATTCCGATTTATTTTAATTACCTTGCGGGACAGGCGGGCATCACAGAGGTGGATTATCTGGCATACTGGGGATATGCAGCTTCCGTGACGACGGTGATCGTGGCATTGATCGGACCGGTTCTCGGCAGCATTGCAGATGCGCAGAATTGTAAAAAACCGCTGTTTACGATCTGCATGATGGTAGGAGTGATCGGATGTGCAGCCTTATCGCTTCCGACCTCATGGATCGTTTTTCTGGCCGTATTTGTGCTGGCGAAGGTAGGCTTTAATGCGAGCCTGATCTTCTACGATTCCATGCTGGTAGATGTGACTACGCCGGAGCGCATGGATTCGGTCTCTTCCCACGGATATGCGTGGGGATATATCGGAAGCTGTATTCCTTTTATTATTTCACTGGTGTTTGTGCTCATGTATGACAAGGTTGGCATGACGCTGCATGGAGCGATGATTATTGCATTTTTACTGAACGCCGCATGGTGGCTGCTGGTGACATTGCCGCTGCTTCGGAATTATCGTCAGACGCATTATGTGGAGCACACAGAGCATCTGGTCAGCGGAAGCTTCCGGCGTCTGGGGCATACCATCCGGGAGATCAGGAAACAAAAGGGGATCTTTCTTTATTTGATTGCGTTTTTCTTCTTTATCGACGGCGTTTATACGATCATCGATATGGCGACAGCGTACGGAAGCGCGGTAGGTCTGGATTCCACGGGACTGCTGCTGGCGCTGTTGGTGACACAGTTTGTGGCGTTTCCCTTTGCGCTTTTATTCGGACGTCTGTCCAAAAAATATGATACGGATAAGCTGATCGCATTCTGCATCGTAGCCTATACAGGAATTGCGATTTTTGCAATACAGCTGAATAAGCAGTGGGAATTCTGGTTTCTGGCGGTATGTGTCGGTATGTTTCAGGGAGCGATACAGGCGCTTTCCAGATCGTATTTTGCCCGGATCATTCCGGCTGAGAAGTCCGGAGAGTATTTCGGCATCTATGATATCTGCGGTAAGGGTGCATCCTTTCTGGGGACGACACTGGTGGGTGTGGTGGCGCAGATCACCGGAAAAGCACATCTCGGAGTGGCGGTGCTGTCGATCATGTTTGTGATCGGACTGACTGTGTTCTTGAAAGCAGCAAAGCTGAACCGAAGCAGGTTATCATAAATTTTTAGAAACGTATGAATTGGAGGAAGGAAAATGAGGTTTGTAAAGGCAAGAGACTATCGTGATATGAGCAGAAAGGCGGCGAACATTCTGAGCGCGCACATTATTGTGAAGCCGGATTGTGTGATCGGATTGGCTACGGGCTCTTCACCTATCGGAGCGTATGAGTGTCTGGTGGACTGGTATCGGAAGGGTGATCTTGATTTTTCGGGAGTGACCAGCGTGAATCTGGATGAATATCGCGGACTGCCGCATGACAATGATCAGAGCTACTATTATTTTATGAATAAGCATCTGTTTTCCAAGGTGAATATCGATCCGGCGAGAACCTTTGTGCCGGATGGAATGATCGCGGATGCTGACGAAGCATGCAGACAATATGACGCGATCGTTCGCGCTACAGGAGGCGTGGATATCCAGCTGCTGGGGCTCGGTCGCAACGGGCATATCGGATTTAATGAGCCGGACGCCGTTTTCGCGAAGGGAACTCATTGTGTGAATCTGACGGAGTCTACGATTGAAGCAAATGCGAGATTTTTTGCGTCCAAGTCGGATGTGCCGACACAGGCATATACCATGGGTATCCAGACGATCATGAAGGCGAAAAAGATCCTGCTGGTGGTCAACGGTGAGGATAAAGCGGATGCGGTGGAAAAATCCTTCTTTGGAGATGTGACGCCGCTGGTTCCGGCCTCCATTCTGCAGCTGCATCAGGATGTCACGATCGTCGGAGATGAAGCTGCATTCTCAAAGATTGCAGACAGAATATAAAGCATCGCTGCTATAGCTACACAGTCGGTAGTTACGGAATCCATATCGGTCACGCAAATGATTAAGCGTGGCAATGGAAGCTATGACGAGAGGTGAGGAAGTATGATCATTAAGAACGGAAAAATATTCTTGCCGGATGGTATATTTTCAGATGTGGAATTGCGGGTGCAGGACGGTGTGATCCGGGAGATCGCCAAGACGCTGTCTCCTGTGGAATCTGAGGAGGTCGTGGACGCGGCAGGCGGCTATGTGATCCCGGGACTGGTGGACATCCATTTCCACGGCTGTATGGGACATGATTTCTGTGAGGGGACGAAGGAAGCCTTTGATGCCATCACGGGATATGAGCTGAAGCACGGAGTGACCAGTATCTCTCCGGCGACCATGACCATGGGGGAGGATACGCTGGAGCGTGTCTTTGCTCAGGCGGGAAGCTATCGTACAGAGTGTGGCAGCGCGCTTCGCGGCATTACCATGGAAGGCCCCTTCGTATCTCATGCAAAAAAAGGTGCGCAGAACGCGGATTATATACGAAAACCGGAAAAAGCATTTTTTGATAGAATGCAGTCATTGTGCGGCGGTCTGATACGTCAGGTGGCAGTGGCGCCGGAGGAGGATGAGAAGCTTTCCTTCACCCGGGCGGCTCATGATGAGGTGGTGGTCTCGGTAGCGCATACTACGGCAGATTATGAGATGGCGAGCACTGCATTTGAGGCAGGAGCTACTCACGTGACCCATCTGTTTAACGCCATGCCGGCATTCACTCACCGGTCTCCGGGGGTCGTGGGCGCGGCCTTTGATCATAAGGACGTATTTGTGGAGCTGATCTGTGATGGTATCCATATCCATCCCTCCATGGTGCGGGCAGCATTTCAGCTGTTCGGAGCAGAGCGTATCTGTATGATCAGCGACAGTATGATGGCCACCGGCATGCCAAACGGAGACTATGAGCTCGGCGGACAGCCGGTCAAGGTAGTGGGACGTCTCGCGACACTGGCAGACGGCACCATTGCCGGCAGCGCCTCGAATCTGATGGACTGTCTGCGGGTAGCGGTACAGGAGATGGGGATCGCTCTGGAGGAGGCGGTGCGGGCGAGTACGCAGACCCCGGCCAGATCTCTGGGACTGGACGGCGAATGCGGCAGCATCGCGGTAGGAAGAGCTGCAGATCTGGTGATGCTGGATCAGAGCTTACAGATCAGGAAGATATACAAGGACGGAGCCTGCGTGGATCCGACAGAATAAGTATAGCAAATAACTTTTGCAATGAAGTATTAGATATAATGAAAGCAGTGGAAAGGGTCTGGAAATGTCACTGTTTATACAGGATAAAGAAAGAGATATGAAAGTGGAGATCGTTCCGGAATACGGTGGGATGATCGCGCAGATCTTTTTGGAGGGGAAGGAGATCCTTCATACAGACTACACTCAGATGGAGGTTGCGCCTATGGCGGCGGGAGGAGTGCCGATCCTCTTTCCGTTTAGCAGTAAGACGAAAAATGACACGTATATGCTAAATGGGAGACAGTACGCGATGCCCCGGCACGGACTGGTGAAAAACGACGCCTTTGCCGTGAGTGAAGCAAAAGAGGATCATGTGCGGCTGTGGCTGGAGAATAGTCCGTCGTGGAAGGAGCGATATTACCCGTTTGATTTTCGCCTTGAAATAGAATATCGTCTGCGGGACGGAAGTCTGGAGATTGTGACGCGGGTCAAAAATTTTTCAGACACTGCCATGCCGCATTATCTGGGACTGCATCCGTTTTTCAGAACAACGGATAAGAAACGCGCATCTTTGCAGCAGGATATGCAGCTTCATTATGACTATGAGCATCAGGAAGATCTGCCGGGGATCATGCTCGGGGATCTTTCACAGTGCTGGGACGAGGTGCTGCATTCCCCTGCGCAGGGGGGCTTCTGCTTTGAAAACGAGGCGGACGGATATTGTGTGTACTGCAGTATGGATAGAGCGTTTGAGGCGCTGGTGGTGTATACCATGGCGCCGGAAAGTATTTGCATAGAACCATGGTGTGGCCTGCCGGATTCCATCAACACGGGAAGATTTCTGAAATGGGTGGAACCGGGAGAACAAAAGGAATATCAGGTTCGGATGCATGTGGAAAGCGTGGCTTATTCGTGCTCTGTTCGGGGGTCGGAGATTTCTGATAACGGTGCAAAATAATATCCCATATCCTCCCATCTGGTCAGAAGCTCATCGAGGATCTGTGCGTTGGTGGCAGAGGTGCAGTGCAGCAGAACGATAGCGCCGGGATGCACCCGACCGAGCAGACGTTCAAAGGCCTGTTCTTTGGTGGGCTGTGCATCCTGCTTCCAGTCCACATGGGCGAGACTCCAGAAAAAAGTCTGATAGCCCAGAGCCTTGGCCATTTGAAGATTGTCAGTACTGTATTTGCCCTGTGGCGGACGGTAGTAGCGGGGCATGGGACTTCCGATGATTTTTTCATAGAGCTCGGAGACGGAGGAAAGCTCTTTCTCAAAGGCCTCCTTTGTGGAGATGGCGGACATATCCGGATGATGCCATGTGTGATTTCCCACAGTATGTCCCTCGGCAACCATGCGTTTTACCAACTCCGGTTGGGCTTCCAGAAAAGGGCCTACCACAAAAAAGGTGGCAGGAGCATGATGCTTTTTCAGAGCGTCAAGGATAGCGGCGGTATTGCCGTTTTCATATCCGCAGTCGAAGGTGAGATAAAGTACCTTTTCCTCGGTATCCTGCGCATAAAAGGCATTGTATTTTGCCAGCTCTTCTATAGAAGCATTTCCTACGGGAGCTTTTCCCTTATTGGGATATCCCAGTCCCCAGCTGCCCTGTGCAGGCTGAAGGACCGTGCTTTTGGCAGCATGCAGCGTCAGCGTATGAACTGCGGCGGCGGTAATGCGGCCGGCAAAAAAACAAAATGTTAAGAGGGAGAGAAGAGACAGAAAGCGGATAAAACGGATTGCACTTTTATAATATCTAAGAAGTCGAGACAACAGAACACCTCTTCAAAGTGGGTTTAAAATTATATATGACCATATTAATGAAAAAATGCTCCCCGGCTTAAAAACAAAAGGCTTGACGAATAGGATAATCCATGCTACACTGGACAGGCGTATGGAAGTAGGTCTTTTTTTTATGCCTATTTTTCTGCGGGAAACCGCAACTAAAAAAGTTTGAGAGCGAGGTGGAAGTTGTGCGCACACGAATCACATTGGCATGCACGGAATGTAAGCAGAGAAACTACAATACGACAAAAGACAAGAAGAACCATCCAGAGAGAATGGAGACTTCAAAGTATTGCAGATTCTGTCAGAAACACACACAGCATAAGGAAACCAAATAATCCGGCCTGAAGCGAAAGGAGAACGGACATGGGAGAGAATTCAAATAAGGATAACACCCAGAAAAGCTGGTCCGATGGACTCAAGGCTGAGTTCCGTAAGATCATCTGGCCTAAGAAAGATGATCTCGTGAAGCAGACAGGCGCGGTACTCGCGGTTTCTGTTGTACTCGGCGTGCTGATCAGCATTGTCGATACAGCGGTACAGTACGGTATCAATTTCTTTATTAAGTAAGGACAAGGTGAGCATATGTCAGAAGCAAACTGGTATGTCGTTCATACCTACTCGGGATATGAGAATAAGGTAAAGGCGAATATTGAGAAAACCATCGAGAACAGACATCTGGAAGACCAGATCCTCGAGGTACGCGTACCTCTGCAGGATGTGCAGGAAGTGAAGAACGGAGTGACAAAGGTCGTTCAGAAGAAGATGTTCCCGGGCTATGTGCTTCTCAATATGATCATGAATGATGACACATGGTATGTTGTAAGAAATACCAGAGGTGTTACAGGGTTCGTTGGACCGGGATCAAAGCCTGTGCCGCTTACTGAAGCAGAGATGAGACCTTTGGGCATTCAGGCAGATAGTGTGGAGATCGATTTTGCAGTCGGTGATACCGTGAATGTGATCGGCGGTGTCTGGAAGGATACGGTCGGCGTTATTCAGAGTATCAATGAGAGCAAACAGACGGTTACCATCAATGTCGAGATGTTCGGTCGCGAGACACCGGTAGAGATAAGTTTCGCAGAGATTCAGAAAATGTAAAGATTTTAGTTTTAATCAGTGGGAGGGAAATCCCCCGACATTACCACAAGGAGGTGCCTTATCATGGCAAAAAAAGTAACAGGTTATATTAAATTACAGATTCCTGCAGGCAAAGCAACCCCGGCTCCGCCAGTTGGACCGGCTCTTGGTCAGCATGGTGTAAACATTGTTCAGTTTACAAAGGAGTTTAACGCAAGAACAGCAGATAAGGGCGATGTGATCATCCCGGTTGTTATCACTGTTTACGCTGACAGAAGCTTCAGCTTCATCACAAAGACTCCGCCTGCAGCAGTACTGCTGAAGAAGGCTTGCAATCTGAAGTCTGGTTCCGGTGTACCGAACAAGACCAAGGTTGCTAAGATCAGCAAGGACAAGGTTCGTGAGATCGCTGAGCTGAAGATGCCGGATCTGAATGCCGGAAGCGTTGAGGCAGCTATGAGCATGATCGCAGGTACTGCTCGAAGCATGGGTATCGTAGTAGAAGACTAATCATCATGACTGAAACCGCACCGTGAAGAGGACTGAACGAGTGCTAACACAGTGGGAGGGAGATTCCCGCAAATACCACCAGGAGGTTATTTAATATGAAAAGAGGAAAAAGATATGTAGAAGCGGCCAAGGCTTTTGACCGCGCAAATCTTTACGATACTGAGGAAGCTATCAGCATCGTAAAGAAAAATGCTGTTGCTAAATTTGATGAGACAATCGAGGCTCATATCAGAACTGGTTGTGACGGACGTCACGCAGACCAGCAGATCCGTGGCGCAGTTGTTCTGCCGCACGGAACTGGTAAGAAGGTTCGCGTACTTGTATTCGCTAAGAATGCAAAGGCTGACGAGGCTCTTGCAGCAGGCGCTGAGTTTGTTGGAGCAGAGGAGCTGATTCCGAAGATCCAGAACGAAGGCTGGCTGGATTTCGATGTAGTTGTAGCTACACCGGATATGATGGGTGTTGTTGGACGTCTGGGTCGTGTACTTGGACCGAAGGGCTTAATGCCGAACCCGAAGGCTGGTACCGTAACCATGGATGTTACCAAGGCTATTCAGGATATCAAGGCTGGTAAGATTGAGTACAGATTGGATAAGACAAACATCATTCACGTGCCGCTTGGAAAAGCTTCTTTCACAGAGGAGCAGTTGGCGGACAACTTCCAGACGCTTATCGGAGCTATCAACAAGGCAAAGCCGGCAGCACTGAAGGGTCAGTACCTGAAGAGTGTAACACTTACCTCTACTATGGGACCCGGCGTAAAGCTGAACACTGCAAAGCTTGCATAATTGTTCCGAATTTAACCCGAAGTCGTAAGACTTCGGGTTTTTTGCGTCTAAGGTACTTCCTGTGAACGGTAGGTCTAAGGGGTATCCAAGTGTGACCGCTAAGGCAGAGCTATAAAAGAATCAGATGTTGACCCGGAGAAAAGACAGGAGTATGATGGTAATAAAATGTGCGCGTTGGAGAGGATATGGCTTTATGAGTACAATTACAGTGCTGATTGCGGATGACAGTGAATTGATACGCGATTTGTTGAGCGAGATCATAGCTGCGGATAGTGAGATGAAGATCGTAGGCAAGGCGAGGGACGGTGAGGAGGCATTGCATATGATCAAATCGATGAAACCGGATGTCGTGCTTCTGGACGTGGTGATGCCGAAGCTGGATGGTCTGGCTGTGCTGGACATGCTTCATGAGGATCCGGAGGTCGTGAAGCAGCCGATCGTACTGATGCTGAGTGCTATTGGGAGTGAGTACATTACAGACGATGCTTTCGCGAGAGGTGCGGATTATTATCTGATGAAGCCCTTCAGTGCGCAGAATATCATCCGTCAGGTGAAGCATGTCTATAAGATGAAGACCGGAGTTCGGAAAAAGAAGACCGAAACGACAGGGCTGGAGAAGGGATTCAGAGAGATCTGCGAGCGCCAGACGACAATGCTGCTGCATGAGCTTGGCATTCCCACCAGAGTCAAAGGCTTTCAATATGTCCGCGACGGGGTGCTGATGTATCTCGAGGATCAGGGGAAGATCAATTTTGTGACAAAGATACTGTATCCGGAGATTGCGGCGAAGAACGGCACGAAGTCTGCGAATGTGGAGCGGGGTGTGCGTACGGCGATCGATATCGCGTACAGCAGAGGCAATATCGAACGATTGCATGAACTGTTTGGTGTAAACAGCAGTAAAGAGAGACAGAGACCGACTTGCTCGGAATTTATCGCAGTGATTGCGGAGGATATCCGACGCACGGCAGAACAGGAAAATAAAGGATGAACAATTATGCAGTACAGAGGGAGCGTGCCAAGGCGCGTTTCCTCACATATTCCTATGAAGCTCTGGCTGAGAAATGGAAGCTGGCAGATGACGGAGTATATCTATATGTGGAATTTCTGGGAGAACGGTATCGCATTGCGCGGGGGACGGCAGAGACAGAGCGGCTCCTGCGAGAAGAAAATGCGGTAGAGCCAGCGTCCTTTGAGGAAACACTGGCGATTTTTGATCTGCTCTGCCATACGGAAGGGGAAGCGCCCAAAGCGAGCGGTATCTTTGCCCCGGTGAACAGCCTGAAGGGGCGTCCGCGAACCATCGGTGTAGATGAGAAGATGACGGGAAAGCAGGCAGAGCTGTACGACAGTGACTGGGAGGCGTTTCGCAGAGCCTGCGAGCATATTGGCGGAGAAGAGATAAAGCTTGGGGATATCGGATATGAGTTTACGGTATTTCGGGATCTGAAGCTCCGGATCAAATTCTATGGAGCTGACGAGGAGTTTCCGGCGCAGATCGTGTATTTGTGGGATGAGAATGCGTTGGAGTATCTTTACTATGAGACGGCATTTTATGTGATGTTTTATCTTGGTGGCAAGTTGGCGAAGCTGATGGAGGGGGAAGAATGAGGATTGGATTTATCGGTTGCGGGAATATGGCAACGGCTATGATCCGGGGGATCTTGGATAGTAAGATTGCAGAGCGGGAGGAGCTGATCGCTTCGGCAAAGTCAGAGAAGACAAAGGAGAAGATCCGGGAAGAGCTGCAGATCCATCTGGCGGAAAATAACCGGCAGACAGCACAGCGCTCGGACGTGTTGTTTTTGGCGGTCAAGCCGATGTTCTATGAGGAGGTCGCCCGGGAGATCAAAACGGCGCTCCATGAAGGACAGATCATCGTCACCATAGCGCCGGGAAAGACTCTGGCGTGGATGGAGGAGCAGCTGGGGAAGGGAACAAAGATCGTTCGCAGTATGCCGAATACCCCTGCCATGGTGAAGGAGGGGATGAGCGCCCTGTGTAAAAATGCGCATGTGACAGAAGAGGAGCTGGAGTTGGTGAAGAGGCTGTTTGAGGGGTTCGGAAGAGCGGAAGAGGTACCGGAGCGTCTCATGGACGTGGTGACCGGAGTGGCCGGAAGCTCGCCGGCGTATGTATATATGTTTATCGAAGCGCTGGCAGATGCAGGCGTGGCGGACGGTATGCCCAGAGCGCAGGCCTATCGTTTTGCGGCACAGGCAGTGCTCGGCAGTGCAAGGATGGTACTGGAGACGGGACGGCATCCGGGGGAGCTCAAGGATATGGTATGTTCTCCGGGAGGAACGACCATAGAGGCGGTGCGTGTATTGGAAGAAAAAGGAATGCGCAGTGCGGTGTTTGAAGCGTCAAAGGCCTGCGTAAAGAAAGCCGGGGAAATGTGATCCCCGGCTTTGCCCGTTTTTAAATATGCTGTTTATGATGTACCTTGGAATGGCGGCGCAGTATCGCAGGTTGTGGTTGATAGATCAGAAGATAAGCGCCGAGATTCATAAGCAATGCACCGATCACGTCCACGATCGTGTGCTGCTTAATAAACACGGTAGACAGGACGATCAGGATACACAAAATCCATGATGCGTGGATAAGCCGGGGGTGCCGGCGAAGTTCGGGACATCTTGCGATCGCGAGATGTACAGCCACAGAATTATACACGTGGATGCTGGGAAACACATTGGTAGAAGTATCGTTTCCGTACACATATCGCACCAGATCCGTAAAAATATTCTCGCGGGGAAAAATCGCGGGGCGAAGTGTGTGCCCGTTGGGCCAGACGAGTGAGATAATCAGAAAAATCGTCATCCCGATACTGAGGTTCGTGATAAGAGAATAATACTGAGACCGATCCTTTTCCACAAGCCCGAAATAGATCACACTTATCGTAATATAGAAAAACCACAGCAGATATGGGATTACAAAAATCTCACAGAATGGGATCATCTTGTCATAGCTCGATGAGAGCAGGTGAATGTGAGAGCGTGAACGGCTCTCCACATATGTAAAAACTGACATATAAAAAATCATATAAGCAGGTACCGGAGCAAAATGCTGATACTTGTTCCAGAATCTTCTGCACATTCGTTTTACTTGATTCATAAATACACTCCCCAAATATAAAACAACTCGCAACGATATTATACTTCTTTATAACATGGTTGTGAAGAAAAAAGAATATAAAATAGGGATTTTTAAGAAAAAAATCAGCTTTTTTGAGGCAGTGATATAAATTGAAAATGTCCGGGAAGTAGTATATACTGAAAAAACAATGGGAAAGGAAAAGGGCTGCCTGTGCGGCAGTGATCAGCATATGGGGATGTTAATTGTATTTGTGATCGTATTACTGTGTATCTTCGCACTGATGAGGCGCTCAATATACTTGCAGGAGAAGGACATGGAAAACCGGATGCTTCGGGATTATATGAAATCAACGCAGGAGCTGTATGAGTCTATAGAAGAGCGGACAGAGGCCATGAGACGCTATCGCCATGATCTGGTGAAGCATATTCGTACACTGGAGGCAATGCTGGAGCGGGAAACGGATATGGAAGGTATACAGCTCTATGTGGATAATCTAAAGCATCAGTACGAGGATCTGTGCAGTCAGGACTGCTGTGGAGATGAAGTGGTGAACGCCATTCTTGCGGTGAAACGACAGCAGTGTGAGAGGAAGCGGATTTTGCTGGAGGTTCAGGTGGAAAATGGAGATTATGGAGGGATCCGGGAGCTCGATCTGGTGGCGCTCCTGCAGAATCTGTTGGATAATGCCGTGGAGGCACAGGAGCGGATCGGGGAACCGGAGAAGAAAAAGATATCCTTTCGAATGTCGGCAGAGCCTGAGGGGATCCATATTTTTGTGAGAAATCAGATCCCGGACGGAGAACGGCCAGAGTTCCGTTCCGGCAAAAAGCAACGGGAAGAACATGGCTTCGGAAGAAGGATCATTTCTTCTATCGTGAAAAAATATCACGGAGAGGATCGGATGCTCTGGGATGAGGAGACACGATGCTATACAGAGGAGCTCTGGTTAAAAAATGCGGATTGAGCCGGTTGTCTTTTGCTTACAGGCAACGACCTTGGCAGCCATATTTTTCACAAAATATCCATGAACTATATGTGGAAAAAAGCAGATACGCGTGCTATACTCGTAATGTATGAGGTGAAATAAGATGTTTTTGAGGGAGTATAAATAGAACGGAGGTTGAGTATGAAGAATCGATGGAAAAGAGGCATGGCGACATTGATGACAGCTGCCATGTTGATGGGAAATATGACAGCGGTAGCAGAGGATGCTTCAGTGACGGAGGTGGCTGCGGAGGCGCCGACAGAAGCCCCGACAGAAGCC